>CAZNZF010000040.1:0-16461 GCA_964577465.1 uncultured bacterium | reverse complement strand
GCCCGATTCCCCCACCCTATCTGTAGCCCAGCGAATGAACTGGATATATTGGTCGTAAAGCGAATTGAGGTTGGTGGCCCCGGAATCCTTGGCGTAGGTCGCCTTGATGCGGTCGTAAACGGCCTTGTGCGGCGGGTTCTTCGCCCCCTGATTCTCGTACTCCTGCCACGCGTTATACGGCGGGTTGCCGAGGATGACGGTGATGTCCGCCTTCTCCTGGGCATGGACCCGCTCCGCGTTGGCGGGAGAAAAACCTTCGAGGAGGGGCTGCGCCTCGACGGTGTTCAACAACAGCGTGTCGGTGAAGCACACGCCGGGGAACGTCAGATGCTCGCCGGTGAGCGCGTGGTAAGCGGTCTCGATGTTCAGCCCCGCGATGTAGTACGGCAGGAGCAGGATTTCGTTGGCCCAGAGCTCGTGGAGGTACTTGTGCTCCAAGGCGGAGGGCCGCAGGGCGTGAATCTTCTTTAAAACCTGGACGATGAAGTTGCCGGTGCCGGTGCAGGGGTCGAGGACGTGGACGCCGGAGTCGGCCAGCGACTTGCCGAAATGCTCCCCGAGCGCGGCCTCGACGGAGTTGACGATGAAGCGGACGATGGGCTGCGGCGTGTAAACGATGCCGAGGCGGTCGGCGTCCTTGGGCGAATAGACGTTGAGGAACGGCTCGTAGACCTTGGTGAGGAAGTCCTGCTTCTCGGAGAAATCCCCTACGAGGTCGGCGTAGGTCTCGACGGCCTTGAAATAGGGGTCGAGCCCGCCCATGTAGCGGTCGCGGGAGGGCGCGTCGCCGAGGAAGGCGTCCACGAGGTTTTCCAGCTCTTTGGCGACGGCGTTGGTCTCGCGGAAGCGGTCGTAGCGGAAGACTCTGCGGGCCACGCGCTCGGTGAGGAGGTGCTGGGCCAGCATCTGTTCGATTTGTTCGGGGGTGACGGCGGGGTTGAGGCTGGCCTTGCACATTTCGAAGAAGTTGTTGAGCTGGTCGACGAACTTGCGGTTGTTGGCCTTGGCCTCGTCGATGAGCTCGTGGAGCCTCCTGGCGAACTGGGGCAGGTCCTCGGTGAAGCGGTCCATCGCCTGGTGGAAGCCCTGGATGGGCGGGCTGGTCCAGGCGAAGAAGTCGGAGAGCATGCGCTCGAAGCATTCGCGCTCGCGGACGCGGCAGTCGCCGAGGCGGGCGTCGTCCTGGAAGAGTACGGCGGTGACGGTGTCGTCGAAGAGGAGGTTTTTTTCGAAGGGGTATCCGGCGCGGCGCTTGGCGGAAATTTCGGTTTCGAGGTCGTCGTCGGTGTCCTTGGCCTCCCAGTACCCGCGGCGGATGTGCATGGGGTCCACGATGATGCCGTCGGGGGTGATGGAGTTTCCGCGGGGGGTCTTCATCGACTCTTTTATCAGGCTCCACTTGCCGAGCATGGAGCACCAGTCGCCGAGGAGTCGCTTCATGGCGGTCTCGGTGGTGCTCTCGGTCCCGGCGTCCTTCTCGGCGTAGGAGTCGAGGAGGGCGTAGTATTCGCGGAATGCGGCGTTGATGCTGCGCGTGGAGGGCATGGGGCGTCCGGGGGGTATTAGCGTTGGTATTATATCACCCAGGCCGGGGCGCGGTCTATGGCGCAAATGTAGGGGCGGGGCTTTTCCGCCCCGCCGCTTTTTTCAAAGGTAGCCCTCACCCCCATCCCCTCCCCCAGGGGGAGAGGGGGGCCTTTTTTACTTCGAGCCCATCATGAAGAACATCATGGGGTTGCGGGTCTGGAGCCATACGCGGCCCGGGCCGCTGAAGCGGCACACGAAGCCCTCGCCGGAGAAGAAGAGGGACTTCATCCCGCCGGCCTTGGTGACCTTGAACGTGGCGGATTCGTCGAAGGCGACGATGTGGCCGGTGTCCACGATGTACTCCTCGCCCGCTCCGAGCTCGACCATGTGAATCGCGCCGTAGGCGGAAAGGAAGACGTCGCCCTGGCCGGCGATTTTCAGGAGGAAAAGGCGCTCGCCGGAGAAGAACATCTTGCCGCCGCCGAACTTCGTGTCGATTTGGATGTTGCCGGTGTCGAAGATGTAAGCGCCGGACTGGGCCATGATGGCGTTGCCGGCGAGCTGGAGCTGGATGACGTCGCCGGGGTATCCGGGGGCGAAGGTGACCTCGCCGCCGGCGGGCCCGCCGGTGTAGGTGTTCTGGAAGAAGCTCTCGCCGCCGACCATGGAGCGCAGGAGGGCCTTGCCGATGCCGCCGCGGGCCTTGGTCTGCATCTGGATGTCGGCGGACATGCTCACCATGGCGCCCGCCTCGGCGGTGACGCTCTCGCCGGGGTCCAGCATCACCTTGGCCAGGGTGAAGTTCGGCCGGTATAAAAGTTCGTGCTTCATGGGTCTCCTTGGGAATCGGTTGGGGATTTTCGGACCAAGTACACGCAGTATAAAACAACCGGCGGCCCGGGGCCAAGGCGAAAATTTCGCCCGCGCCGCCGGGCGCCCGTCGTGCTATACTTCCAGTCGAGAACAACCGAGGAAGGTGAGCATGACCCGCCGGATTCTCCCCCTGGTCCTCCTCTTTTGCGCGGCCGCCGGGGCCACCACCCTGGATTTCGAGACGCGCGTCTGCCCCGTGTGCGGCGAGGAGGTCGATGTCGGCGTCCTGGCCAGCACCAACAACTTCGGCGGCGTGGGGACGGACTTCGCCCAGCACGCCGTCGGCGAGGAGCCCTGGTGGTACTGGCTGGCGTACTCGCCGGAATGCGGCTACGCGGACTGGGTGGGCCGCTTCGGCGAGGAGCTTCCTGAAAACGAGGCCGCCTTCGTACGGGAAAATCTGACCGACCGCGCCGGTGAGCAGCCGTTATGGGAGCAGTACCGCAACCTCTACATGCTGGAACAGTTCCGGGGCGCCACGCGGGTCGAGCTGGCGGACACGCTTTTAATCGGCTGGTGGTGCCTGCGGCCGGAGAACCTCCCGGCGGCCTACCGCGCGGAGTACGCCGCGTCCATCGTGGGGCTTCTGGACGGAGCGCTCGAGGCGGGGGAGGTGCTGCCGGAGCAGCTCGTGGAGCGGGTGTACCTGGCGGCGGAGCTCACGCGCCTGGCGGGGGATTACGAGGGGGCCGGGGGGCGCTTCGAGGATGCCATGCTCATGCCGAACCTGGCCGAGTCGGGGATGCACGACTTCGTGGTGCGCCAGCTTCTTCTGTGCGACGCGCCGGACACCCGGCGGCGAGTGGCCGACGGGGACTTCACCGGCGGCGGGGGGATCGACGACGCCGAGGACGCCGTCACCGCCCGGGGCGCCTGGGAGTTCTTCGCCAACAACGACTCGGACGCCATAGATAGGGCCGACGCGGCGCTCATGGTCTATTACTACGGGACGCGGCTGGGCTGGAGCGCGGAGGAGCTGGAGCCCTGGGTCGGGCGCTTCCGGGAGAACTACGCCGCCGAGCTGAACCGCCGCCCGCTGCTGTACGACGCGGAGGAGTCGGGGCTTATAGGGAGGTTGACCAAATTTGAGCCGTGAGCCGATGGGGGGTAAAGGACGTTGAGCCGGATGGTCGCCCAGGCGTTCGTCCCGAGGTGAACACCCCCTTTCGACCCGACCCTGGGCTTCTCACCGGCCGCTCGTGACCCGACGGCCCGGTAACGGCTGATGGATGGACCTTGCGGCCATCTCCCCCTCGGCGGTTTCACATCTCCGTCGAGGATTCTTCATCGGAGCTTCTACCTACCGGCAGCCTATAACGGAACATTAGGATATATTCAGGACATAGGACGGCGTTCCCGGTCATCCACCCGTTTGCATCCTGTTTAAAAAGACCGGCACCGGGCCCTCGTTCTCCCGGTCGACGGCCCTCTTTTTTTAACCGGGCGACGACCGACTCCCCGGTCGGGGCGACCCGCCGTCGGCGGGGTATAGGCGGGGCAAAAATTATCGAGGGATGACCTCGACGGACATCCCCCGTTTACATTCTGGTTCTTGTGAACCGGCGTTAAGCCTTCGGCTTCTTGGTGGTCTTTTTCTTGCCGGGCATCGAACACCTCCCTTCGAGTATGGGTGGTGATGGCAACGAATACTTTATAGCTGAAGTATAGCCCGTTTCTCAAAAAATTCAAGAAAAAATTCATTTAATCAAGAATTTATATTTCAACAAGATACAGCGATTCTTCCGTCGCCGTTCCGATTATTTTCTCCCCTCGGAGGACGGCCCGCCGGGGGGTATAGGCGTAAAACGAGGGTATACCTTTCACAAGCCGAATGCCCTCCCGCCGACCGCCCGCGCGAAAGGGCAAATTTTTTTCACCGACCGGGATAAATCGGGACGAGGGACCCGGTCAAAAAAAACGCGGGCGCCGCCCGCCGGTCGGAACGCTCCGCGGGCTCGGGGGCTCGTGCGCCCCAATCTGGTATAATTACCGTCGCCCCTCCACCCGGACGCCGCCGTGACAATTCCCGAAAAACCTTTGGCGCTGAACCCGGAAAATCTCAGCCGCTTCATCGCGCGCGTGAGTGAACCGGACACGCATTTCGTCGTTTCGCTGGGCTCTGGGGCGATCCTGGCGCTGGCCTCGAGCCTCTCGATTCTGCAGGCGCTGGACGACCTGGGTCTGCGAAAGCACGTGGACGAGGTGTGGGGGGCCTCTTCGGGATCGCTCGCCGCGGGGCTCTGGTGCTCGGGGACGCCCGTGGCGGAGGTGATGGCACTCCTGCGGCGGCTGCGGCGCCGCGACCTGGTGGACGTGGCCTGGGGGCATATCCTCAAAGGGCTCTTCACCCGGAGGTGGGACCTGGACCTGGCCGACGGCCTCGTGAACGGCCGGGCGCTCATCGGCCGGGTGAAGGGGCTTCTGCGCGTGGAGCGCGTGGAGGACTGCCCGGTCCGCTTGAGGATTCTCCTGGCCCACGACGACGGCTCGGCGCGCATCAAGGTGGTTAAGGAGGGGAACCTCGTCGACGCGATTCGCAGCTCCATCGCCATGCAGGGCGTGATGCGGCCCGGGTGGTTCGAGGGGGAGAGGTTCGTGGACCCGACCCTTTTGGAAAAAACCCCGCTCCCCAGCATCAACGCCGACTTCCGCGCTTCGGGCAGCCCGAAGAAGCTCCTCATCCTGGCCGCCTTCTTCGGTTACCACGGACAGACCCGGCCCATCCGCGGGCTGATGAGCCGCATCTTCTTCTTCAAGGAGGTGCTGCAGTACCAGGTGTTCCTGGCCCACCTGACCGCGGTGCAACACCAGCCCGGCACCGACGTCATCGTCTACTCGCCGTGCGTCCACGACGTGGACACCCTGGCCGTGGAGCAGGCGGACGAAATTTACGCCGAGGTTCGGCGGCAGATGGCGGTCCGGCTTTCCGACGAGTGCCTGGACGCCGACATCCACCAGACCGACCCCGACTTCTGGGTCCCGCGCTGGTGCCCGTCCACCCTGTTCGAGAAGGACAAGGACGAGTAAAGCCCACCCCCCGGCGGCCGCAGGTCGGGTGTGTGCGATAGAGCGGCGGTGAGTGTTTCCCCGGCACGCATCCGAATCCTGAAACGTGTAGGGCGGCAGCTGGAGTATGCCGCCCGTTTTCGCACCATCGGGCGGGGTACGGAGCCCCCGCCCTACGGCCATTGATGACAAATCCAACCCGTAGGGGCGAGGAGTCCACGGTCGCCCGCGGGCCGACCTGAAGGTCGGCCCCTACGTCATCGCAGCAGGACCGCGGGCCGTCGGAGGGAACGCCCTCGTAAACGGCCCGTTTCTTGCTTGATGATAAATAATGAACAAGAATGCAGCGGGGACGCCTCCCCAACAATAGGCTTTCCTCCTTGTACGGCGGATTACTCCGTGCTATAGTGGTTTTGGAATGTAAAGCGCAAAAGGAAGCGTCGTAATGAAACGCCTGACAATCCTGCTCATCCTCGCGGCGACGCTGCCCGCCCTGGCCGCGGCAGAGATTTCACCGATTCTGGAGCGGCGGATGGCCTGCGCCGGGGAGGACGAGCTCCTCGGCGTTTGGGCCTTCTTCGCCGACAAGGGGTACGCCGGACCGGCGGAGCTCGAGGCGGCCCTGGACTCCTTAACTGCCGCGATGAATCCCGACCAGTACGCCCGCCGCGCCCTCAACCGACCCCCGGGCTCCCTGGCCGACGAGCGCGACCTGCCCGTCTGCCGAGCCTACGACGAGGCGGTCACGTCGCTCGTCACCCGCCGCATCGGCGCCAGCTCCATCGCCAACGCGGTATGCTTCGACGCCACCGTGGCGGAGATCGACGCCGTCGCCCGGCTTCCCTTCGTGGTCCGGCTCCAGCCCACGGCGACCAGCGTCCTGCCCGACGCCTCGCCCGCGGGGGGCGCGGATTGCGAGGCGATGGGCCTGGATTACGGCCTCTCGGAGACCCAGATTACCCAGATACAGGTGGACCGGCTCCACGACGAGGGGTACTCCGGGGCGGGGGTGACGGTGCTGATGCTGGACACCGGCTTCCGCACCGACCACGAGGCCTTCGCCGAGCTGGACCTGAAGGACGAGTGGGACTTCGTCAACGACGACAACGACGTGGACAACGAGCCGGGCGACGACCCGGACGCGTGGAACCACGGCACGGCCACCTGGAGCACCCTGGGCGGCTATTACCCCTCCGAGCTCATCGGGCCGGCCTACGGGGCCACATTCCTGCTGGCCAAAACCGAGGACATCACCCAGGAGGTCCACGACGAGGAGTACTGGTTCCAGTCCGGCCTGCAGTGGGGCGAGGCCCTGGGGGCGGACGTGTCTAGCTCTTCCCTCGGCTACCGCTACTTCGACGACGGCGAGGGGGACTACTCCTACGAGGACCTGGACGGCGAGACGACGGTGGTGGCCCTGGCGGTGAACTGGGCCCGGGACAACGGGATGCTCCACGCGAACTCCGTGGGCAACGACGGACGCGACGGCGCAGGGACGCTCAACTCCCCATCAGATTGCGACGGCATTCTGGCCGTCGGAGCGGTGGACGACGAGGACGAGCTGACCGAATTTTCCTCCCGCGGGCCGACCGCCGACGGGCGCATCAAGCCCGAGGTCTGCGCCCTGGGCCTCTACACATACATCGCCGACGCCGAATCGACCGACACCTACGACTTCTCCGCCGGGACCAGCCTCTCCTGCCCCCTGGTGGGCGGGGTGCTGGCCCTGCTGCGGGAGATTAACCCCTACGCCACCGCGGCCGAAATCCGTCAGGCCCTCCTGGACACCGCCACCCGCGCCGACGAGCCGGACAACGACTACGGCTGGGGAATCGTCCAGGCCTACGACGCCGCGGTGGACCTGGACATGGATGTCTTCACCTGGGACTCGACCGGGGCGGAGCGCAACGAGGATGGGGCGCTCCTCTCCTGGCGGATATCCACCGACAACGACCTCGTCGCGTTGAACGTCTACCGCCTGGTCGAGCCCGCTTCGGGGGTGTCCCGCGCCTCGGCCCACCTCATGTGCTCGGAGACGGCCTTCGCCGACGAGCCGCTCGGGCCGGGCTACCGTCCCGAGGCGGGGTGGACGCGGCTGAACGATACGCCGCTCCCCGGGATGGAAACCGGGGCATACCTGGACACGGGGGTTCCCGGCGCGGCCTGCTGGTATCGCTTCGAGGCCTACGACGCCCGCGGGCGCCGCTACCTCTCGCCCCAGGTCCGGCTGCCGTCCGCGGGTGAGCTGCCCTCGGGCCGCGAGACCCGCCTGGACGCCTGCTACCCCAACCCGGCGCGGGAGAGCGTGAACTTCAGCTTCGAGCTGGCCGAAAATGGGCGGGCGGAGCTGACGGTCTACGACCTGGCGGGGCGGAGGGTGGCCGTGCTCGTGGACGCCGAGCTCGCCGCCGGAAGGCACGGGTGCGCCTGGGAGGCGGACGTCCCGGCCGGGGTCTACCTCTACCGGCTGATTACCGACGGCTTCCACCAGACCCGCCGCCTGGTCCTGGCCCGCTGAAGGGCCGGGGCGGAGGTCGGGCGATGGTCCCCCCCCTCTGGGGGGAGGGTCAGGGAGGGGGGTTCAGGCGGCGGGGAAAGGATTTGCTTCGCATAGCCCGCTTCGTTCGGTTCCCCGCCCCACGGAAATTAGATGATGTTGGGCGGCCATTTTTCGATAAATCACCCGCAACTGAAAACCGCCCCGAGGGGCGGTTTAACGTAGGGGCCGGGAATGTAAAAGCGGCGGGGAAGGGATTCCCCGCCCTACGGGTCTTTGCCGATGTAGGGCGGCCCTTCCACGGGCCGCCGCGAATGTTTCACCGCGCGATGACCAGCCGCTGCGTCAGGCTCCCGGAATCGGTGTCGAGGTGCGCGAGGTACACGCCCGGCGGGAGCGCCGAGGCGTTGTAGGAAATATCATGGCGCCCGGCGGTCATCTCCCCGTCGAAAACTGTTGCAATCCGACGGCCCGAGAGGTCGTAGAGCGAAATAGTTACGCGACCGTCCACGGGCAGGGTGTAGTCAACCGTGAATGAAACGCTCGCCGGGTTGGGGTAGGCCGAGAGGGCGAGCTCATGCGCAGGCTCGGGAACGGAGACGGCTTCCGTGGGACCGAAGCGACTTACCGTCCCGTCGGCCTCGGTGACCTCCAGCCAGTAGCGGTACTCGATCCCCGCCTCAATATCTATATCCAGCCAACGGACCGCCGAACCGGGAAGCGCGCCGGAGACTCTCAACGGCTCCCCCTCGCCCACCGAGCGCAGGACGCGGAAGCTCACCGGTGCGTCACCGGTTATAGCCCAGCCGACCAGGACGCCCTCGTTGTGAACGCCCGCCGACAGCACCACATCCTCCACTCCCGGCATGTCTTCCCTGTAAGCGTATTTTAGATAACCACTTCCACTTGAGTAATAGGAGATGTGTGGGCAACCAAAAGAGTCAAGTTCTATGGAGGTCATACCATAAGCTGGTGAATCCACAGTCTCGATATACCAGGAATCACCGGTCCAAAAGGCGTATTTGAGGCTGTTGTTGGTCCAATCACCATACGAAATGTGAGGATAATCGGATGAATCTAGAGTCAGAGAGATATTAAGACCGACATCGCCCTCTGAGTCCACGGTCTCAATGTGCCAGGAATCACCGTCCCAGCTGGCATACCTGAGATTAAATCCGGGTAAATAGTATAAATACGCGATGTGGGGATAACCAAAGGAATCCAGCGCCAGAGAAGAACAGTAACCCGTCTGTCCCGTTGAGTCTACTGTTTCTACCCGCCATACTGGGTCATCCCAATAGGCATACTTTAAATCCTCACTTCCAAAATCCTGATAAGATATGTGGGGGTTGTTGGAGGAATCCAGAGATATAGATGACCCGGCACCGACATACTCATATACCCCCCCATCCACGGTACTATAAATCCATTCATCACCATCCCAACGGGCGTATTTTAGATCATGGTTATACCCGTCGTAATACGAGATGTGGGGACGGTCGAAGGAATCCAGCGCCAAAGAGGTTTTCTCAGGAAAATATATACCCGGTCCCGCTAAATCCGCAATTTCTATTTGCCAAGAGCTACCGTTCCAGCTAGCATATTTTAGATTTATTATTCGATCGTGATACGATATATGGGGATAACCAGATGAATCCAGCGCCAGAGAAGGAAAATAACCCACTAGACTCGTTGAATCATCCACCGTCTCAATGTGCCAGGTGTTGCCGTCCCAACGGGCGTATTTAAGGTAATCGTTTATCCCATAATTAAGATATGCTATATGGGGGTAGTCGTTGTCGTCCAACGCCAGGGAGTTGTGCCAACCCACATCATCGTCCGAGTCAACGGTCTCGATGTGCCACTCATCGGCGGCGAAAGTAACCGTGGCCAGGAACAGAACCACCAGAGCTGTCGTCAGCTTCTTCATGACTACTCCTCACGGTTTTCGATGTATAAGTGCCAATCAAGGTCCCACAAGGCTTCACAACATCAGTATAGATAAGCTAACACTGGGAGGGGGGGTAGTCAAGGTGAAATGTGGAAAAAAGTAATTGTCAATGATTTTCCATGAATAAACCGCCCCCGGTTGGGCGGTTTTATTATCGAAAACGACCGGGCTTTCAGCGCGTGTAAATCTCCACGGCCCCGTTGGGGCAGGCCGCGACGCACAGGCCGCAGCCGTAGCACTTCTCGGCGTCGAGGACGAGGGCCCCTTTCTCCGGGTCGAGGGTCCGGACGCCGAAGTAGCAGACCTCCACGCAGGTGCCGCAGTTTGTGCAGACCTCGCGGTCCGTCCGCTCGACCATCGCCCCCTTGTCGCACGTCCAGCGCCCCGGCTCGCGGAAGTAGCCGCAGCAGCAGTCGCAGCAGAAGCAGATGCCGTCGGCGCGGTCCGGGGTCACCTCCCGCCAGGGCCGGGCGACCAGGCGCTTCTGGCCCGCCTCGCGCAGGATGGCCAGGGCCTCCTCGCGGCTGATGGCCCAGGGCGTTCCGTTATCGCTGACCTCCTTCGCCCCGGGGAACATGAGGCACACGTCGGTGCGCGACCGTTCGCAGCCGCCGGCCTCCTCGCGGCAGCCGCAGTTGGTGAGCCGGAAACCGCTCTGGTCTTCGATGAGCCGCCGGGCCTCCTCGTGGGAGCAGACATAGTGCATGTTGAAATCGCGCTCGTCCGTCACTTGCTCCCCTTGGACGGCTTGAACACGCCGAACAGGGAGCCGTCGGGGTCGGCGAGGATGACGAAGTTGCCGAGCTCGGGCGCCTCCTGGATGTCGGAGACCGCGTCGCCGCCGAGCTTCTTGACCTTTTTCATATAGGGCTCCAGCTCGTCCACCTGGAAGTAGAGCAGCGGACGGACGGACGGTTCCAGCTCTTCATCCAGGGCCAGGGCGCCGGAGAGCCCCGAGGGCGTGTGGAAGAGCATGTAGTTGTCGGCCCAGGGGGTGAACTCCCAGCCGAAGAGCCCCTCGAAGAACTTCCGCGTCGCCTCGATGTCGGTGCAGGCCCACTCGAAGTGGTACAGGTCGTGCTCGGCCATGCCCCTCCCTTTCTGCAGTTATTCAAAGTTTCACGTAAACAAAATCACTGCATCAAATTTCACACTTTTGAATCTTTTTTAGTCTTGGATTTCGCTACTGATTTAACAGCCTGCCTCAAAAAGTCCGTCGCTGGTTTCGCCTCTTCGCCGTCCGCCCCGGGCCTCGTCTCCCTCCCGGCGGCGCCCCCTCCGGTCCGGGAAACGCCGGGTAAAATTCAGCAAAAGGATACAAAACCGCCCCGTCTGTGGCAAGGGTTTTAGTGCCGCGCCGGAAGGCGGTCCATCGAATACGGACTCGACCCCCTTGACGCCCGCGCCTCCGGGCGAAACGCTTTTGTACAATTTGGGTCTTGACGACGGGGAAGTTTTGGCTATTTTAACGGGTGCAAAAGGGTGGGCGGCCCGGCCCGCATGAAAAAGCGGGGGGTTAGGAAAACCAGGGGTTCACGGGCCGCCCTCCCCTTTAACCGCAAACCACGGGGTCGGTTTTTATCCTTCCCCGTGTGCTATACTGATAATTGATGGGTAAGTACCAGAGAAGGAAGTCGATGAGGAAAACAGCCATCCTCGTCCTGGCCGTCGTGTCCGTCGCCCCGGCCACCGTGCAGGTGGTCCTGGAGTCCGACGGCGACAGTTACGTCTGGTACGAAGACAATGGGGTGGATTGGCCTCCGTTGCACATCGACGAAAACTTCGGCGGCGAGCCTCTGATGGGTGTACTCCTCCAGTGCTGGGCTAAAGGGCTTACCCAGGAACTCCAGATGTCCTACATGCACTTCGATTTCTCCGGGCTCGGCGAATACGACGCCGCGGATTTGGTCGAGGCTCAACTCGTACTTAGGGTCTCCCAAGCCGCCCTGGGAGAGGACCAGCGCGCCTACGTGGTGACGGAACCCTGGTTGGAGATGAACATCACCTTCAACAACCGGCCGGAGAGGGGGGCATTGTTGGCCACATTCCACCTGGACGTGGATGAAACCATCGTGGACCTGGACGTCGGCCCCATCGCGCCCTGGGTGGACGCGCCGGAAACGGCCTACGGCATTCATATCCTGGACCACGATTGGTGGGAAGGAGATAGCGCTACTCCGGGGCGTATTTACACCCGGGAGAGCGACTACGCACCGGAGCTTTGGCTGACTTTCTCGGGGCCCGCGGTGCAGGAGTCGAGCTGGGGACAAATCAAGGCGTCTTTCTAGAAAAGGAGACGGGATGAGCGGAAGTAGATTAGTAATCTTGGTCGTCCTGGCTGTGGCCGGCGCGGCCGGGGCCACCGAGGAGGTCGTCCTGACGGCCGACGCGGACTCCTACGTCTATCACTACGAGGAGTGGGGGAGCGACCCGCAGTACGAAGACGACAACTTCGGCGCGGAGACGTTGATGTACGTGCTGTCCAACTACTACCAGTGGGGTGATGAGGACCGACGGGCATTCATTCACTTCGACTTCTCCGGGCTGGGCGAATACGCCGGGGCGGACCTGGTCGGGGCGCAGCTCGTCTTCTACGCCGAGCACGGGGGCGGCGGCCCCCAGCGATTCCTCACCGTCCTGGAAGCCTGGGACGAGATGACCATCACCTACAACAACGAGCCGATGCACGGCGTAGAGTTAGCCCTCTGTGAGCTGAACGTGGGGTATAACTGCGTGGACATGACCCATAGACACCTGAAGAGCTGGGTGGACGCGCCGGAAACGGCCTACGGCATCGTAATCCGCGACACCGAGCAGGTGCAGGAGTACGACCCGGCGGCGAAAATCCGCACCCGGGAGACGGACTACGCGCCGGAGCTCCACCTGTTCTTCACCGGCGAGGCGGTCGGGGAGACGAGCTGGGGACAAATCAAGGCGGAGTACGAGTAGGAGGCGGCATGAACAGATACTGGTTCGTCGTCGCGGTAATCCTGGCCGTCGCAACCGTCGCCCCGGCTGCGGACTGGGTCGTCCTGGACACCGATGCCGACGCCTACGTGTCCTATGACTACAGGTTTCCCCAGGAGGACGAAAACTTCGGCGGGGAGCCGGACCTCAATGTTTGGGAAGAATTTACTGAATTCGACCACGACATAATGCGCTCCTTCATCCATTTCGACTGCGGCGGTCTGGACCCCGCGGGCCAGGTGCTCGAAGCGGTTTTATCTATTTACATCAACAGACGAGGGCAGGGCGCCTACCCCATCTACGTGTACAGTTGCAACGAGGCGTGGGACGAGTACGCAATCACCTGGAACAACCAGCCGCCGATTCGCGCCCTCCTCGGCTCGTGGAGCGAGATTTTTCCCACCGGCATGTACAGCGACGTCGCACAGCTGGATACCGATGGGATAGAGAGCATGGTGGACAATCCGGATGAAAACTTTGGGATAATTCTCTGGGGCGTTTTGGATGGCAATTGGGCTGAATTGTCCTCGCGCGAAGGAGGCCACCCGCCGCAACTGAAACTCCTGTTCAGCGAGGCCGACGTCCAGGAGGCGAGCTGGGGGGATATAAAGGCGCGGTTTTAAACAGGACAAGGAGATGGTCATGAAAAAGTTGTTCTGTTCGGCGTTACTGTTGCTCGCGTGCACGGCGGCCTATGCCGGCGAATGGGTGGAGATTCCGACCGCCGCCGACACCTACATCCGCGAGCACTCGTACCAGGGCATCCCAATCGATGTGGACGAGAACTTCGGCGACGGCGAGGAGCTCGTGTGCAAGTGTTACTTCTGGTACGGGGACCTCGAACTCTGCCACGTACTCGTTTACTTTGACCTGGACGAAATAGGCCCGGGCGATGAGGTCCTCGAGGCCCGGCTGTCGCTCTACAGCCTGGAAGGGACCATCAGCGGCGCGGATGACTGGGGATTCAAGGTTTACAGAATCGACGAGCCCTGGGAGGAGATGACTGTCACCTGGGCCAACCAGCCGGATACCGACGAGCTGATAGGCGCCTGGAGTGACCTGCCCCCGACGGGGCAGTACTGCGACGTGGCGGTGCTGGACCCGGACATCATCGGGTGGATGGCCCGCAATCCGGACGAAAATTACGGCATCCTCTACTACGCGTGGCTTTCCTCCCAATCCACCACCGCGACCTGTTACCTCGACGCCTCCTCGCGCGAAGGAGGCCACCCGCCGCAACTGAAACTCCTGTTCAGCGAGGCCGACGTCCAGGAGGCGAGCTGGGGGGAGATAAAAGCGAGTTTCGATTAGGGGGCGATATGAACAGGGGCTGGCTTATTTGCACGGTGGCTCTGGCGGTTCTATCCGCGGCGTGGGCCTCCGAGGTCTTCGAGCCCGTGCAGGATTCGTACACGGTATACTCGTACGATCACGGGGAGGTATCAGGCACCGACGAAAACCACGGCGACTCGATAACCCTGAGCGTGGAGTATATCTACGAATCGAGCGATGAGTACGGGTGGATGAACACGTACATCCAATTCGATTTATCCTCCATAGAACCCGGCACGACGTTGTTAGAGGCTGACCTGTCGATGTGGATTTACGGATGGCCGTCCATGTGGCAGCTGTTCGAGGTGGCCGACGACTGGGACGAGATGGAGATAACCTATTCGACCGCGCCTGACCAGGGCGGGCTGATCATGACCATCACCAACCCGCCTACGGGTTTCTCGTCGTTCGACTTCCCCACCGATGTCGCCCAGGATTGGGTGGATGACCCGTCGCACAACTTCGGCCTTGAAATCATCGAACATTACTTCAGCCGTTTCGCCGTGGTCCAGTCCAGAGAATCTTCGACCCCGCCGCAGCTGGAGTTGAACCTGGACGATTCGCGGGTCCAGGAATCGAGCTGGGGGGAAATCAAGGCGGCGTTCTAGGGGGAAAGGGGCGAAAAGAACCGTCTTGCAGGGAAAAACACACGGCGATTACCTGGGGAAATAACACAGCAACCGCGTAATTTGTTGTAATTTTAGTCATTAACCACGGCATCCCGCGCTGGCATCAATCGTGCTTTAACGCCGGTTGGGAACCGGGAGGTGGTCATGAAAAAGCTGTTGTTAGTGTTAGGGGTCGTCCCGGCGGTTTTTTCCGCGGCGTGGGCCTCCGAGGTCTTCGAGCCCGTGCAGGATTCGTTCATCACGTGTTGGTATCACGAAGGTGAAGAACACCAAGGGATAGATGATAATTACGGCGATTCAATCGAGCTGTGTGTGTTAAATTTCTCACATCCTTATTCGTACTATGAAGTTGAGGATGCCGTAATTCAATTCGATTTATCCGATGTGGAACCGGCAATGCATGTTATCAAGGCGTATTTAATATTGGACTTCTCCCTTACTGGTGAGTGGTGGGAATTCTACGAGATAGCGGGAGAGTGGAGCGAAATGGAGATAACATGGGCAAACGCGCCGCCGCTAGGTGAATGGTTTTTGGAATACGGTTTTCGGCATGACCGTAGTACACGCTCCATTGAACTACCGGCTGATTACGTTCAAGGATGGGTAGACCACCCCGCTGAAAATTTTGGTTTTCGAATCGAAGAAGCAGGGAATTACAGCTTTTTCGGCTCCAGGGAATCTGACAACCCCCCGCAGCTCGAAGTCTATTTCGAATCCGACGACACCGAGTTGCCGGTCTGCTCGGAATCGTATCCGGCGGATGGCGAGAGCGGCGTGCCGCCCGATTCCACCATCGCATTCGAGCTGACCGACGACCTGGCGGGGATTGACACCGATACAATCCAGTTCGCACTCGACCTGGAGGAAGAAAGGACAACGGTGAATCGGGGTTGTCTGAGTATTGGTAGCTCGTCGAACACCATCATCGAAGGCACCCTGGAAATCGACGACGGGGACCCGCTGGAGGTCCTCTGCACGTTCTCCCCCAGCGACGACCTGCCCTGGGGCGACTATACCTGCACCGTGGACGGGAGCCTCGCCGACCTGTTGGGCAAGGAGATGGGCGAGGATTACGTCTGGAGCTTCGACACGCACGGATTGGACGAGGACCCGCCCGAGGTCGCCGATATGAGCCCCGGTGACGGCGAGGACGGCGTCCCGCCGGATTCGGTCATCACCTTCCACCTCACCGACGGCTACGCCGGGGTGGACGTCTCGACGCTGGCCTTCACCGTCCGCGATGCTTCACGACAGCCGGCGAACCTGAGCCAGACGAAGACCTCATCACCATCACTTTCCCGGAGCGGAGATATAGAGGGCGAGATGGATGTGGACCCCGCCGACCTCTTCGACGTGGCCTGCACCTTCACGCCCTCGGACGACCTGCCGCCGGGCCCGATTACCTGCACCGTCGCGGGCTCACTGGCGGACCGGGACGGCAACACCCTGGGGGACGATTTCTCGTGGACGTTCACTGTTGGCGGGTCGATGGAGGACGGGGTTAGCTGGGGGGAAATCAAGGCGGCGTTCTAGGGGGTTTTTCGGACGACCGCGGATGTTCGCACGAAATTGATCGTTTACGGATTGACGTAGGGGCGGGTGTCCACAACCCCCCCCCCCCCCACCCAAACGGCCCTGTCGGTTGGCCGCCCCCCAGCGGGGCCCCCCCAAATTCCACC
>CAZNZF010000039.1:0-16570 GCA_964577465.1 uncultured bacterium | reverse complement strand
CCCCCTCACCCACCCTCCCCCCGCAAAATACGCTGCCGTAAGGGCGGGGCTCCGTCCCCGCCCGCGGGCGACCGTGGACTCATCGCCCCTACGGGTCTGATTCGCGGATTATCGTAGGGGCGGACCTTTAGGTCCGCCCGTTTTATCATCTAATCCTGAATGTAGGGCGGGGGCTCTGTACCCCGCCCGGTGTCTCGTCATCGTACGACCGGGCGGCACACGGAGTTGCCGCCCTACGTCAACAAATATGTATCGGCCGTAGGGGCGGGTGTCCACACCCGCCCGTTTCGTCATCACCCCGCCCCCATGCAACGCGCCGTCCCACGCCGAATTGAGGGGGCGGCGCGAATGAGGTATACTGGCAGCGTAATCCTCGCTCCATACCACCATGAACCTCACCGCCTGCCGCCACGTTTTCGAGGACACCCTCGCCCTGTTGCGTCCCCGCACCGGGGAGGAGTGGCTCGAGCATCTCGACGAGGCCTACCATCTGGCCGCCAGGGCCCACCGCGGGCAGCGCCGCCGCTCCGGAGACCCCTTCTTAATCCACTCCGTCGAGGTGGCCCACATCCTGGCCGAGCTCGGGGGCGACGCGGAAACGGTCATCGCGGGCATCCTCCACGACACCCTCGAGGACACGAGCCTGGGCGGGCTGGAAATCCTGGAGCGGTTCGGCGAGGGGGTGTACCACCTGGTCGAGGGGCTGACCCGGGAGGCCAGGCTGGAGAGGTCGGGCCGGGCCGGGCCCTCGGCGACGCTGCGTCGGCTGCTCCTGGCCGCCCAGCACGACCCGCGCATCCTCCTGATAAAACTCGCCGACCGCCTTCACAACATGCGCACCCTTCAGCACATGCCCCCGGAAAAGCGCCGGGAGAAGGCCCTGGAAACCCTGGAAATCTACGCCCCCCTGGCCCACCGCCTCGGCGTGGCCAAGCTGCGGTGGGAGATGGAGGACCGGGCGCTCATGTACCTCCACCCCGAGGTGTACGCCGACCTGGCGGAAATCGTCCGCGCCGGGAAGCCCGAGCAGGAGGCCATCCTGGTCGAGGTCATCGAGGAGCTGAAGGCCAAGCTCGAGGAGCTGGAGATTCAGGCGACCGTCTTCGGCCGCCCCAAGCACATCTACTCCATCTACCGCAAGATGATAGAGAAGGGCGAGCCGCCGGAGCACATGGTGGACCTGTTGGGAATCCGGGTCATCACCCGGCAGGTGCGCGACTGCTACAGCGTGCTGGGCATCGTCCACAGCCTGTGGCGCCCCATCGTCGGCGCCTTCTCCGACTACATCGCCAACCCGAAGCCCAACCGGTACCAGTCGCTGCACACGGCGGTCCACGGCCGTCACGGTCGCCGTATCGAAATCCAGATACGCACGGAGGAGATGAACTTCATCGCCGAATACGGCGTGGCCGGCCACTTCTTCTACAAGGAGGCCGGCTTCGACGCCGACCTCGACGACGAGCTCCTCTGGCTGCGACGAATCGTGGACTGGGAGAAACAGACCTCCAACGCCCGCACCTTCGCCAGCGCGGTCAAGATTGACCTCTTCGCCGAGCAGATATTCGTCATCACCCCCAAGGGGAAGACGCTGGACCTGCCCGTGGGCTCCACGGTGCTCGACCTCGCCTTCCGCATCCACACCGACCTCGGCCTGACCTGCTCGGGCGCCATGGTGAACGGACGGTCCCAGCCCATCAACCACGTGCTCTCGGCCGGCGACCGCGTCGAGGTGCTGACCTCCGAGGAGATTCAACCCCGGCCCGGCTGGCTCCGATTCGTGAAAACCTCCCACGCCCGTCACGCCATCCGCCGCTACCTCCACCACCACCCCGAGCTCGGGCACAGGGTGAACCGCAGCCTCGTGCGCTTCAGCCTCAAGGGCGGCCTGAACGACTTCCAGCGGGTGGTGGAGGGGATCGGGCGGCTCCCGGAGATCGAGCTCACCCGGGTGAGCTTCACCCGCTTCGGGCCGGCGAACATCCGCATCAACGCGCGGGTGCCCGACACCGAGGAAACGCCGGCCGAGTCGAGCCCGAGCATCGTCCGGCTCTCCGAGACGTTCCCCGGCCTGTCGGTCGAGGTCCGGCGGTGAACGGCGACGGTCCGCCCGACCGCTGGGAGGTGTTCCGGGTCGGCCCGGCGACGGGATTCACCACCCTGCGGACGCCGAGCCCCACCGACGACCCCCTGGACACGGTCCGCGAGCTCCTGGACGGCATCGCGCCGGGGGCGGGAATCGCACGGGCGCACCAGGTCCACGGCCGCGAGGTGTATCTCGCCCAGGGGCCGACCTCCCTTCCCTACCCCCGGGCCGACGCCCTGGTCACGGACAGAAAAGGGCTCGCCGTGGTCGTCCTCACCGCCGACTGCCTCCCGGTCCTGCTGGCCGACGAGGGGGGGAACGTGGCGGGGGCGGTCCACGCCGGCCGCCGGGGCGCCCTGGCCGACGCGGTGGGGGCGGCGCTGGAATTCATCGAGCGGCGCTTCGGGGTGAAGCCCCCCTCCCTCTTCACGCACGTCGGCGCCGGCATCGGCCCCTGCTGCTACGAGGTGTCGGATGCAATCGCCGACGAGCTCGCCGGGCGCTGGGGGGGGCGGTTCGTCCTCCGGAACCCGGACGGCGGGCCGCGGCTGGACCTGCCCGGCCTCGTCCGGCACCAGCTCCTCGCGCGCGGGGTGGCCCCGGAGCAAATCGCGTCCTCGGGCGACTGCACCCGGTGCCGCAGCGACCGGTACTGGAGCCACCGGGCGCTGGGGGAGGCGGCGGGCCGCATGGCCACGGGCGTGCTCCTGGGGGGCGGATAATCCTTTGCCCGGCACCCCCCGTTTTCAAGTATAATTGCAGTGATTGAGAACCAATCCTAAGGCTTGAACAGGGATCATGTAAACCGAGGTTGAACCCCGAAACCACCGACGATTTCTCGTTCCCTTTCTTTTTCGTGCGGGATATGAAAGTAGAAAAAACACCTGCGGGGCGCTACATCAAGCTTCATGGGGAGATTTCCGCATTTGTTCCTGATCCACTCCCCCCGGAGATAAATTACGATAAGGAGATGGTCAACCTCCTCGCGGAGGCCAACGGAGCCCTGGGGGAGCTTCGGGGGTTGGCTCGAATGACACCCGACCCGAGCCTCTTCGTGCGCCCCTTCATGAATCGTGAGGCTGTTCTCTCTTCGAAAATCGAAGGGACGGAGACGGAACTTGAGGAACTACTGGCGTACCAGGGTGGTCAGCTCAGGCTTCCCATCCAGCCCGGCGATCCCTCCCAGAGGGATCTGCGGGAGGTCATGAATTACGTGGTGGCGATGGATTACGGCCTGAAACGCCTCGCCGAGCTGCCGATGTCGTTGAGGTTGATCCGCGAACTGCACAGGCGCCTGATGTACCGAGTGCGGGGTTCGAATGCCGCCCCCGGCGAGTTCCGACGCATCCAGAACTTCATCGGGAAGCCGGGCTCGACCATCGAGGAGGCCACGTTCATACCGCCGCCCGTCCCAGAGATGCTCGAATCCCTGGACGGCTTGGAGAAGTACATACACGGCCCATCGGAAGACGACCGGCTGATCCGGCTCGCGTTGATCCATTACCAGTTCGAGGCGAGCCACCCCTTCAACGACGGGAACGGAAGGGTGGGCAGACTGCTCATTTCACTTCTGACCGTGCTCTGGGAACTTCTCCCGCTGCCCCTTTTATACCTAAGTGCCTATCTGGAAAGCAATCACGATGAGTACAACGGAGCCCTGGACCGGGTGAGCACACAGGGCGACTGGTCCGGTTGGTTGAAATTCTTCCTCCGCGGTGTCAGAGAACAGGCCCTGGACGCCTCTCAAAGATTCCATCACCTTCTAGACCTTCAATCTCGTTGGCGTCGCAACGTGGAAAACCTCGGCTCGAATAAACCTATGATGTTGGTCGATTGCCTATTCAAGCGGCCCATCGTATCTATACCCCTGGTTCAGCGTTTGGTGGGTTATAAAACCTACCAGGGCGCCCAGCGTTGTGTGCGCGGGTTGGTCGAGCGGGGAATCTTGAGTGAGTTGGGGGAAACCAAACAACCGAAGCTGTACGTCGCTTTGGAGATAGTCCGGCTTACAAACGAACCATTATCGTAAGGATTATAAAAAAATACAATTTTGTATAATCCTCAGTATTGAGAGTATAATCGAATGTAATCCACCTCAGGGTGGTTAAGATGCAGTGGGACCTCGAAACGCTGAAAAAGAAGGCCCGGGGGAGGGTCCGCGCCCCGGCCGTTGCCGGGAGTTTCTATCCCGCGCCCGCGGATTCCCTGCGCCGTCAGGTGACCCAGCTCCTCCAACGGACCAACGTGGAGCCGGTCTCCGGGGTCCGCGCCCTCATCGCGCCCCACGCGGGGTACGTCTACTCGGGGGCCGTCGCCGCCGGCGCCTACGCCTCCATCGGCCCCAATACCTTCCGGCGCGTGGTGGTCATCGCCCCCAGCCACCGGGTGCCCTTCGACGGCGTGTCGGCCTTCGTGGGCGAGGCTTACGAAACGCCGCTCGGTTTGGTCGAGGTGGACCTGGAGGCCCTGGCGGCGCTCGCCTCCGCCTACAACCTGGAATCGGTGTCCCCCGCCCACGGCCTCGAGCACTCCCTCGAGGTGCAGCTCCCCTTCATCCAGCTCGCCCTGCCCGGGACGCGGCTCGTGCCGCTGCTGATGGGCTCTCAGGACCTGGAAACGGCCCGGGGGTTGGGCGCGGCGCTGGCCCAAACCCTCGGCGCGGACACCCTGGTCGCGGCCTCGAGCGACCTGTCCCACTACCACGAGGACTCGGTGGCCCGGGTCCTGGACGGGGTGGTCGCGGGCCACGTGCGGGCGCTGGAGCCGGAAAAGCTGCTCGAATCCGTGGAGTGCGAACGGGCGGCGGCCTGCGGCGCGGGCCCCATGGCGGCGGCCATGTTCTACGCCCGCGGCGTGGGGGCCGCCCTCGCCCGCGTCATCTCCTACGCCACCTCGGGCGACGTCACCGGCGACCGGCGGCAGGTCGTCGGCTACCTCTCCGCCGTGTTCCACCTGCCCGGCCCGCCGGAGGAGGGGCACGACCTGGACCGGGAGGAGAGGGGAAGGCTGCTGCGCCTGGCCCGCGAGGCCCTGGAGACCCACTACGCCGGGGGGAAGCCGCCGGAGCTTTCCGAGCCCTCGGCCCGGCTGCGGCAGAAGCGCGGCGCCTTCGTCACCCTGACTAAAGCTGGCAACCTCCGGGGCTGCATCGGCTACGTGGAGCCCGTCGTGCCGCTGTGGAAGGCGGTGCGGGAGATGGCGGTGGCGGCGGCCGTCGGCGACCCCCGCTTCCCCCCGGTGACGGCCGGGGAGCTGGAAAAGCTGCGCATCGAAATCAGTGCGCTGTCGCCCCTGGAAAGGTGCGACGACCCGAGCCGGGTCACCGTGGGCCGCCACGGGCTCATCGTGCGGCAGGGAGGCCGGTCGGGTCTCCTTCTGCCCCAGGTCCCCACGGAGCAGGGGTGGGACCGGGAGGAGTTCCTGGCCCACACCTGCCTCAAGGCCGGACTTCCGCCCGACGCCTGGCAGCACGGCGCCGAGCTCTACACCTTCACCGCCCAGGTCTTCCACGAGTGAATCGGTGGAGACAAGGGGGTTGACCCCCCTGTCATACCCTTTGCCATAAAGAGGAGGAACCGTGAAAAAGTTGCTGGTTCTTTTCCTGGCCGCGCTCACCCTGCCGGCGGCGGCGGGGCTGGTGTACGTGGTGGACGCCGAATACCAGGCCGACTACCTGGTGTACGTGGTGGACGCCGAGTACCAGGCCGACCTGCTGGTGTACGTGGTGGACGCCGAGTACCAGGCCGATGAGGACGGCCTGTGGTACTTCGTGGATGCCGAGTATCAGGCGGACTTCACGATTTACTACGTGGACGCCGAGTACCAGGCCGACCTGTTGGTGTACTTCGTGGACGCCGAGTACCAGGCGGGCTGGAACGCGAGCAGCGAGCTGGAGGGCAGGCTGCACTAAACCGCCGAGTCATCCATGAATTGCGGGGACCCCCGGTAGGTCCCCGCGCCATAAGAAACGAAAAGGGAGGTTCGATGCAAGTCAACCCGATTTTCACCGTCGCCATGCTGACGGCGTTGACCCTGCTCGCCGGTTGCGGAGGGGGGGTCCTCAACACGGAGCTGGACGTCTCCGGGGAGTATTCCCTGGTCCTGGCCGACACCGACCCCGCGGCCCTGGTCAGCGTCGAGCGGGACCTTAGCGGGAACTACGACAACGTCACCACCTACGCCGACGGCTCTACGGACACCTACCCGGTGGAACTAAAGCGGACGCCGGGCGGCTGGTATGACGTGACCTGGCGCTGGACCGACGACGCCGGAGCCGAGCAGAGCCTGACCGGCGTGGGGGCGGCCTTCGGGGAAAACTACTTCGCCGTGGCCGAGCCGGTGGACGGCAACCCGCTCTACATCTTCACCGTGGACGCGAGCGCCCTGGGGGGACAACTCTTCTTCTACGGCGACACCGTGGGCGCCGTCACCTCCTTCATCACGGAAGGGAAGGCGGCTCCCGACGCGCCGGAGGTCACCCCCCTGGACGCGGGCCTGAGCCTCAACGCCCTCGGCGTGGACGGCTCGGGTGCGCCCTACATCGCCTACTACGGCCTCACCCCGAGCGGGAAGTCAATCGGCCTCTCGCAGATTTTCGATCCCGGGACCGAGAACGAGATGACGCTCTACGGCACCGCCGTCCAGGTGGGCGATTACCTGGTCATGAACACCGCCGGCTTCCTGACGATTTTCCAGCGGTCGGGCGAGGACTGGGTCGGCATGTGGGTGGACAAGCAGGCCGGGGCCCTGGCCTCGGAAATCCTCACCCCCGACGACGCGAAGCTCGACGTGATGACCTTCTTCGTGGACAACGACTTCACGCTCACCAAGGAGGAAGACGGCTTCTACATCGCCCGGTGGCAGGTCGAGGGCCAGGAGCCCTTCGAGGCCGCGGCGCTCACCTTCGGCGACAAGTACCTGGCATTGTCCATCCCCGACCCCGCCGAGCCCTGGCTGGGCGTCTTTACCGTGGGCGAGGGGGCCATGGGCGGACGGTGGGTCACCTGGGGCTCCACCATCGTCATGGACGTGGACATCTTGGGCGGCGGGGCCCAGCCGCCGGACCCGCCCGAGCTGGGACGGCTCCCCAAGGACGGCGACTTCTCCTGCCGGGGGACCAACACCGAGGGCGACCCCTACGAGGGGACGTACCAGATGCAGTCCAAGGGCGACATCGTCGCCTGCCGCCAGACCGTCACCCCCGACTACGGCGAGACCGAGGTCTACGAGGGCATCGGCGTGGTCGTTGACGGGTATCTGGTCCTGGCCACGGGCCCGTTCCTGACCGTGTACGAGCCCTCGGGGGATAACTGGGAGGGCGTCTGGGGCGACCCGTACGACAAGAAGCTCTGCGACGAGACGCTGACCTACAGCGAGTAAACGTCGGTCCCCTCCCCCCGTGGGAGGGGGTTAGGGTGAGGGGTGTAGCGGCCCCCCTCTCCCCGTGGGAGAGGGGATGGGGGTGAGGGCTACAATTGAAAAAGGCGGCGGGGATAGAATCCCCGCCCTACGTCATCACAACCGGGGGTGGGGGGTGCAGCGGCCCCCTCTCCCCTCTGGAGAGAGGGTTAGGGTGAGGGGTAAACGCGGCGGGGCGTAGAAGCCCCGCCCTACATTTCTCGTCGCGCGATTTCCCCGTAGGGGCGATGAGTCCACGGTCGCCCGTTTTGCCCCTCGTAGGGGCCGACCGACGGCGCGCCGTTTAGGTCGACCCGCGGGCGGACCTGAAGGTCCGCCCCTACGTCATCGCAACATGGGTGAGGGCTGCCTTTGAACACGGCGGGGACTGAAGTCCCCGCCCTACATTTCCCCAACCAACACCCGGCCCTCAGCTCCCCGTGCTCTCGTACCGCCGGAGGCCCGTCCGCCAGAGAACCCAGGCCAGGGCCACGAAGAACACCAGCACCACCGGCAGCCACACCGCCAGCATCTGGTACGCCCCGCCCTTATCCAAAAACCAGGACGCCGGCACGATGGAGACCCAGGCCAGGGGGAAGACCCAGGTCAGAAGGCCTTGAATCCACCCGCCGTAGATGGTCAGCGGGTAGTAGCTCAGGTTGTAGAACTCGCCGATGAAGAACCAGTAGAGGGTCTCCACCTGGAGCACGCGGAAGGAGAGGCCGGCGAAGACGACGTTCAGCGCCACGATTATCGCCGACCCGGCCGCGAGGAACCCCAACAGGGCCGGCCAGTTCCACCACACGTCCGCCACGCCGCAGTTCACGAACGCCAGGGCCGTTATCCCCAGCCGCCCTATCAGGGTCACCAGCCAGTAGTCGTTGACCTCGCGGATGAAAAGGTGCACCAGGGGCGGGATGGGCCGAATCAAGAGGGAATCGAAGGTCCCCCCGCGTATGTGCTCGCCCACCTCGGCCACGTGGTGCGAGACGAGCTGGGCCAGGGCCATGGTCGAGGAGGAGACGCCGTAGACCAGCATCACCTGCCACAGGGTCCAGCCCTGGACCTCGTGCACCTGGCCGAAGACCAGGAATATGAATAGAATCTGGCTGGCCATCATGAAGGCCATGAAGAGGTTGCCGGTCCAGAAATCGGCCCGGTAATCCATCTTGGCCTTGAAGGCCTGGGCGATGAAGGCGCCGATGAGCCCCATTCGGAAGCGGCGCCGTCCGCTCCCCGCGGGTTTCATTTCTTCGGGCATGGGTTCACTTCTCCGCTACGGCAGGTTCATGACCTCCTGGAACGCGCCGTCGTTGTAGAGGTAAACCGCGCCGTCGGAGTTGAGGGCGAAGATGGCGTAGGCGTCCGCCTTGGCGTCGTAGAGGACCGAGATGCTGTACGGCCCCTTGCCGGGTATCTGGCCGAACTCGGGGGTGTTGTTCTCACCCAGGACGTCGAAAACCCGCCCCCCGCCGTTGCACGCCACGGCGTACCAGGCGTCGGCCACGGAGTCGTAGAGGGCCGCGATGTCGCACGGGCCGGGACCCGGTATCTCCGCCAGCTTCTCCACCGCCCCGGAGTAGGAGCAGAAAATCTCGCCCTTGTCGTTGATGAAGTAGGCGATGTAGGCGTCGGCGGCGGTGTCGTGGAAGGCGTACATCTGGGGCGAGGCCGTGACGGCGACCGCCAGAAGGAGCATCAGGAACACGGGTTTCTTCATCGCACCCTCCTTGGATAATGTTTCTTCAGAAACGAGTCTCAGCCGGCACGCGCCACGGGCAGCTCCCGCCAGGAGGTGGTGTAGCGCGGTGAACGCCGGTTCGTCCGCAGCACCCAGGGCTTGGCGAGCCCCTCCCGGGCGTACTGCACCGTCTGCGGCCCGAGCTCCCGGTTGACGCGGTCCACGGCGCGCATCAGCCGCTCGCCCCGTCTCCGGGGACTCTCGCTCCCGTCCGGAGGCTCGCCCAGCCGGTCGAAGAGGTCGAGTTGGACGGCCCCCGCGGGGACGATGTCGCCCAGGAGCACCCCGGCCCGCTTGTAGGCGTAACCGGAGCGGAAAATGCGCTTGAGCCCGGCCAGGGCGTGGCCCAGCAGCTCGTGGGTGACGCCGGTCGGCACGGGGAGCACGGCGACCGTTGAGTTGTAGTACTTGGGCCCCTCGCCGAAGTGGCCGGTCATGACGAAAACGGTGAGGACGCCGGCGGCGGAACCCTGGGCGCGCAGCTTCTCCGCCGACCGACTGACGAAGCTGGCCACCGCCTCCTGGAGCTCCTCCAGGGTCACGAGCGCCCGGGCGAAGGAGCGCGTGGTGCAGATGGTTTTTTTATCCGGCGGCTGGTCCTCCAGCCCCAGGCAGCCGATGCCGCGCAGCTCGTAAACCATCCTCCGCCCGACGACCCCCAGCTTCTTGTCGACCCAGCGGTCGTCGGCGTCCCGCAGCTTCTTGGCCGTGTGGATGCCCGAGCGCTTCAGCCGGCGGGCCAGGCGGTCGGCGATGCCCCAGACGTCCTCCACGGGGAGCCGGGCCAGAATTTCGTCCAGCTCCGCGCCGGGGAGGAGCACCTTCACCCCCGGTCCGTCGCGGTCCGCCTTGGCCAGCTTGTTGGCCACCTTGGCCAGGGTCTTCGAGGGGGCGAGGCCGATGGAGACGGGGATGCCGGTCCAGCGCCGGACGGTGGAGCGGATGACCCCGGCGTACGCCTCCGGGTCACCGAAGCCGGTCAGGTCCAGGAAACACTCATCGATGGAGTACACCTCGAAATCGTCCGCGAAGCTGGCCAGGGTGGACATCACCCGCCGGCTCATGTCGCCGTACAGGGCGAAGTTGGAGCTGAAGACGCGGACGCGGTTCTTCTCGATGACGGGCCGCGTCTTGAAGTATGGCGCGCCCATCGCTATGCCCAGCGCCTTGGCCTCGTTCGAGCGCGCGATGATGCACCCGTCGTTGTTCGAGAGCACCACCACCGGCACCCCCACAAGCTCAGGCTGGAAGACCCGTTCGCAGGAGGCGTAGAAATTGTTGCAGTCCACGAGGGCGATGCGCCGGTCGGCGGCCCGCTGTCCGAGAGGGGTGTCCATCACCGGCCGAGCGCGAGGCGGCTCTGAAGGGAGCGCGCCGCGGAAAGCGCCTTGCCCTTCGGGTGGTTGTTGAAATACAGGAATACCCGCTTCACCGGTCCGCTCAACAGGCGGATGAGCCGCAGGAGGTCCGAGGAGTCGCCCGCCGGCTCATCGTCCGACAGCGGCCCGTCGTCCGGGGCGCAGCAATCGTCGGCCAGGGCGCGGACCCGCTCCGCCCAGGGCTCCAGCTCCTCGGCGGTGTATTCGTAGTCGTAGCGTTCCTCGTTCCCGCCGCGCCACCACGCGTCCTTCCGGCGGCCGTGGAAGCGGACGTAGGCCGTGTCGGTGGTGACCGCCAGCACCGGCGGCATGAGGCCGGGCAGCGCGGGCATGTCCACCGAAACGTAACTCAGGCCCAGCTCTCCGAGCAGCCCCAGGGTTTCCCCGGTCAGCCAGGAGCGGTGGCGGAACTCCACCACCGGCCGGAGCCCGTGGAAGGCGTCGGCCGCCGACCGCAGGTAATCCACGTTCCCCCCGTCGGCCTTGAACCGGAAGGGGAACTGCAACAGGGTGGGGCCGAGCTTCCCCACCTCGGCCAGGGGCGTCACCGCCGCGCAGTATTCATCCACGAGCCCGCCGTCGAGGCCCCCGTAATCCTGCGGGTGGGTGATTCCGCCCGGGGCCTTCACGCTGAAGAGGAACCCGTCCGGTGTGACGGCGGCCATCCGGGCGAAGGTCTTCACCGACGGGAGCCGGTAGTAGGTGGCGTTCACCTCGACGGTGTCGAAGACCGGCCCGCGCTCACCGGCGAGGAGGTCGGTCTGGGCCGCCGTCCCGGAGTACCACGCAAGCATCCCGCCGCGCGGCAGCCCCGGCGGGTAGTACACGCCCCGCCAGTCGTCGTAGGAGTAGCCGCACGTGCCGACGCGTATTTCCATGCTACAGACGGTGTATGACGTTGGTCACCACGCCCCAGACCTCGAATTCGCTCTCCTCCCCGATTTCGATGGGCGGGTAGCCGTCGTTCTCGGCGGCCAGGAGCCAGCCCCCCTCGGTGCGCCGCAGCCTTTTAACCACCAGCTCCCCCGCGACCACGGCGATGACCACCCGTCCGTCGGCGGGCTCCAGGGAGCGGTCCACGATGAGGATGTCGCCGTCGGCGATGCCGGCCCCGACCATGGAGTCCCCGGCCACCCGGACGAAGAAGGTGGCCGCCGGGTGCAGGACGAGGTGCTCGTTCAGGTCCAGCCGGTTCTGGATGAAGTCGTCGGCGGGCGAGGGGAACCCGGCCTGGATGTTCGATTCGGCGAGCGGCAATCCTTCCCCCCCGCCGCTTTCCGGCCGGAACACTTCGAGCTTGTCGTCCTTCTCCATGTGCGCTCCTTTTCAGCCGCCCTGGACCTCCAGCCGGCGGTAGGCCCGGCGGACCATGAAGGCCGCCGCCAGGTTCAGCGCCACCGCCCAGGCGGCCTGCACGGCCAGGTACTCGGGGGCCTGGGCCAGGGGGATCATGCCGGTGTAGATGGCGATGGGCGTGTACACGGCGCAGCGGAAGGGCATCCAGTCGGCGACGGGCCGGAGCCAGTCCGGGAAGAAGTTCAGCGGGATGAGGGCGCCGGAGAAGAACCGCTCGGTGAAACCCTTGGCCATGCCGATCCCCCAGCCGGCCATCGTCCAGAAGATGATGAGCCCGAAGGTGACGTCGATGCCGAACTGGACCGCGACCCCCAGGACCGTGGAGGCGACGAAGACCAGCTCCGCCCCCGTCGAGACCGGGGCCTGCATCCCGAAGGCGAGTCGCCCGAGCACCAGGATGGGCACGCCGATGACGATGAGGTAGAAGAGACCGCCGCCCACGGCCTGCCCGTAGTTAATCCCCACGAAGCTCGCCGGGCGGTAGAGGTCCACGGCGATATCGCCGGTGCGGATCCGCCGCAGTATCTGACGGTCCAGGCGGGTGGCGGTCAGGCTGCGCACCACCCGCGTGAGGAAGATGTAGGTGATCATCTGGTCGAGGCTCATCCCGACCAGGACCTCACGCCCCCCGTACACCGCCCGCCAGAAATAGGTGAAGGTCACCAGAACCACCACGGCGTTCACCGCCTGGGTGATGACGTCGAAGCGGTAGGCCATTATCCGCTTGATCTCGATTCGGGCGAAGGCGACGTACTTTTCGAAACCCATTCCGACCCGTCCGAAGGGGAGCGCGGTAAAAGGATAGCATAAGCCGCCCCCTCCGGTGGGCGAGGGGGCGTAAAAGAAGAGGGACCCAGGGGGTCCCTCCAGGATTAGCCACAGGGGGTTAGAATGTGTCTTTGATGGCGCCCCAGGTCGTCTCGACGGTGTTGGAGCCTTCGGAGTCATCCTCAACGATGAAGTACCAATTGTCCTCGCCCCCATTGCCAAGCTCGTCTTCGGCGTGCCAATAAACATAGACATCGCCGTTGTCGAAGCCCTTTTCCGGCTGGTAGACGATCAGGAAGCTGCCGGTCACGCTGCTCTGCGAGATGGTGCAGTCGCCGGTAACGTCCTCGCCGGCCACCACCACTAGGATGCTCTTGCGCTCGATGCTGTGACCATCGTCACTAATCTCGAAGCTCATGGCCACGTCGCCGTGCACGCCCGAATCGCCGGGTGCGGGGTTCGGGTTCTCGGTGAAAGGTCCGACGACATCGTTGTCCACGACGACCCGGAGCATCAGGTTGGCCGTGTCGTCGAAGGTCCACTCCACCTGGGAGCCTTCCTTGTAGAAGTTACCGTGAATCGCGTTGAGCGGCTCGGTGGTGTCGGAGCAGAGGATGGGCATCTCGCCGTTGTTTTTGACCACTACGCCGTAGAAAACGTCACCCTCGTACACGGATATCTCGGAGGGGATGACGTCGATATCGTACCACCCGTCGACCGCGCTGCCGGAGGCCATAACACCGCCGAGCTCCACGCCCGGGCTCCCGTTCAGGTCGTCGTAGATGGCGAAGTAGTAGGGGCAGGACAGGATTCCATCATCCTCGTGGTAGACCATGCCCGTGACTACGTGGCAATCGAACGGGGCGGTGAACTGAACGGCACGGTTGTAGATGTCATCGAAGTAGCCGTCCATTACCCCGTCGTCCCAGGAGAGGATTTCCTCGCTGTCTCCCTCCCCGTCTTCGCCGGTATTGTGCTCGACCTTCGGCACGACGGAGATGGCGCCGGCGTGGCCGCTCGAGTCCGTGGTGAGGGTGATTTCGCTGGCCCACGCAACAGTGGTGATGAGCGTAAGCATCAGAGCCATCAGGATTACCTTTTTCATCTCGACTCCTTTAGTTCGTTTAACCGGTTTGTGTTAAGTAACCGAAGAGTGTGCCAACCGGTCGAGACTTTTAATGGCAACAAGTGTGCCAGGAGGGCAATGCGGGCTAAATCGCGCGCCGTGGGCCGTTTCAGGCCCGTCACCCGGTGTGGACCGCGGGCGCCGACCGAATCTGCCCTACCATTTTGGAGGAGCCGGTTGAAACTGAACCGGTCCGGGAGCGGTGGGAAGTCAAACCATACAAAAAGGCCCTCCCGGGGGAGGGCCTTTTCGCGTTATCCGATACGGTCTAGAACTCGGCCTTGATGGTGCCCCAGGTGGTCGTAACGACGTTCGGCGGCTCTTCCTCGGTGTCGAAGGTCCAGACGAAATCGTCGCCCATCTCGTTAGCCTCGAGGTCGGCCAGCGCGCCGTCCACGGTGCAGGTGAGGGTGTCCTCGTAGGGCAGGTCGTCGTCGGGAGTGAAGGTGCAGACCACATCCAGCAGGTCGGCATCGTCGATGTCAAGGTCGCCGGAGATGTCACCGTTCGGCGAACCACCGATACCGATGGCGCGGTCGTTCGACGAGAGGCTGGTGTCCTCGACGGTGAAGTCTATGGTGGCGGTATCCACGCCCGATTCGTCGTCCCCGCAATGGAAGACGATTTCGGTGTCTATCGGCACGTCGCTCTCGCCGTCGGTGGGCTCCATATCGGCCACGAAAGGCGGGGTTGTATCGGGGGCAACCTCGGTGTAGTCGATGTCCAGGTAAGGATGATTGGAGCCGGCATCCTTCGAGTACCAGCGCTGGTAGTACCCGGCGCCATAGCCCTTGCAGAGGATGCCGTAGTTGTCGTAGTCGCCGTCAGTCCAGGCCTGGACCAGGTCGGTCACGTCGAAGCTCTTCCAGCCGCTGGGATCGCCGGCACTGCCGGAGGCCCATACCGTGGCGTCGTCGTGGGCTAGCGGGAACACGAGGGTCGCCTCATCCCAGGACTCGGTTACGCGGAAGACGTCGGCATCGATGGCGGAGCTGCCTTCGTAGCGGTACACGTAGAAGATGGCCGAGTTGATGGTGTAGCCGTCCAGGCTGGAGAGGTCCCACTCAAGGACCGGATACTGCTGGATGCTTTCCGAGTTGATGCGCAGCTCGGTGGAGCTGCCGTAGGGGCCGTAGCCGGACCAGATCCACGTGTCCTGGATCGGCTCGAGCTGAACGGTGTCCGTGGGACTGTAGGTCACGCCGATGGCGGCGCCGAAAGACACGGCGGCGAGAGCGCATAGAATGACAGAAACGTACTTCATCCTTGCCTCCTTTGTGTCACTTTAAACCAAAACCCACTTTATTCTACCATTTTTACAGATAAGGGCACAAGTTTTTTATCCCCGAAGCTGACCGTACCCGGCTGACATTATTAAAAAAGGCCCTCCCGGGGGAGGGCCCTTTCGCGTTATCCGATATGTGCTAGAACTCGGCCTTGATGGTGCCCCAGGTGGTCGTAACGACGTTCGGCGGCTCTTCCTCGGTGTCGAAGGTCCAGACGAAATCGTCGCCCATCTCGTTAGCCTCGAGGTCGGCCAGCGCGCCGTCCACGGTGCAGGTGAGGGTGTCCTCGTAGGGCAGGTCGTCGTCGGGAGTGAAGGTGCAGACCACATCCAGCAGGTCGGCATCGTCGATGTCAAGGTCGCCGGAGATGTCACCGTTCGGCGAACCACCGATACCGATGGCGCGGTCGTTCGACGAGAGGCTGGTGTCCTCGACGGTGAAGTCTATGGTGGCGGTATCCACGCCCGATTCGTCGTCCCCGCAATGGAAGACGATTTCGGTGTCTATCGGCACGTCGCTCTCGCCGTCGGTGGGCTCCATATCGGCCACGAAGGGCGGGGTGGTGTCGGGCTCGGACAGGTCGTCGTCGACGTAGACGCGGATGAGCATGGCGCCGAAGGTGTCATAGTCGCTCCAGGAGCCGCTGTCGAAATACCACCACGCCGAGTCGGCGGGGCCGGGGCCCTGGTTATCCTGGGGCGCGTTGTCCAGGCCGTCGATGGAGTCGTCGCTCATGGCGAAAAACACGTCGCCCGAGCTGAGCAGCGGGGTCGTCGCCAGGTCGAACCGGACCCAGGTATCGCTGCCGTGGGCGTCCTCATAGAAGGTCTCGTACCCGCCCAGGAGGCTGTTGTTGCGGTCCGGCTTGCCGGGCACGCCGACGTCCTCGCCCAGGATGTCGATGTAGAAGTTGCGGGCCGAGGAGTTGAAGCAGGTCAGCCTGACAGCGACCACTTTGCAGTCGTAGGGCGCGATGAACTTCGAGGCGAAACCGGCGATGCCGCCGCTCCAATGGTAGTAGGCGCTTCCGTTGTCGTTGTAAAGCTCCTCCTCGGTGAGCGGCATGAAGGAGGGCGTGAGGTAGGGCTCACCCGAAACCGGCACGGTCCCGACGGTCCCGGTGTCGACCGAGACGGTCAGCTCGTGCACCTCGGCCAGGCTCACACCGGCGAGAACCAGGAGCACCAATGTAGCAACCAAGTACTTCCGCAAGGTAACCTCCTTTTTTTTCACTAGGGTATTTATGGGGCACCGGCCGCATGCTAACTGAGGATTTCCAAAGATACAAGGATATTTTCCCCTTTTTTTTACCTTCATGCTGGATTGAAACCAGACGCTCATAATGTATTGAAAAATAAGCAAGGTAGCCCCGTCCTCCGCGGGCCGCCGATTTCACCTGAAGATACATGCCCGCTCAAGGGGCTAAAGCCCCTT
>CAZNZF010000038.1:0-16635 GCA_964577465.1 uncultured bacterium | reverse complement strand
CCTTTAAATACCGACACGGGCGGCACACGGAGTTGCCGCCCTACATCGGCAAAGACCCGTAGGGCGGGGATTTTAATCCCCGCCGCTCTTTTCATACGGCAATCCTCACGGCGGGGGCGGAACGGGTCATCCCCCGCAGGGGTGGCAATGTCCGTCGTTTGACGGTATACTTACACAAACGGGGCTGCCCCGCACTACAAACCCCTGAAAGGCCGGAGGGTCGGATGGTCATGCCTTTCAAATGGATTTGCGCGATTCTGCTGGTCCTGGGCGCATTCAGCCTCTCGTCGGCGGACTCCCTGGAACGAGCCCAGGAGCTCGTTTATCAGGCCAGTGAAAAGCTGGACGCCATCGAGTCGGCCCTGGCCGCCGCCGCCGAGGAGCGCGCCGCCGGGAACCACGACAAGGCCCTGGACGCCCTCAAGCTCATCGAGCGCGACGTGCGGGCCATCCAGAACGGCGAGCAGCGCGTCCGCGAGGCCATTCAGGACGCCAGGAACAACCCGCCCGTCTTCCCCGCGCCCGATGAGGGCGAGGACGACCCGAAAATCAAGTACGAGGAGGACCTGTACCGCCTCGGCGAAATCGCCGGCTGGCAGGTGACCATCGCCCAGATAAAGCTGGCCGAGTGCCACTTCTACTCGGCCATGAACTACCTGGGCCTCATGCACCAGCTCTTCGCCGGCGACGGGCTGCCCGAGAATCCCAGCGTGGAAGACGAGGTGGCGCTGGTCCAGGAGAAGCTGAACCGCCTGCGCACCAGCGCCGGCAACGGCGAGCAGGCCAAGCGCCTGGCCAAGCAGGCCGAGGATGCGCTGGCCGCGGCCCGCGACCTCCTGCCCTCCGAGGGGGACCCCGTCCTCGAGGCCAACCTGGACAACCTCCAGCCCCAGGTGGTGGACCTCCAGTCGCTCATCGACAAGGAAATCGCCGACACCATCGAGAACCAGGCGCATGCCCAGGTGGAGCTCGGGTTGGTCCTGCTGAAGGACCGCCGCTATTCCCAGGCGCTGCGTGAAATCCAAAAGGCGGAGACCTACGTCCCCGGCTACGAGCTCGTCCCGCGCGCCACCGCCGAGGTGAACTACGTCCAGGGCCTCGAGTACCTGGAGGGCTCTCAGGACAAGCGCGCCGAGGGCGCGTTCCTCGAGGCGCTCAAGTACGACGCCCGTCACTACGGCGCCAACCTGGAGCTGGGGAAGCTCAAGCTGAAGACCGGCGACCCCGCCGCGGCGGTCGATTACCTGACGCAGGCCGTGAAGATTAAGCCCGACCAGGGGGCGGGGCACTTCTTCCTGGCCCGGGCCCTGGTCGCGCAGGGGAAGCAGCGCGACGCCCTGGACTCCTTCGAGCGGGCGGCCGACCTGGGGTACGGCGTGGACGCCTTCCGGGAGTGGGGGTTTGCCTGGGAGGCGCTGGGCGACCCGGGGGAGGCCATCGACGTTTACGAGGACGGCATCCGCCACGGCGGCGACTCCGACATGGTGCTGACCGCGCACCTGTCCTACCTCTACGCCCTCGAGGACCAGGACGACTCCACGGCGGTCCGGCTGGCGCAGGGGGCCATCGACGGCGGCGGGCCCCTCGAGTTCGCCTGGCCCGCCCTGGTGTTGGCCAACTACAACTCCGACCGCTACCCCGTGGCCGTCGAGAAGGCGGACGAGGCGCTGGCCGCCCTGCCAGCGGGATTCTCCGCCGCCCGGGCCGTGATTTATTACGCCAAGGCCGCGTCGGAGTACGAGATGGAAGATTTCGCCGCCGCCCGCGCGACCCTCGACCAGTCGCCCCCGGACGTCCCGGAGTCCCTGCGCCGGGACTTCGACAAGCTCAAGAGTAACGTCCTGGACGCGCTCACCCGCGGCGTGGACAAGGAAAAACGCGACCTGGAGAACGAGCGCGATAAGCTCCGGGACCAGCGCAAGGCCCTGGAGAAGGAGCTGGAAAAGCCCGACGCGGACACCACCTCCATTCAGGAGAAGATGGCGGAGGTGGACGCGAGGCTGGCCGAAATCGAGGCCCGCCTCAATGAGCTCGAGTCCGAGCGCGGTTCCCTGCAGGGGCGCGGCGAGTAATGTTCAGGTGGATTCCGCTCTTCGGCGGAGGGGTCCTGATGCGGACCCTCTTCGCCGTTCTTTTGGCGGCCGGCCTTCTGGGCTGGCTTCTCTATCGGAAATTTTCCGGCGGGCCGTGGCGCCGGGCGATGGCCGACTACCTCCGGGCGCTCCTCGTCGGGCTCGTGGCGGCGCGGGCGGTCGAGTACATCGTCTTCCTCCCGAGCTACCTGGGGCTGGGGCACCTGGTCCGGTCGTGGATGTCCCTGGCCGGCTGCTTCTGGCCGGGGCTGGCCGCGGGGCTGGCGGCTCTGTGGCTTCTGGCGAAAAGGCGGGGCGACGCGCCGTGGCCGTCCGTGGCCGCGGGGTCGCTCACCGTTACCTTCGCCATGGCGCTCGTCTGGGTCGGGGCGCTCCTGGACGGCGCGGCCTGGGGCGCGGCGGGCAACGTCCCCTGGGCGCTCGGCCCCGGTCAGTACAGCGTCCTCGTCCCGCTGGTCGCGTACGGCCCCGCGGCCGCCTTCATGCCGGGGATTTCCGCCGCCTACACCATACACCCGGTCCAGGCCTACTTCGCCCTGGGGTGCCTCGCAATCGGCCTCGGGGGTATTATCCTGAGAAAGCGCCTGGCGCCCCGCCCGTTCAGCGCGGTGCTGACGGCCGCCCTGGCCCTGGTGTGGTTCGGCCTCGGCTTCCTGCGGGCGGACGACCCGCCCCTCGTCCTGGGCCTGTGCGCGCCCCAGCTCATGGCCCTGGGCGGGCTCGTCTGGAGCGCGGCGGTCCTGGCCACCGGGAAAGGAAAACCGTAGGTGAGCCCTCCTTCCAGTATAAGGGCGGCATACAGAGCTGCCGCCCTCCAGAAAATGCTTTTAGATGTAGGGCGGGGGCTCCGTACCCCGCCCTATTTTTTGTGAAAACGGGCGGCATACAGAGCTGCCGCCCTACGGAACATGCTTTCAGATGTAGGGCGGGGGCTCCGTACCCCGCCCCTCACTGTGTTAGTATAAACCTGAAAATAACCCGTGGCGCCCACGGGTTTTTTTTGGTAACCTATACTCCCGAAGAATAACTAACAGGGCGCGGAAAAACCGGTTCTGCACTTTCCGAGCGAGGCGGGGGAACGGACGATGGAAGGGCTGTTCGATTTCGAGAGCATCAGCGCCAAGACCGACGACATCGAGGACGTGGATTTCTTCCCCGAGAAATACCGTATCGGGCGCACGAAGTACATCGTCATCACCGGCGGGGTGATGTCCGGGGTGGGCAAGGGCGTCTTCTCGGCCTCGCTGGGGCACCTCTTGAAGCACTACGGTTTCTCGGTGAGCCAGTTAAAAATCGACGGCTACCTCAACTTCGACGCGGGGACGCTGAACCCCTACCGGCACGGCGAGGTCTTCGTCCTGGACGACGGCACCGAGTGCGACATGGACCTGGGCACCTACGAGCGTTTCCTCGACTACGACCTGTGCTCCGACAACTACCTGACCTCGGGCAAGCTTTACACGACGGTGCTGGAAAAGGAGCGCAAGGGGGACTACCTGGGGCGCGACGTGCTGGTCATCCCCCACGTCACCGGGGAGATCAAGAATTTCATCCGCACCCTGGCGAGCTCGCGGCCCTACGACATCGTGCTCATCGAAATCGGCGGCACCATCGGCGACATCGAGAACCTGCACTTCGTGGAGGCGGCGCGGGAGCTCTTCGTGGCCGAGGGGCGCGACAACGTCATGTTCGCCCACGTAACCATGCTCCCCTACAACGAGGCGTCGGGGGAGCAGAAGTCGAAGCCCACCCAGCACTCGGTGAAGAAGCTCCTCGAGACCGGCATCCAGCCCGACATCGTGGTGGGCCGCAGCCCCAAGGGCGTCGCGCCCAAGGTGCGGCAGAAAATCGCCCTCTTCTGCAACGTGGACCAGGAGAACGTCATCAGCTCGCCGGACCTGCCCAGCATCTACGCCCTGCCCTACGTGCTGGACCTCCAGCATCTGGCCCGGCTGGTGACGGCGCGGCTCAAGCTCTCCATGCCGATTCCGACCAACGGCAAGCCCGAGCCGCCGCTGCGCTCCTACGTGGAGTACGTGCAGACCGACGGCCTCCCCGTGGTCAGAATCGCCATTACCGGCAAGTACGCCACGCTGAAAGACTCCTACATCAGCATCGTCAATGCGCTGGAGCATTCGGGGGTGGCGCTGGGCGTGCGGGTGGAGCCGGTGTGGGTGGACACCACCGAGATCGCGCGCCCCGAGGACGTCCAGCGGCTGCTGCCCCCCGACACGGCCGGGGTCATCGTGCCCGGCGGATTCGGCGCCCGGGGGGTGGAGGGCAAGATTCAGGTCATCCAGTACGGCCGGGAGCGGGGGCTGCCCTTCCTGGGCATCTGCTACGGCTTCCACTTCGCGGTGGTGGAGTTCGCGCGCCACGTCTGCGGCCTCGAGGACGCCCAGACCACCGAGGTCAACAGCCGCACGCCCCACCCGGTCATCCACCTCCTCCCCGAGCAGAAGAAGAAACTAAAGCTCGGCGGCACTATGCGCCTGGGGGGGCACAAGGTGCGCCTGGACCCGAAGAGCGCGGTGGCCAAGCTCTACGGCCGCACCGAGGTCACCGAGCGCTTCCGCCACCGCTTCGAATTCAACAACGACTACCGCGAGCTTTTTGAAAAGAAAGGCATGCGCTTTTCGGGCACCACCCCCGACGGCATCATCATGCAGGTGCTGGAGCTGCCCGGTCACCCGTACTTCGTGGCCAGCCAGTTCCACCCCGAGTACACCAGCCGCCCGCTCACGCCGAACCCCCTGTTCTACGGCCTGGTCAAGGCCGCCACAGCGATAAGGAGCCGGTGAAAGCATGAATCCCGTGATTGACGCCATTCTGGCCCGGCGCTCCTGCCGCGACTTCACCGGCGAGGCACTCCCCGCGGAGCACGTGGAGCTGTTGAAGGAGTCCCTGCGCTGGGCCCCGTCGGCGGGCAACCGCCAGCCCTGGCGCTTCATCCTGGTGTGGGACCGGGGGACGCGGGTCCACCTCGGTGAGGCGGCCTACGGGCAGATGTTCATCGCCGACGCCCCGCTCATCGTGGTCGCGGTGGCGCTGCCGGAGGTGTCGGCCGGGCGCTACGGCGACCGCGGACGGGAGCTTTACTGCCTGCAGGACACCGCCGCCGCGGTGCAGAACCTCCTCCTGGCCGCCCACTCCCTGGGCTACCACTCGTGCTGGGTGGGCGCCTTCGACGAGGGCGGGGTGCGGCGCGTCCTGGGTCTGGGGGCCGACGAGCGCCCGGTGGCCCTGGTGCCCGTGGGGAATGGGACATTCACCGAGGAGCGGACCGACCGGGTCCCGGCGAAAAAGATTTTTCACGAGCTGCCCTAGGGGGGCGCCTTGGCCGAGAAGGTTCCCCAGAACACCGACCCCCGCCGCTGGGAGACGCCGCTTCTTTTCTCCCAGGCCTTTTTCCTCACCACCACCGACCACGCCGGCAACCCGCACCTGGAGCCGGTGACCCGCCTGTTCCCCCTCGGCGATGAGCCGCCGCTCGTGGGCCTGGTCCTGTCTGAAAAAACTCTCGCGCACCGGCACCTGGCCAAGACCCGCGAGCTCGTGCTCAGCCTGGCGCCGACGGGACTGGCCCTCGCCTTCTGGCAGTCCGGGGAGCCGGCCTATGCCGGTCTGGACCGCATCGGACGGCTGGGGCTCACCCTGGAACCGTCGCGGACGGTCGCCCCGCCGCGTGTCGCCGAGTGCCCGGCCCACCTCGAGTGCCGCATCACGGAGCGCAAGCCGCTCCCCGGCGCCACGCTCTACGTCGTCGAAATCGTGGCGGTGGAGATTGACCGGGGCATTTCGTGGGGGACGCTCCGGGAGCGGTTCAAGGCCCTTTCCCCGCTGTTGTGGCTCCGGGATGACGGCGATTATTACTGCGAGCCGAAGCTGCCCCACCGGGCCCGGTAGCGTGGGGAGTGAGGGCCACCTTCTAACAAAGCGGGCCGACCTGAAGGTCGGCCCCTACGTAGAGACAGCGGCGCGCCGACGGGGCCAGGGGTGAGGGTCGAGGTCGGGAACGTGGAAGCGGCGGCCCGCAGAGGATGCATCCTACGGGGCCGCCCTGCGTCGTCACAATGGTAATGTAGGGCGGCAACTCCGTGTGCCGCCCGTGTCGGTATTTACGGGGCGGGGTACAGAGCCCCCGCCCCTACGTCATTGCAAAACACGGCGGCCCGCAGAGGGACCGCCCTACATTTACGAAAGGGCACGGGTTTGTCAGAAAACCGGCGGCGGGGGCGGTCGGTTGGAAATCTCGGCGTACGGCGGGGCGAAGTACCAGGCGTCGCGCCACTCGGCGGGGTCCATCCGCGCCAGCCCCTCCAGGTCGTCTCGCCGGTGCAACACCGTCACCGTGGCCGCCCGCGGCACGACGAGGTGGTACCGCTCCCACAGCTCCCCGTGCCGGGTGAGGTCCAGTTCGTTCACCAGCTCGGGCGTCCCGCCGGATAAGAATAACTCGGGGAAGGGCTGGAGCGTGAGCCACTCCGGGGCGCGCGCCAGGACGTACGCCGAATCGTAGCACTCGTGCCCCGGCTTCCCCAGGCCGGGGATTTTCACCCCCTCCCGGGCGATGTGGGCGTCGGAGAGCCCCAGCATGTCCACCGTCTCCAGGCCGGTGAAGTACGGAATCACGCCGGCGATGGTCACCGCCACGGTGTCGTCGGGGTCGGCGTTCCGGTCGAGCCAGTCGGCGGTGGCGTGGAGGCGCTCCGAGTAAAAGCGCAGGTTGCCGAAGGTCAACGTCGGCTCGCTCCAGAAGGTGGATAGCGCCCAACTTCCGGCGAGAAAAATCGTCAACGCGACGGGGACGGCGATTTTCCTCCGGGGCAGTTTGTGTAACAGCCGCTCCGCGCCCAGGGCCGCGGCGGTGAAGACCAGCGGCAGGGTGGGCACCAGGAGGCGGAAGACCATCCAGTCCCCGCCGATGACCACGAAGAAGAGCCAGTAGGCCGCCGTGCCGGCGAGCATCGGCCACAGCCCGCGTCCGTGCTTTTTCCAATCCACGGCCGCCAGGCAGGCGAGCGGCGGCGCGGTGAATAGAATAAACAGGCCCAGGTCGCCCAGTCCGCGCTCCGCCAGGCGCCAGCTCAGCCCCGCCTTGGCGTAAAAGGTGTTGGGGAGCCAGTCGCCGTAGTACAGGAGCCGGAACGCGAGCTGCCCTCCGACCAGGGCGGCGATGGGCGCCAGAAATATAAAAATCCGTGACCAGCTCCGGTCCTTCCGGAATACCAGCCAGGCGAGGGCCGCGAGGGCGAAGAGCGCCGCCTCGGGCCGGACCAGGAATCCCAGGCCGAAGAGGGCCCCCGCCCCGATAACCTCGCCCCGGCGTTTTCGCCCGTCCGCCCCCTCCCGTCCGAGGAGCAGGTAAAATCCACCGGCCAGGCACGCCGCCAGGGCGCCCGCCTCCATGCCCCCGGCCAGGTGCCAGAACTGGAAGCTCCCGTTCAGCGCCACCAGCCACGCCGCGAGAGGACCGGCCCAGCCCCCCTTCCCGCCCAGCCTTCGCCCCAGAAGCCAGGTCAGGATAACGGCCCCCACCCCGAAGAGCCCGGCCAGGACCTTCGCCGCCACCGGCCCGGGGAGGCCCAGCCCCATCAGCCCCGTCAGCATCGCCAGCCAGCCGAAGCTGGTGTAGCCCTCCACCGGCTCGCCGGGGTTGAAGACCGGCCCGTGGCCCGCGAGCCAGTTGCGGGCGTAGCGCATGAAGATGTACGAGTCGTCCACGGAGTTCCACAGGAAGCGGTCGGCGTAGATAAAGGCCCCCGCGAGGGCGACGACGATCGCGCCCAGCAGGAGCAGCCGGTTCCACCTCTCGTGCGTTTCGGTCGACAGGTTCACGGCATTAAAAAAACGGGTTCGCCCCCGATGATAAACCACGCCCGACGGTGTGGCAACGGTTCACTCCACCCGGCGCTCCAGGATGCCCCCCGAGTCCAGGTCGAAGGTGACGTAGCCGAGGAGCCGTGCGCAGTCCCGGTCGGCGAAGAACTGAAGCTGGCCGACCCGCTCCCCCGAGAGCGACCAGAGGAAGAGCTGGCGCTCGCAGTCCCTCCACCCATAGAGCCGGCGGAACTCGGCGGCGGCGGTGCGCATCCAGTCCTCCACCTGGCCGTCGGAGTAGTCGGGCAGCCTGGAGAAGGAGCCCCCTTCGGTACTCCAGCCCTTGGTTGTAACGGCCCCGCCCCAATCCACCCAGACCGTGAGCAGCCTCCCTTCCCCGGAGAAGTACTCGAACTGCCACTCGGGGCAGTCCCGCGCGTTCTCCAGGTTCCCCGTCTCGTCGAGCCAGACGCCGGCGACCAGGTAGCACCGGGCGTCGGGGTCCCACGTCCGGGCGGCCCCGTCGGCGATGGGCCGGGCCCAGTCCACGCCGCGGAGCGTGAGGCAGTCGTACCCGACGAGGTCCACCGCGGGGGTGTCGGATATCACCTGCGACTGGCGCGACGGCTCGTCGTACCGCAGGACGTACCCGCTGATGTCGGTCACGCGGCCGCAGCCGAGGGCGATTACTAGGGCCGATGAAAGCAGGAGAAGGCTTGCGGTGGGCTTGTTCACGGCTACCTTCACGTTTCGGGTGCTGATAGCCCAGATTAGTCCTAATGTAAATAGCACAATTCTTCTAGACCGTCAAGTGATAGAGGATTATCTTATTGATATTAAAAGAAATAAAATTTTTTTAGGGACTATCGCGGACGCACTTCCTCTCTTTCGGGGGTGGGACCGCCCGTGTCGTCCCCGTGCCGCGGAATAAAAAAGGCCGCACCTGTAGCGCGGCTTTACATACTTGTCCAGGACCCGTCTAGTACCCGTAGACCGGCGGCGGCGGAAGGGGAGCCATCACCCGCGCCAGGGGGTGGGTGAAGTACCAGAGCCAGGTCCAGCAGTGGGGGTCCATCCGCTGCAGGCCCTCGACGTCGTCGCGGCGGTGGAGGATGGCCCGCGTGGGGAGCGGCGGTATCACGACGTGGTAGTCCCGCCAGAGCTCGGGGCGTGTTATCAGGTCGTAGTCGGGCAGGAAGGCCGGCTCCTCCCCCGAGAGGAGGAAGTTCGGTGTCAGCCCCAGGATTATCCAGTCCGGCTTCCGATCCAGGATGTAGTCGTTGTCGTAGCGCTCGTGGCCCGGAGTGGCCCGCCCGCCCAGGTCTATCCCCTCCCGGGCGATGTGCCTATCGTTGAGCCCCAGCATGTCTATGGCCCGCAGGCCCGTCAGCCAGGGGATGATGCCCGCGCTGGAGACGGCGATGGTGTCGTCGGGATCGCTGACCTTGGCGAGCCAGTGGCCGGTGTGGAGGTGCAGCGTCTCGTGGAAGCGGTACTCGGCGATGTGGGCGTACTCGCCCAGCGAGGCCGACAGCAGGAAGAGCCCGCCGGCCGAGGCCGCGACCAGGACCGGCAGGGCGGCTTTCCGCAGCGGCACTTCGAGTTTTCGCAAGCGGTCCAGGCCCAGCCCCGCCGCCACCGCCGGAATCGGCAGAATCGGCACGAACAGGCGCCAGGCCATCCAGTCCCCCCCGATGAGGACCAGGTAGACGAAGTACAGCCCTACGGCGGCGAGCATCGGGGCCAGGCGCCGCCCGAGCCTGCGCCAGGGGAGGGCCGCCGCCAGCAGGAACAGCGGCAGGTGGCTCAGGATGAAGCCGCCCGTATATCCCAGGCCGCGCAGGAGCAGCCTGCCGTTGATACCGGTTTTGGCGTAGAAGGTGTTGGGCAGCCAGTCGCCGTAGTAGGCCAGGCGGAAGACCTCGAGCCCGCCCACCAGGACGGCCGACGGCAGCAGGTAGACGAGCAGCCGCTTGAGCCGCCCCTCCCGGCCCGGCCAGACGTAGAGCACGCCCAGGAGGGTGAAGAGGCTGCCCTCGGGCCGTAAGAGGCCGCCGAGGCCGAAGAGCAGCCCGGCCCCGAGCAGCTCCCGATTCCGCCCCTTCCCGTCGGCGCCCTCCCGGCCCAGGAGCAGGTAGAAGCCGGCGGTGAGCGTCAGGGCCAGGGGGGCGACCTCCATCGCCCCGGCCAGGCCCCAGAAGGTGATGCTCGACGAGAGGGCCAGGGCCCAGGCGGCCGCCGGTCCGGCCCAGGAATCCTTCCCCCCCAGGCGCCGCCCCAGGAGCCACGCGAAAAGAATCGTCGCCAGGATGCACAGCTCGGCCAGCGCCTTAGCCGTCGGGGGTCCCGGCAGGCCCAACTTCATCAGCCCCGCCAGCACCGCCGTCCAGGCGAAGTTCGTGTAGCCCTCGACGCGCTCGCCGGGGTTGTACACCGGGCCCGGCCCGTCGTCCCAGTTGCGGGCGTAGCGCAGGCTGATGTAGACGTCGTCCAGGGAGAGCCAGTCGAACTCGACGGCGTACCAGACCGCCGAGACCGCCGAAAAGGCCAGCGCCGCCACGAGGAGCCACTTCGCGGGACGATTCTTTTCCGCCGCGAGGGACACGGCCGTTCTCCCGATGAGTCGCCGTGCGATTATAGCACACGGGGTCCGGCGCGCCGTTCATGCGGACCATGCCGGATATCATGTTCGGATTGAATGCGGGATGAAAAAGGGCGGGTCAAGAAACCCGCCCCTACATTATCCCGGTGTAATGGGCCGATTCACCCCGGCTCCCGGCCCCTCGCTCAACCCATGTCCAGGGCCAACCGGGTGGACTGCTTGCGGGGCAGAATCAGCCGGTTCAGTATCCCGCCGGCCGTCTTGAACGGTCGGTTGAGTATCCGGTGCGCTTCCCGGTGCAGGAACCTCATCCGTTCGGGGGTGATGTACGGGTGGTTCCAGACCAGATGCTCGGTGTTGTAGTGCCGGTAGTTGTGGTCGAAGATACCGTAGGTGGAGTCTATCTGGTCCCACATCGGCGTCTGGGGGAAGGGGGTCAGGATGCTCAGCGCGAAGACGTCGAAGCCCATCTCCCCCAGCCGGCGGACGTCCCGGAGGGTATCCGCCTCGTCCATGTTCTCGTGGCCGACGATGTAGTTGATCATCCGGTAGATGCGCCCCTTCTCCTTGGTCTTGCGTGCGAACTCGAGGATTTCCTCCACCTTCTGCTTCTTGTTGACCGTGTCGAGCACCTGCTGGGAGACGACCTCGACGCCGATGCAGGTGGCGATGAGCCCGCGCTCGCACCAGGTGTCCAGGTTGTGGAGCACGATGGAGGCCCGGGTCATAGCGAACCAGCGGAAGTTATATTTTGCGAAGAGGAGGGTGATGTGGTCGCTCGCCACGGGGTCGATGCCGAAGGTCTCGTCGTAGAGGAGGATGTAGCGGATCCCCATGCTCTTGAGCTTGCGGAGCACGCTCTCGATGCCCTCCTCGTTGATATTGAAGGTGTGCCCGCCGCCGAAGGCCGCGGCCTGGCAGAAGGAGCATTTGTACGGGCAGCCGTGCCGGGTGTAGAGAATCGCCACGTTCAACAGCTTGATTTTTCCGTGGTTGATGCTGAAGTTGCCGACCACCAGGGGATGCTTGATCTGGTCGTCGGGCACTTTGTGTCCGAAGAGCTCGGCGACGGCGTTCTCGCCGGGTCCGATGACCGTGCGGTCCACCAGGGATTCGATGTGCGGGTCCAGGGCGCCGTAGTTCCCCGCCCATATTTCGCGCACACCCTGGCGCCGGGCCTCCTCTATCATCCGCTCGACCTCGGTGATTTCGCTCTGGTAGAGGCTGAACCCGACGACGTCCCAGCCTTCCGCCAGCTTGGCCTTGTACTCATCCCAATTCGGGAACTCGAGCAGCTCCACTTCGGGCACGTTACGCTTGATGAAGCGGAGGCCGATGTTGAAATCGCGCGGCATGCACGGGCTCCAGGGTTTGTGCTGGAAGTTGTCGTTGATGAAGTCCACGTAGACACCCGAGAAACGCCGGTAGACGGTACTCAAAAGCACCCGGGGTTTAGACGACATCGTTCTCATTGGCTTGGCTCCTTGCCGAGTTACACGGCTGGAAAACTCTGCGGATAACGCTGTGAGTTATGTTTCCAGACGAGTTTTTGACATTTAATCCCGGTTATATATAAATCGGGCGGGAATCCGCACCCGCCCGAGGCCTACCGCGAGGACCACCACAGCTAGAACGAGGAATTTTTTAAAAAACTTCGGGAAAAAATTCCCGTTCTACACTTCACTCCAGTGTTTCCTTCTCACGCGCGAGTAGTATAGCACTTTTTTGATTTGTGTGTTTTTTTCGCCGCAGGCCCGTCAGGGAGGATTGAGCGGAAGAGGAAGTGTTGGGTGAGGACCGAGGTAAGCGGCGGGGACTAAAGTCCCCGCCCTACATTTTGAGCTGCCGACTACCCCGCAGGGCCGACCTAAACGGCGCGCCGTCGGTCGGCCCCTACATCGTCATAACCGTCGGGGTGAGGCGGTTATAGTTTCTCGGACACCGATTTCCCCTGGAGGAACAAGAGGAGGTAGTCGCGGCCGCCGGCCTTGGAGTCGGTGCCCGACATGTTGAACCCGCCGAAGGGCTGCACGTCCACCAGGGCGCCGGTGCACTTGCGGTTCAGGTAGAGGTTGCCCACGTGGAGCTCGCGTCGGCCCCGTTCCAGGTTCTCCCGCTTCTTCGAGTACAGCGCCCCGGTGAGCCCGAAGGGGGTCGAGTTGGCGATGCGCACGATGTCGTCGAAGTCCTCGGCCTTCACCACCGCGACGACGGGGCCGAAGATTTCCTCCTGGGCGACGCGCCCGTTCCAGGGCACGTCCACGAACACCGTGGGCTCGATGTAGTAGCCTTCGTGGCCGATGACCTGCGCCGGCTTGCCCCCGCAGAGCAGACGGGACTCCTTCCTGCCGATTTCGATGTAGGAGAGGACCTTGTCGTAGGAGTCCCGGGTGATTACCGGGCCGTGGTTGTTCACCGCCGGTCCGTCTATCCACTCGGTGGGGTCGTGGGTGACGATTTTCGGGACGCGCTCGGCGAGCTTTTTCACGACCTCGTCGTAGATTTTCTGGTGGACGATGGCGCGGCTGCCGGCGGAGCACTTCTGGCCCTGGTAGCCGAAGGCCGCCACGACGACGCCCTCGACGAAGGCGTCCACGTCGGCGGTATCGTCGGCGGCCATGAAGTCCTTGCCGCCCATCTCCAGCACCGTCCGCTTGAGCCACTTCTGCCCCGGGTGGACCTTGGCCGCCCGCTCGAAGATGCGCGTCCCGACCTCCATGGAGCCGGTGAAGTTGATGAAGCGGGTCCGGGGGTGGTCCACGCACAGGTCGCCGATTTCGCCGCCGGAGCCCGGGATGAAGTTCAGCACGCCGGGGGGCAGGTTGAGCTGCTCGAAAATCTCCACCAGTTGCCAGGCGATGGCCGGGGCCGGGGTGGCGGGCTTCAGGCAGACCGTGTTCCCGGCGGCGATGGGCGCCGTGGTGATGCCGGCCATGATGGCAAAGGGGAAGTTCCAGGGCGGGATGGCCACCCCCGCGCCCAGGGGGATGTAGAAGAAGTCGTTCTCCTCGCCGGGCCAGGGGGTCGATTCCAGGGGTCGGGCGTAGCGCACCGCCTCCCGGGCGTAGAATTCGAGGAAGTCGATTCCCTCGCAGGTGTCGGCGTAGGCCTCGATCCAGTTCTTCCCCTCCTCGTACACCATCCAGGCGGAGAGCTCGTAGATGCGCTCGCGGCAGATTTGGGCGGCGTTCAGCAGGTAGCGCGCCCGGTGCTCGGCGGGGACGAAACGCCAGCTCTCGAAGGCCGCGTCGGCCGCCTCGATGGCCTTTTTCGCCAGCTCGGCGGTGCACTTGTGGAAGGTGCCCACCACCTGGTCCGTGTTGCCGGGATTGATGGAGTCGAAGGTTTTGTGCGTCTCTACGTGCTCGCCCGCAATCACCAGCGGATAGGTGCGGCCGAGCTTCGATTCGACCAGCTTCAGGGCCTGTTCCATCTTCTTCCGGGGGCCGGGTTCCGAGAAGTTCACGTAGGGTTCGTTCTTGAAGGGGGGGAGCATCGTGGCCATCCTCCGGTTTGAGGTTTGAGATGGTCGCGGAAAAGGCCCTGCGATTATACGACGCCGCCCGAGGGAAATAAAGGGTGGGCGGTCCCGGCGCCACCGGGAGCCCCGGCGGAACCACCGTCGTCTAATGTCCGTAGGGGAAGGACGACTCTTTTTTCAGCAGCGGATGAATGCCGGTGCCGGAAACCTTGACGGAGGGCGTATTTTCGAATATATTACTAAGTGCTTACCTCCGAACAAGTTCAGGTAGTTGAACGTGACTTAGGACGGCGGGATGGTGACTCCGGAAGAGGCCGTGCGCTCCCTGCGCCTGAAGGTCGAGTGGTCGGGCTTCCCGCCGCTGTTTTTCCCGACCTTCGTCCGGGAGGAGCAGAAAAAGGCGCTGCTCAAGTGCTACCGGCTCCTCCTGGATGGGGAAACGGCCGAGGTTCAGGACATTTTGAAGGCCCTCAGCGCCGAGGTCGAGGACGAGTCCAACGTCGCGGCGCTTCTGAACCTGGTCGCCTACTGCCGGATGGAGTCGGGCGACCACGAGACCGCCAAGGGCACCTACATGCAGGCCATGAGCGCGGGCCAGCGGCTCGCGCACCCGGGCATCCAGATGGACGCCCTGACGGGAATCAGCGTCACGGAGGCATCCCTGGGCGAGCACGGACGGGCCAGGCACATCGTGCTCCACGGCATGGGCATAACCGGCGGCGCCGACGCCGTTCAACTGGCCACCCTCAAGCGTTCCCTGGGTTTCGTCGAGCGGTCGGCAAACCAGCACGACGACGCCCTCGGTCCTCTGGGCGAGGCCCTGCAACTCTTCCGGGAGGCGGGCGACGACGTCGGAGCGGCCTGGACCCTGTTCGACATCGGCCTCTGCCACCGACGGGCGGGCCGCTTCCCCGAGGCGGTGGAGTCTTTCCGGTTCTCGATCGAGGCCTTCGACTCGCTCCGCTGCCCGGCCGGTGCGTCCAAGGTCATGGTCCAACTCGGTTCCCTCGAGGAACGGCGGGGCAACGTCGAAGAGGGGCTCTCCCTGCTGGAGCGGGCCCTGGTCATGGCGCGGAAGGCGGGCCACAAGCCGGGCGAGGTGCTCTCGCTGAACAACATCGGCGTCATCCTCTACCGCCGGGGCGAGTACGACGACGCCATCGAGCACTTTAAAAGCGCGAAGGACATCGCCGTCGAGATGGCCGACATGTCCATGGTCAGCATGACGGTGAACAACCTGGGGAATGTGTACTACGACCGGGGGGAGCTGGACCTGGCCCGGGAGTCCTACAGGCAGGCGATAGAGAGCCAGAGGCGGGGTCTCAACGAGGAAATACTGGCGGGTAACCTGGGTAACCTCGGCCTGGTGTACCTGGAGCTGGGCGAGTTTCGGAAGAGCATAGCGTCACTGGAGGAGGCGATTTTTCTCTTCTCGAAGGGCAACAACCGCTTCGGCGAAGCGGTGATGCTCTCCAACCTGAGCGACGTGTACATCGAGATAGGCAAGTACGGGAAGAGTATTGTGGTCTGCGAACGGGCGCTCGCAATCTTCCGGGAGCTGGACACCCCCAGTACCATCGCCGCGGCGCTGTCGAACCTGGGGTACGCGCGCTCGTGCATCGGGGAGCACGAGGGCGCCGTAGAGGCCTTCCGGGAGGCCCTGAAGCTGCTGGAGAGGATAGAAGAGCCGACCACCCTCGCGCAGATTCTGGTCCGGAAGGCGCTGGCCGAGGCGGACGCCGGGAAGCTCGGCGGGGCGCTGACCACGGCGCGCAAGGCCCTCGGCGTTTACAAGAAGCTGGACCAGGCGAACAAGGTCGCGTACAGCCGGTCTGTTCTGGCCCGGCTGAACGGGCTCGCGGGGAAGACGGAGGAGGCGGCGCGACTCATCGCCCAGGTGGAACCCGTGGTCGACGGGATGGCGGATTCGGTGGAAAAACTGAAATGCCGCCTGAACCTGGGGGTCGCGCTGCGGACGACCGGTGACCGGCGGAGGGCGTACGATTTGCTGCGCGCCGCGTACCTGGGATTTTTCAAGATTAACACCGTGCCGGGAGTGGCGCAGTCCCTTGGCGAACTGGGGCGGCTCGCCCGCGAGACCGGGAATTACCCTGTCGCGTCGGCGTACCTCACCGCCGCGGTCAAGGCGCTGGGGACCTTCGGCGGGCATCCGCCGGAGAAGGAGCCCCTCGAGACGGCCCTGGACGAGGTGCGGACGACCCTCGCCCGGGACGGGTTGAATCCGGTCGCCTTCGACCCGGCGAAGCCGCCCGAGTTATAGGTCTGACCGTGGCCCGCCGCTACACCATCTCCCACGGGGAGAGGGAAATCGTTTCGTTTTGCGCTGAATGTAGGGCGGGGACTTTAGCCCCCGCCGTTTTATCCCTCACCCCGGCCTGTGCCTCGCTGCGATGACGTAGGGGCGACCCTCTGTGGTCGCCCGCGAATTGCGATGACGTAGGGGCCGACCGACGGCACACCGTTCAGGTCGGCTCGCCCCTCACCCCCGCCCTCCCCCCAAAGGGGGGAGGGGGCCGCTGCACCTCCCTCCTTACCCGTAAGCGCGCTTCTCCCCAGAGGGGCGAGGGGCTACAGCCCCCCCACAAGACGGGCTGCCACTACCTGGCCGACGGACGGGA
>CAZNZF010000037.1:0-16913 GCA_964577465.1 uncultured bacterium | reverse complement strand
AACCGGGCCCCTTTTTGCATCGCTAACCGGGCCCCTTATTTACATCACTTTGGTTCCCGGGGCGCCCATAGGTCACCCGAAACGACGGTGGAGTTTTCACCCCTCCCGCTGGTATAATCTCCCTCCACGCGACCCACCCCCCCTACAACCGAAGAGCCAGAAGGAGCCATGGACTACCTTTCCCACACGCCCGAGGAGCGGCGGGCCATGCTCGACCGAATTGGAGTGAAGGGGGTAGAGGACCTCTTCGCCGATCTGCCGGACGAGTTGGAGGACCCGCCCATCGAGCTTCCCCGCCCCTTGAGCGAGCCGGAGCTTCTCGCGCGGCTGGACGCGGTCAGGGCCCCGGCCCACGCCTCGTTCCTGGGCGCCGGCGCCTACGACTCCCACATCCCCGCCATAGTTCCGTATCTCACCGGCCGCACCGAATTCCAGACCGCCTACACCCCCTACCAGCCCGAGATAAGCCAGGGCACGCTGACCGCCATTTACGAGTTCCAGTCGGCGATAAGCCGGCTCACCGGGCTGCCGGTCGCCAACGCCAGCGTTTACGACGGGGCCTCGGCGGCGGGCGAGGCGGCGGCGCTGGCCGTGCGGAACTCGAAAAAGGCCGGGCGCGTCCTGGTCTCGCGCACGTTGCACCCCTTTTATCGGAATGTCGTGGCCACGTACCTCGAAGACCTATCCTGCTCCGACGGCACCTGTGGCCGGTGCGAGGAGATCGGCCTGACCGGGGAGGGATTGACGGACCTCGCGGACCTGGAAGCCCGGCTGGACGAGGGCGTGGCGGCCGTCATTATCGGTAGCCCCAACTTCTTCGGCCTCGTCGAGGACTGGACGGCGGCCTTCAGTCTGGTGCACGAAAAATCCAAGGCGCTGGCGGTGGCGGTTTCGAGCCCCCTGCCGCTGGCGCTCTTGAAAACGCCGGGTGAGTGCGGCGCCGACGTGGCCGTGGGCGACGCCCAGCCCGTCGCGACGACGCTTTCGTGCGGCGGCCCCTACGTCGGATTCTTCGCCGCCACGGATAAATTGGTCCGCAAGATGCCAGGCCGCATCGTCGGCCAGACCGTGGACCTGGACGGAAAGGTCTGCTACGCCCTGACCCTGCAGACCCGCGAGCAGCACATCCGTCGGGAGAAGGCCACGAGCAACATCTGCACCAACAACGCGCTGGTGGCCCTGGCGGCGAACATTTCACTCAACGCCCTCGGCCCCGCGGGCATCACCGAGCTGGCCGAATTGAACCTCCAGAAGGCCCACTACGCCGAGCAGGAGTTGACGAAGCTCCCCGTGGTGGAGCCGCTGTTCCCCAAGGGCCGCTTCTTCAACGAGTTCGCCCTCAGGCTGCCGCCGGGCAAGGCCGAGCGGGCCTTCGCCGAGCTGCCGGGGAAGGGCTTCGTGCCGGGGCTGCCCCTGGGACGCTTCTACAACGAGTACGCCGACGGGCTTCTGGTCGCCGTTACCGACCGCCGGACGCGGGCGGAAATCGACGGCCTGGTCGCCGCTTTAGCGGAGGTGCTGTGATGAGCGAGAAAATCATCGACCGCCCCCTCGAGCCGGCGATTTACGCCCACTCCCGCAAGGGGAGGCGGTGTTACCGGCCGCCCGCCCCCGACGTGCCCGTCCGGCCGCTGGATGAGCTGCTGCCGCCCGGGCTCCGACGGACGAAACCGCCGGCGCTGCCCGAAGTGGACGAGCCGACCCTGGTCCGGCACTACGTGCGCCTGTCCAAGCTCAACTACTGCATAGACATGGGACTCTACCCCCTGGGCTCGTGCACGATGAAGTACAACCCGAAGCTGGCCGACGCCGCCGCGGCGCTGCCCGGGGTAAACGCCATCCACCCCCTGACGCCCGAGGGGATGCTCCAGCCGGCGCTCGCGTTGATGAGTGAGCTCGAGGGCCATCTCGCGCAGATTACCGGGATGGACCGGTTCACCCTCCAGCCCGCCGCCGGGGCCCACGGCGAGTTCACCGCCATCAAGATGATTCGGGCCTACCACAAGTCCCGGGGCAACCCGCGCAAGGTCCTCCTCGTTCCCGACTCGGCCCACGGCACCAACCCCGCCTCGGGCACCATGTGCTCCTACGACGTGGTGGTGGTGGACTCGGACGAGCGGGGGAACGTGTCGGTGGAGTCGCTGAAGGAGAAGCTCTCCGACGACGTGGCGGCCCTGATGCTGACCAACCCGAACACCCTGGGGCTCTTCGAGGAGAACATCGTCGAGGTCGCCGAGCTGGTCCACCGGGCGGGCGGGCAGCTCTACTACGACGGGGCCAACCTCAACGCCATCCTGGGCCGCATCCGCCCCGGCGACATGGGCTTCGACGCCGTCCACCTGAACCTGCACAAGACCTTCGGCACCCCCCACGGCGGTGGCGGGCCGGGCGCGGGCCCGGTGGGCGTCAAGAGGCACCTGGCGGAGTTCCTCCCCGTCCCCACCGTGGAGAAAACGGACGACGGCTACCGGCTGGACTACGACCGCCCGAAGAGCATCGGCAAGCTGCTCGCGTTCTACGGCCACTTCCTGGTATCGCTGCGGGCCTACGTCTACATCCGCTATCTGGGGCTCGAGGGCCTGCGCGGCGTGTCCGCCGACTCCGTCCTGAACGCCAACTACCTGTTGAGCCTGCTGAAGGGCGCCTACCTCCTGCCCTTCGACCGGCTCTGCATGCACGAGTTCGTCCTGTCGGGGAAGAAGCAGAAGGACGCCTACGGCGTGGCCACCCTGGACATCTCCAAGCGTATCATCGACTACGGCTTCCACCCGCCGACGAACTACTTCCCGCTCATCGTCCCGGAGGCGCTGATGGTCGAGCCCACGGAGACGGAAACCAAGGACACGCTGGACGCCTTCGCCGCGGCGCTGTCGGCCATCGACCGGGAGGCGGCCGCGGACCCGGACCTGCTGCACGGCGCGCCCTACTCGGCGCCGGTCCGGCGCGTGGACGAGGCCCGGGCGGTGCGGGAGCTGAACGTGAGCTGGCCTGAGGAGGATTAAAGTAACAAGGGGTTTCAACCCCTTGTCGCCCCTTGTCCGGGGAGGGCCGAAGCCCTCCCCTTTTAACGTAGACGGGAGCGGTGAGTCGTACCCGGTGATACCCTAAAAGGCAGGGCGGCATACAGAGCTGCCGCCCTACGCATCACGCCTAAGACGTAGGGCGGGGGCTCCGCACCCCGCCCGTTTCTTCCCCGCTCACGGGAGAATCAGAGGAAGATGTTCGACCCGCCCGAGTCGATGATCTTGTCGAGGAAGTAGAACAGCAGGCCCAGGGCGAACAGGCCGGTCACCAGCAGGTTGATGAAGCTGAACTTGCCCTGCGGCGTCGCAACCTCGCCCTTCGGCTCGGCGTCCACCTCGTTTCTGAGTTGCATGGCCCGGAAGGTGCCCGCGATGATGCAGAGCATAAAGAAAACCTGGGCCACGATGTTCAGGGCCGCCCCCCAGCTCGAGAAGGGCAGGACGAAGAAGACCAGCGCCACGATCAGCACGAAATACAGCCAGCGCAGCTCGGTGCGGTGGGCGCGGTAGGTTGGTTCGCTCATGGTTCACCCTCGCTTGGTTAGAGTTGCGGTAAAAAGAAAAGGGGCTTACTCCTCCTCGCGGCCGGTCTCGTGGTAGAGGAGCATGAGGGCGACGCGGGACATCAGCACCCAGCTCCCGCCCAGCTCCGCTATTCCCGCCGAGTCCACCGCCCGCCGGTAGCCCGCCACGGCCTCTTTCCAGTAGCGCTCCGACTCCCGGTCGACGCGCCCCGCCGCGGCCTCCGCCTCCGTGGGCCGGTCGCCTATTCCCTGGTAGGGCCCGGCGTAGCGCGTGACGCGCCAGGCATACTCGGCGGCGTGACCCGCGAAGTACAGGGCGATGATGACGTTCTGCCCCTCGCCCTCCGCCGCGACGTGGTCCGCCGCCTCCCCGGCCGCGTCGACCAGGGCGGCGACGCCGTCCAGGAGTCGGTTCACCGCCGGGACGTCACCCACCACCGCGATTTGGCCGATGACCTTCCCGGCGCGGTCGGCGAGCTGCAGCGCGGCGGTGGCCTCGTCGGGACGGTGCTCCAGCCATTTGGCCGCAGCCACCAGGGCCAGGCCCTCGTCCAGCGCGCGCCCGAACCAGCGCACCCCGGGCAGGCTGTCCGGCTCGCCGTTCCCGGGCACGGGGGACATTCCCCGCGCCAGGTCCTCGCCCAGGAGCCACCAGTCGAAATCACCCGGACCGCGCGCCCCGCGGCAGGCCCCCGAGACGACCCCGTGATTCCAGCGCAGGGCGTAGCCGAACCAGCCCTCCGGGGTCTCCGCCAGGCGCAGGCAGACCGTGTCGTCCGCCTCGGACTGGGCGGCGTAGTCGATGAGCTCGGAGAGGGTTTTCGGCGACCGGAGGGCGGTCTGCACGTCCCCGAAGAGGCTCGGGGTGTTATAATACCACTCCGCCCCCACCCCCAGCCCCCCGGCGAAATTTTCCGCCGCCGCGACCGGCGTGACGGGGGAGTCCTCGGGCAGCGTCGGGGCGTAGATGATGGTCGAGGCGGAGGCCGGGACCGGCGACAGGAGAATGACAGCCGAAACGGCGACACGGCGCACATGCTGGGCTATGGACGGGCGCGGCACTGGCTCACCCCGAGAGGCTTTCGACCGTGTAAGTTTACCACGTCCCCGCCCCGCCGTGTAAGGCCGCTAGAGGTGAGCGGGTGGCGAAGCTGTTACATCCAGGAATAGAATGGCCGAAGACCCCGGCCGAGGCGCTGGAGCAGCAGAGGGGGCTTGTATCGCTGCTTCCGCCGGAGCGGCCGCTGGGGCCGGTGGCGCTGGTGGGGGGGCTGGACGTGTCCTACTCGCGGCGCCTGGGGCGCGTGTTCGCGGCTCTGACCGTGGCGCGGCCGGGGGGAGGGGATGAGGTCGAGCGGGTGTTCGGGGAGGCAGAGGCCGACTTCCCCTACATCCCGGGGCTCCTGTCCTACCGCGAGGGTCCGGCCTGCCTGGACGCCTGGCGGAAGTTAGAGAACGTCCCCGACGTGCTCCTGTGCGACGGTCAGGGGAAGGCCCACCCCCGGCGCCTGGGCCTGGCCACCCACCTCGGCCTCCTCTTCGGCGTCCCCACGGTGGGGGTGGCCAAGAGCCGCCTTATCGGGAAGCACGGGCCGCCGGGGCGGGAGAAGGGGGCTACCGTGCCGCTCCTGGACCCGAAGACCGGGGAGACCCTCGGCGCGGTCCTGCGGAGCCGGACCGACGTGCGGCCGCTATACATCTCGGTGGGGGCGTGGATGACCCTGGAGGACGCGGTGCGGGTCACGCTCTCGGAGCTGGGACGGTATCGTTTACCCGAGCCCGCGCGCCGAGCCCACAACCTCGTCACGCTCCACCGGAAAGAGGCGGAGGGAAATTGAGAATCATCGCCGGCAGCGCCCGGGGCACCGTCCTCTACGCCCCTCACGGCAACCGCGTGCGGCCCACCTCGGACCGCGTCCGCGAGGCGCTCTTCTCCATCCTGGGGCCGCGCATCGTCGGCACCTGGGCGCTGGACGCCTACGCCGGCGTGGGCGCGGTGGGGCTGGAGGCGTTGAGCCGCGGGGCGACCGGCTGCGACTTCATCGAGGCCGACCGGGGCATCCTGCGCTATCTGAAGAAAAACATCGAGCGCACCCGGTTCACGGAGAAGGCCCGCGTCTTCACCCAGCGGGTCGAGCGTTTCGTCTCCGGCTGGCGGGAAGCCGACGCGCCGTACGCCGTGGTCTTCGCCGACCCTTCCTACGATGGGGACCCCGGGGAGGTCGCCGGTCTCCTGCGCCCCGTGGTCGGAGGTCTCCTGGTGCTGGAGGCGGCGGACACCGGTCCCGACCCCCGCTTCGAAGGCTACGACCTCGTGGACCGGCGGCGGTACGGCAGGACGGCGCTCCACTTCCTCGAACCGCGCTGACCCGCGGCCCATCGAATTTTACTAAGGGCGGGGAACTTCCTCTCCGCCGCTATCAGCCCTCACCCCTTATTGCGATGACGTAGGGGCCGACCTTTAGGTCGGCCCGTTTATTTTAAAAGGCAGCCCTCACCCTAATCCCGTCGGCGCCGCTCTCACAGGGAGAGGGAGACCGCTCCAGGCCGTGTTACGCAAATTGCGATGACGTAGGGGCGGGGATCCGTCCCCGTCCGCGGGCGACCGTGGACTCATCGCCCCTACGGGGAATTGTGATTTTTTTTAAATGTAGGGCGGGGATTCCTATCCCCGCCGCGTTATTAAACACACCCCTCTCCCTAGCCCTCCCCCAAAAGGGGGGAGGGGACCGCTGCCCCCCTGCTTCACGCTCCGAAATCGCGGCGCTAGAACTCGGTCTTGAGCTGGCCCCAGGATACGCCCTTCACCGTTTGATAGCCCTCGGTGGTGAAGGTCCAGACGAAGTCGTCGCCCGACTCGTTGCCGTTCAGGTCGGCCAGGCCGCCGTCCACGGCGCAGGTGATGGCGTCCACCGGCAGGTCCTCGTCGCCGTCCCAGGTGCAGACGACGTCGGTGAGGTCGGAGTCGTCGATGTCCAGGTCGCCGGGCAGGGTCCGGACCGGATAGCCGGTGACGCCGAGGGAGGGACCGGTGCTCAAGGCCCGCACGCCCAGGGTGGAGTCCCGGACCGTAAAGTCGATGGTGGCGGTGTCGACGCCGGCCGAGTCGTCCCGGCAGTGGAAGACGATGTCGGCGTCGAGCGGCATTTCGCTGTCGCCGTCGGCCGGGTCCAGCCCGTCCACCCAGGGCGGTTCGAAGTCGTAGTCGGTGGTTTCGGCGCGGCACTGGATGAGGGAGGTGGCGCCCCAGCCGTAATCGGGATCCCAGTGACCCGAGTACCAGGCCCAGGTGGTGTAGCCGTTGTAGGCGATATGCCCGCCCCTGTCCGTCACGTCGTAACCGATGGCGAAGCAGGTGCCCTCCTCGATCACCACGTCCTCGCCGGAGAGGTCCACGTAGGTATAGACGTGATAGTCGGAGGGGCTTTCCGGGGTGTAGGGGCCGTACCTGTCGGCGCTGGTGGGATCACCCGGGGGGGCCGCCAGGTAGTCCACGTCGTACCAGACCAGCCAGCCGTAGCCTTCCGAGGCCGGGCCGCAGCAGGGCATGCCCAGCTCGGTGATGGCGATGTCCTCGCCGGTGTCGTTCTCGAAGGTGGTGACGAGCCACTCGCCCCAGCCGCTCGCGCTGCCCCCCGCGGTGGGGGACTGGTCCCAGTCGCCCGTCGAGAACTGGTACTCGGCGGCGAGGCAGGCTGCGCCGAGGACCGCCAGGAATACGGCGATTTTCTGCATCACGGTTCCATCCCTGAAACGTCGAAAACCAGAGTCTATTGACACTCTCCCGGCCGCTGCGGCGATGCGCACCGGATTGCCCTCCATACCGGTAGAGGAGCAAGGACCGTGCCGGGGTGGGCGCTGCGAAGAGGGGCGCGTGGCGGGAATCGTCGTCGTAGGGAAAAGGAAAATGGGCGGGCGGGTCTCAATTTAACGCGGCAGATTGCGGTGACGGGGGATGAATAATGCACCCCTCCCCCCGGCCCGTGCCGCAATTTGCGACGGCGTAGGGCGGGGGCTCCGTACCCCGCCCGGAATAAAGGGGCGGCACACGGAGTTGCCGCCCTACAGGTCACTGGGTTTAAAAAACGACCTCAAGCCTCCAGCATCCGCTCGATGGCCCGGCGCGCGGGCGCGGCCACCTCCTCGGGAACGGCCACGGGGTAACGGTCCTCGGCCAGGGCCGTGTAAACGCTCTCCAGCGTGGTCACCTGCGCGATAAGACCCCTAAACCGAATGGATAAACCCATTTCAGCCCGAATAAAAAAAAGAGGGCCGAAGCCCTCTGGTAATCTCAATCACACGTCAACTCGATATCCACCCCGGTAATCTCACCTCCTGACTCAGGATAATAAAACGGGGCTGACACACCACTCCACCAGACCTGACCGATGAGTTTAGTCGCGGTTGCAATCCCATCGTGGCCACGGGCATCCACGATATAGGGGAGCGCCCACGCACCGCTCATGTTCGATTGACCTACCATGTTAGACGCGTGCTCCCAACTTCCACCAGATCCGTCACCATCCCAGTACCATATCTCGACCGTTGCCTCCCGTTCCGGAAATCCACATCGTGAAACCGTTCCCCTGACCACATCGGTGTCCAGAAGGGGATTATCCTCCGTGGTCGACAGGCCGTCGGTGCAGGCGGCGAGGACCAGGGTCAGGCAGGCGACGCCGGCCAGCCCCAAAGCAGCTAGTAACCTCTTCATCTCTCCTCCAAGCAGTTTTTTTAAGGACTCCGAAAGTTACAATATAGCCACCGAATACGCGTGTCTACAGACTAAATTAGGCTTTTTATAAAAAAACAGGCAGCCGATGCCTGTGTTGTAATGCCGGAATTTTTTTAATGAGTTACGCCTCCAGCATCCGCTCGATGGCCCGGCGCGCGGGCGCGGCCACCTCCTCGGGAACGGCCACGGGGTAACGGTCCTCGGCCAGGGCCGTGTAAACGCTCTCCAGCGTGGTCACCTTCATGTTCCAGCAGACCATCTTCTCCGCCGCGGCGGGGTGGAAGAGCCGGTCGGGGTAGGCCCGCCGGAGCGGGTCCAGCATGCCCACCTCGGTCCCGACGATGAACTCCCGGTCGTCCGTCTCGGCGGGGTACTTGAGCATCCCCCCCGTGGAGGCGACGCGGTCGGCCGCCCGGCAGACCTCGAGGCGGCACTCGGGGTGGACCATGACCTTCGCCCGCGGATGGGCCTGTTTCGCGCGCCGGAGGTCCTCCAGGGTCAGGCGGTGGTGGGTGGGGCAGAAGCCGGGCCAGAGGCGGATGTCCGTCCCGGCCGGGTAGAGGCCGATGTCGGTGCGGCCCACCTGGAGCGCGGCCCACTCGCCGAGGTGCCGGTCCGGGCAGAAGAGGACCGGTCGGCCCGCCGGCGAGCGTCGTAAAATTTCCACCGCGTTGGCGCTGGTGCAGCAGACGTCACTGACCGCCTTCACCTCGGCGGTGGAGTTCACGTAGGTGACGACGTAGAGCTCCGGGGTCTTTTCCCGCGCCTCACGGACGTCGTCGGCGGTGAGCATGTCGGCCATGGGGCAGCCGGAGTGGAGCTCGGGCAGGAGCACCCTCTTGTCCGGGCAGAGGATGGCCGCCGTTTCGGCCATGAACTCGACGCCGCAGAGCACGATGAGCCCGGCATCGGTCCCGGCAGCATGGCGCGCCAGGCCGAGGGAGTCGCCGGTAAGGTCGGCCGCCGCCTGCACCTCGGGGAGCTGGTAGTTGTGGGCCAGGACGACCGCGTTGCGCTCCCGGCGCAGGCGGGCGATTCCGTCCAGCATGAAGTCGGTTTCCAGCGGCTTGCCCATGTGATTCGCCGTCACCTCGGCTTTTTGTTGGCCAGGGCGTCGGAGTCCGTGTAGGGCTCGTACGACTGCCCGGTCACGAGGAGGCTGAGGTAGTCCTCGATGGGCAGGGGCGCGGGCCAGCCGTCCAGGAAGTCCGTCGCCCCGGTGGTGCCGTAGCCGGTCAGTTCGACCACCACGTCGGGGGCCCCGCTTTCATCGGGGATGGAAATCCGGGCGATGCCGAAGAGCGGCACCTCGTCGGCGTACCAGGCCTTAGCAGAATCGGAGGAGATTTTTCTGCAGGAGAAAACGCCCGCCGGGACCTCGACCTCCACGTCGTCCTGCGCCTCGTACTCCGCGGGCTCACCGGTCTCGAACGTCTCGCCCAGCCCCTCAATCGCCGACAGGAACTCGCCGAGCATCTCCGGGTTCAGCGACAGGACCACGCGGTCCGCCATCTCCGGCATGTCCATCCCGAGAAGTATCTCGCCGCCGAAGTTGCCGTAATAGGCCAAAAGGGATTCAAAGCTGTCGAAGGGCGTCTCCTCGGACCCCGGCTCCTGGACGTGACGCGCGATGTCCTCCTGGATGAACTCCGCGCCCCCCTCTATCAGGGCCATCTGGAGCACGATCCACCCCATCCCCGGCATCAGGAGGTCAACCTGGAGCCAGAGCGCCTCGGCGCGTCCGGTCGGTTCGACCAGGGAAACGGTCACGGCCGCCTCTCCGCTCACGTCGGCGTAGGTCACCCACTGGCCCGCCTCCCAGGGCGTCAGCTCGAAGGCCGGCGTCCCGGCGGCGAGAACCAGGAGAAAAAGGGCGATTCGTCGCATCTTTCGACCGTCCGTGTGTTGGGGTGGGGTGCGCCGCGCGGCGCGTGAGTATTATAGCCCTTCCGAAGAGGATGAGACAAGGGGCTTAAGCCCCTTGTCCTTCTATCCTCGGGATGTGAAGGGGGTGCTCCTTGACACCCGGCAAACCGGGCTCTATATTTGACCGGGGTCGAGGAAGCCGGGCGTCGTGCGGGACGCGACGGCGGATTGACAAGGAGGCGGGGATGGGCAAGACCGAGTACGAGACTTACCGCCGAGGGCTCGAGCGCGAGGGACGCATCGCGCTGTGGGCCCTTTTGGTGGTGGGAACGGCGGGTGTGGCCTTCGCCGTGGTCCACGGGGTGCACACCGGTTTCTCCCAGGGAGAAATCTGGTTCACGCTCATCTTCGGTCTCTCCGTTTTGGTGGACGCCTTCTTCCTCTCCCCCATCTACCGCTACCTGGCGGCCTCCTGGGTGAGACGCCGGCAGCAGCTGCGCGGGGACCCCGTGGATGAGGAGCCCGACGCGACGGTCGTGAAGTGGGTGGACACCAAAGACGTCGAGGACCTGCTCCGGGAAAAGCCCGAGAACCGGGGAAAGGGTTAGAGAGGCACGGACCGCCCACCGCACCGTAAGACCGCCGCCCCGCGTTTCGCGCGAACGGTTCCGTGAATGGAAGGTGCCGCCGGGCCGGCTGACGCCCCGGCGCTTGTATGTTAAAATACGCCTCCCCGCACCCCCGACGAGGGTCGAAGCCGGAGCTGTTCCGGCGAAAGGCGGACTACCGCCCAGGTGGTTTAAAAACATGAGCGACCGTCTGATTCCCCGCCGAGCCCTGACCAGCGTGTCCGACAAGACCGGACTGGTGGACTTCCTCCACCACCTCAAGGGCGTCGAGCTGCTCTCCACGGGCGGCACCGCCGCCGTTCTGCGCGAGGCCGGCCTCTCGGTCATCGAGGTGGCGGATTACACCGGCTCGCCGGAGATTCTGGGCGGAAGGGTCAAGACGCTGCACCCGCGCATCCACGGCGGCATCCTCTCCCGGCGGACCGCGGACGACCAGCGGGACCTGGAGAGAATCGGCACCGTGGAAATCGACCTGGTGGTGGTGAACCTCTACCCCTTCGCCGAGACGGTGGCCCGCGGGGCCGCTTTCGAGGAGGCCGTCGAGCAGATAGACATAGGCGGGGTGGCCCTGTTGCGCGCGGCGGCCAAGAACTTCGACCACGTCGTCACCCTGTGCGACCCGGCCGATTACCCGACCGTCCTGGAAGAGATAAACGCGGGCGGGGTGACGCGGGAGCGTCGGCTGGAACTGGCGGCCAAGGTCTTCGCCCACACCGCGGCCTACGACGCGGCCATCACCGGCTACCTGACCCGCGGCGAGGGGCTCCCCGAGCTCTACATCGCGGCTTTTCGCAAGGCGCGCGAGCTGCGCTACGGCGAGAACCCGCACCAGCCCGCGGCGCTCTACGTGTCGCTCGCGGGCGGCGGGGGGCTTGCAGCGGCCGAGCCGCTCTCGGGCAAGGCCCTGAGCTTCAACAACTACTGGGACATCGCCTCGGCGTGGAACGCCGTGTGCGATTTCTCCAACCCAACGGCCGCGGTCGTCAAGCACACCAACCCCTGCGGCCTGGCCGAGGCCCCGACCCTGAAGCGGGCCTACGAGCTGGCCCTCGAGGGCGACCCCCTGTCGGCCTTCGGCTGCATCGTCGCCCTCAACCGCACCCTGGACGACGAGACCGGCCGGCTCGTCCACGACACCCGCTTCATCGAGTGCGCCGTGGCGCCGGACTACGCGCCCGGCGTCCTCGACCTGTTGATCAAGAAATCCCAGCGGCGCTTCATCGCCCTGGGACCGCCCGAGCCGCCCACCGGGCTCGAGGGGCGCTTCATCCCCGGCGGCCTGCTCCTCCAGGGCGTGGACGACGAGACCGCAAGCGAACATCGCGTGGTGACGAAGCGGGCCCCGACCGAGGAGGAATGGGCGGCGCTCAAGTTCGCCTGGCGCGCGGTCAAGCACGTCAAGAGCAACGCCGTCGTCCTGGCCCGCCGGGAGCCCGACGGCGCGTGTTGGCTGGTCGGCGTGGGCGCCGGGCAGATGAGCCGCGTGGACTCAGCCGTCATCGCCGTGCGCAAGGCCGAGGGACGGACCCGGGGCTCCGTGGCCGCTTCGGACGCCTTCTTCCCCATGCCCGACGGCGTGGAAACCCTGACGGACAAAGGCGTCACCGCCATCATCCAGCCCGGCGGCTCCAAGGGCGACGAGGCCGCCATCGAGGCGGCGGACAGGGCCGGCGCGGCCATGGTCTTCACCGGCACGCGGCATTTCAGGCATTGAACCCCCCTCCCTGGCCCTCCCCCCAAAGGGGGGAGGGGACATGAGGCGGCATAATGCGCGTCTTCATCGTCGGCGGCGGCGGCCGCGAGCACGCCCTAGCCTGGGGTTGCTCCCGTTCCCCCCGGCTCGAAAAGCTCTACGCCTACCCCGGAAACGCTGGCATAGCCGGCATCGCCGAGATTCCGCCCCTCCCGGGCGACGAAATCGGCACGCTGGTCGATTTCGCCCGCGGGGCGGCCATAGACCTCACCATCGTCGGGCCGGAGGTCCCCCTCGACGGCGGCATAGTGGACGAGTTCGGCCGCGCCGGGCTCACCATCTTCGGCCCGACCCAGGCGGCCGCGCGCATCGAGTCCTCCAAGGCCTTCGCCAAGGAGCTCATGGCGTCCGTCGGGGTGCCCACGGCGGGCTTCGGCGTCTTCGACGATTTCAACGCCGCCTGGAACTACGGCACCACGCACCGTCTCCCGCTGGTGGTCAAGGCCGACGGGCTGGCCGGGGGCAAGGGCGCGCTCATCTGCGAGACGCCGGCCAAGCTCGAAAAGGCCCTGGACGCCATGCTCCACACCGGCTCCTTCGGCCAGGCCGGCAAGACCGTCGTCATCGAACAGTTCCTGCACGGCGAGGAGGTGTCGCTCTTCGTGCTGGCCGACGGGAGCGGGGGGACCTGCGTACTCGCCGGCGCCCAGGATTACAAGCGCATCGGCGAGGGTGATACCGGGCCGAACACGGGGGGCATGGGGGCCTATTCGCCGGTGTCCATCGTGACCGACGAGCTGGTGGAGCACGTCATGCGCACGGTGGTGGAGCCGACGCTGAGGGGCATGGCGGCGGTGGGCGCCCCCTTCTCCGGGATGCTCTACGCCGGATTGATGCTGACACAGGACGGGCCGCACATCATCGAGTACAACTGCCGCTTCGGCGACCCGGAGACCCAGGCCATCGTCCCCCGGATAGCCGACGACCTCCTGATGCTCATCTACGCGGCCGCCACCGGGCACCTGCCCGTGAAACAGGTGAACCTGACAAAGAAGAAGGCGGCCTGCGTCGTCCTGGCCAGCGAGGGCTACCCGGGCCGCATCCAGACCGGGCACGAGATTACGGGCATCGGCCCCGACGATTACGTCAGCGTCGTCTTCCACTCCGGGACGCGGGTGAGCGAGGGGAAGACCGTCACCGACGGGGGGCGCGTGCTCGGTGTGACCGGCATGGGGGCCACCATCCGGGCCGCGGTGCACAACGCCTACCAGCGGGCCGAGAAAATCCGGTTCAAGGGGAAGACCCTGCGCAAGGACATCGCCTGGCACGAGCTGAACCGGACGAAGAATTCGACGGGCTAGGAGAACATTTCGGAGGCGCGGTGAACGAAAAAAACGGGAAGAAGGTGGCCGTGCTGATGGGCTCGGCCTCGGACAAGCCGGTGATGGACGCCGCCTTCGAGATTCTCACCGAATTCGGCGTCGGGTTCACCGGGCGCGTCCTCTCGGCCCACCGCACGCCCGAGGAGGTCGTCCGGTTCGTCGCCGAGGCGGAATCCGGGGGCGTCGAGGTTTTCATCTGCGGGGCGGGGATGGCGGCCCACCTCGCCGGGGCCGTGGCCGCTCTCACGACGAGGCCGGTCCTGGCCGTCCCCCTGGAGTCCGGCGGCCTGGGGGGGCTGGACGCGATCCTGGCGAGCGTCCAGATGCCGGGGGGGATTCCGGTGGCCGTATTCGCCGTGGGACGGGCCGGGGCGCAGAACGCCGCCCTCTTCGCCGTGGAGTGCCTGGCGCTGTCGGATGAAGAACTGGCGTCCGGGCTCGCCGCGCACCGCGAGACCCAACGGGCGAAGGTCCGCTCCGACGACGGGGAACTACAGCGGGAGCTGGGCGATGGAAAATAAACTGATGCCCCTGGAGCCGGAAGAAAAGCGGCTGAGCTCCGATGAGCTCACGCCCCGACGCATCGTGACCGAGCTGGACCGCTACATCGTGGGTCAGGACGACGCCAAGCGCGCGGTGGCGGTGTCCCTGCGGAACCGCTGGCGGCGGCTCCGGCTCCCGCCCGAAATCGCCTTCGAAATCACCCCCAAGAACATCATCCTCATCGGCCCCACCGGGGTGGGCAAGACGGAGATAGCCCGCCGGCTGGCCCGCCTGGTCGGCGCCCCCTTCGTCAAGGTGGAGGCCTCCAAGTTCACCGAGGTCGGCTACGTGGGCCGGGACGTGGAGTCCATCGTCCGCGACCTGACCGACATCGCGATGAACATGGTGCGCGAGGAGGAGCGCGCCCGCGTCGCCGAGCTGGCCGAAAAACGGGCCGAGGAGAAACTCCTCGAGCTGCTCCTGCCCCGACCGCCCGTGCAGCCCGGTCCGGGGGCGTCCGAGGAGGAGCGCCAGGAGTACCAGGAAGCCCTGGCCCACCACGAGCGCAGCGTGGAGAAGATGCGCGGGATGCTCCACGCCGGGGAGCTGGAGGACCGCGAGGTGGAGGTGAGCGTGTCGAGCTCGGACAATCCGGTGCTCTCCGCCTTCTCCGGCGCGGGCCTGGAGGGCATGGGCCTCGACCTGGGCGACATGCTCTCGGGACTCTTCCCCAAGAAGAAAAAGCGCGTCCGGTTGAAGGTCTCCGAGGCCCGCCGCGCCCTGGTGAACGAGGAGGCCGAACGCCTCATGGACCAGGAGAAGGTCACCCGGGAGGCCCTGGCCCGCACCGAGACCACCGGCATAGTTTTTCTGGACGAGCTGGATAAAATCGTTTCCGGCGGCTCGACCCACGGTCCCGACGTATCCCGGGAGGGCGTCCAGCGCGACCTGCTGCCCCTGGTGGAGGGCACGACGGTCAAAACGAAGTACGGCCTGGTACACACGGACCATGTCCTGTTCATCGCCGCCGGGGCCTTCAGCCAAAAAAAGCCGTCGGACCTCATGCCCGAGCTCCAGGGCCGCTTCCCCATCCGGGTCAAGCTCAACTCCCTGACGAAGGAGGACTTCACCCGCATCCTCACCGAGCCGAAGAACGCGCTGGTAAAGCAGTACCAGTCGCTTCTGGGCACGGAACGCCTCCGGCTGGAGTTCGCGCCCGGCGCCGTCGAGCGCCTGGCCGAGCTCGCCGAGTACATAAACACCCACACCCAGGACATCGGCGCCCGAAGGCTCCACACGGTCCTCGAGGCCCTGCTGGAAGAGGCCTCCTTCGAGGCCGCCGATCTCGACCGGGACACCAAGCTCACCGTCACGCCCGCATACATCGACGAGAAGCTGGAGGACCTCGCCAAGGACGAGGACCTCTCCCGGTACATCCTCTAGCCCCGGACAGGGCGGGGTGGGCGTACACATCACTTTTTGGGGGGTCTGAGCTTTCCGACCCCCAGCGAGGTTTTCGATGAACCACTACAGTTTCAACCGCTACGGGCTCTTGGCCATGGTCGTGCCGGGCGCCCTGGCCGTGCTGGCGACCTGGCGCGTGGAAATCAATCTTCTCGCCCTGTTCGGGGTGCACGGATTCGGCGTCACCGGCGCGCTGGTGTTCCTCGTCCTGGCCCTGACCGCGGGACTTCTGTTGTCCACCGTCTTCGGCTGGTTCGGCCGGCTGTTCCAGCGGGCCTTCTTCGGACGGATACCGGGCAGCTTCTTCCTGGAACGCGCGAGCCGCGAGGCGGGGCTGCTCCGGGTGAAGCTGGCGCACGGCGCCGGGCATTCCCTCGACCGCAACTTCCCCCAGAGCTTCGCCAACGCCTTCCGCACCTACTTCAAGTACGAGACCGCCAACGACGAGCTGCGCGACGGGCTGTGCCTGTCGGCCCTGGCCGAGCACTCCTCCGAGGTCCACCGCCGTCTGGAGCGGCTGGAGGCGGGGGGGCAGATGCGGATGAACCTCGCCGGCCTGTTCCTGCTATACGCGCTCGCCCGGCTGGCGTGGATTCTCACGTCGGGACTGGACTTCACCCCGCTGCGCATCGTGGAACTGGCGCTGTCCCTCCTGCTGTTCCTCGGCTTCGTCTGGAGCTACCTGAGCCTGGTCGGCGTCTACTACCACGAGCTCTACCTGGCCTTCTTCGCCCTGACCGTGGAGGAGAACGTCGACCGGCCGCACGTCCGGCTCCAGACCCGCAATGACGACCGTCCGCGGCAGAGGCACCGGCGGAAGCGGCCGGATTCGGGCGGCGACCGTTCCCAAGGCGGCGGAAACCGTTCCCAGGGCGGCGGAAACCGTTCCTCGGGAAGGGGTAACCGTCCCTCGGATGGCAGAGATCGTTCTTCGGGGGGTGGTAATCGTTCCTCCGGCAGCAGAGATCGTTCATCCGGCGGGGGTAATCGTTCCTCCGACGGGAGAGACCGACCCCCGGACGGGGGTCAACCCCCCCGCGAGGGGTAGAGGAAAAACGGGAGGGTCAGGAGACCCTCCCCTACGTCATCGCAGGAAGCGGCGGGGACTAAAGTCCCC
>CAZNZF010000036.1:0-17089 GCA_964577465.1 uncultured bacterium | reverse complement strand
CTCTTGGAGTTCCAGGTAAGCGTCGAGTCGTAGCCCGAAGGCGCGATGGCCTCCGTCTGGCCGGTCACCGTCGCCGGCTCCCACGTGGCCCCCGAGTCCCGGCTGAACTCCGGCTCGATGCTGATCGGGTCGCCCTCGCGGTCTGAAATCTGGTACGCGATGGTGACGTCCGCCGTCTGCTCCGTCGTGATGTCCGTGAGCACGATGGTCGGCGGTTCGTTGTTATCCACCCGGAAGGCCGAAGCCGCCGACAGCAGGAGGAGAACGATCAACAAATATCTGGCCCTCATGGCATCCCCTTAAAGGTAACGAAAATTGCTCCCCATACGCTAACGGACCGCCCCTGTCGGGGCCGGAGGGGCGGCCGCTTGAAATCTAACGTGGGCTACCGAAATTCACCGGGCCGGTTATCTCACCGTAGCCGCTTCCCCAACGTCGTTATCCGACGGTGTGACGCGGAAGACGACATCCTCGGCGTCCACACCGAAGAGGTCCGTGAACGAATCCCACACCACGTTGCCGGAGTAAGCGGCACCGGTCAGCTTATCCGTGGCGTTCTTCACCGTCGCCGCCCGCCAGGTATCCCCGCCGTCGATGGAGAACTCGCACTGGATGTCGAGCGGGTCCCCCTCGCGGTCGGAGAGGGTGTAGGGGATGGTGATGTCGCCGGAGACTTCGGCCTCCACGGCGCCCAGGGCGACCGACGGCGGGTCGGAGTTGTCCACCTGGAAGTTCGCGGTCGTGTCGAGCTCGCCCACGTCGTTGTCGGCGGGGGTGATGCGGAACTGCACCTGGAAGAGGTCCAGCTTGTCCACGTCGACGGCCGAGTTCCACACGATGGTCCCCGCGTAGCCCGAGGAGGCGATGGCGGTGGTCTGCCCGGTGACGGCGGCCGGTTTCCAGGTGGCGCCGCCGTCCGGGGAGTACTCGCAGGTCAGGCTCACGGGGTCACCCTCGCGGTCGCTGATCTGGTACGCGACGGTGACGTCCTTGGTCTGCTCCGTGGTGATGTCTGTCAGTTGGATGCTCGGCGGGTCGGAGTTGTCCACCTGGAAGGGCGCCGTCTGGTCGGGCGCGCCGGTGTCGTTGTCCGCCGGGGTCAGGCGGAAGACGACGGTGGTCGAGTCCAGGGTGTCGATGTTGGACTTGGAGTTCCACACCAGGCTGCCCGTGTAGGAGGCGGCCGGTATCTTGGTGATGGTGCCGGTGACCACGGCCTCCTTCCAGGTCACGCCGCCGTCGATGGAGTACTCGGGCGTCAGGCTCACCGGGTCGCCCTCGCGGTCCGATATCTTGTAGGCGATGGTGACGTCGTTGGTCTGCTCGGTGGTGATGTCGGTGAGGACGACGGACGGTTCGTCGGAGTTGTCCACCTGGAAGACGCCCGTGGAAACCGGCTCGCCGGTGTCGTTGTCGGAGGGCGTCAGCCGGAACTGCACCTCGAAGAGGTCCAGCATGTCCGTGTCGGACTTCGAGTTCCACACCAGGGAGGACGAGTAGTCGAGCGCGGCGATGGCCTCGGTGTGGCCCGTAACCGTCGCCGGCTCCCAGGTCTTGCCGCGGTCGCGGCTGAACTCGGGCTTGAGGGCAATCGGGTCGCCTTCGCGGTCCGAGATTTTATACGGAATGAGGACATCGGCCGTCTGCTCGCCCTCTGGGGTCACCAGGACGATGGTCGGTACGTCGGAGTTGTCCAGGCGGAAGGGTCCGGTCACCATCGGCTCGCCCGTGTCGTTGTCCGAAGGGGTGAGGCGGATGGTGACCGACGCCAGGTCCACCATGTCGGTGTCGTGCTTGGAGTTCCACTCCAGGCTGCCCGCGTAATCGGCGGGCTGGATACCGCTGGGCTGGCCGATGTCGGCCAGGGCGGTGATGGTGGCCACATTCCAGGTCGTCCCGCCGTCGGAGGACCACTCGGGAACCAGGGTGACGGGATCGCCCTCACGGTCGGAAATCCGGTACTCGACCTTCACGTAGCCGCTCTGCTCCTCGGTTATGGGAGTGAGGGCCACCGTCGGGGCGTCGGAGTTGTCCACCTGGAAGGTCGAGGTGGCGTAGGGCTCGCCCGTGTCGTTGTCCGAGGGGGTCAGGCGGAACTGGACCTCGAAAATGTCGAGCTGGTCCGTGTCGGACTTCGAGTTCCACACCAGGGAGCCGGTGTAGCCGGACGAGGCGATGGCCTCCGTCTTCCCGGACACCGTGGCCGGCTGCCAGGTCTTCCCGCCGTCGCGGCTGTACTCGGGATTCAGGGAAATCGGGTCGCCCTCGCGGTCCGAAATCTGGTACGCGATGGTCACGTCCTTGGACTGCTCGCCCGAGGGGGTGACGACGGTGACGGACGGCACGTCGGAGTTGTCCACCTGGAACGGGCCGATTTCGAAGGAGGTGCCCTCGTCGTTGTCGAAGGGCCGCAGACGGAAGTGGGTCTGGAAATCGTCCACCCGGTCCATGTCCACGGCGGACTGCCAGGTGATGCGTCCCGCGTAGGCCGACTTGGGTATGGCCTCCACGGCGCCGATGACCGTGGCCGGGTTCCAGGTCTTGCCGCCGTCGGGCGAGTATTCGCAGACGATGGACAGCGGGTCGCCCTCCACGTCGGACAGGGTGTAGGAAACGACCACGTCGGCGGACTGCTCCTCGGTGATGGCCGCGATGGTGACGGAGGGCTCGGAGGAGTTGTCCACCTGGAAGGGCTTGTTCTGGCCGCTCTCTCCCACGTCGTTGTCCGACGGGGTGATGCGCAGGACGACCTGGCTGCAATCCACGCCGGGGATGTCGGAGACCGAATTCCAGACGAGGCTCCCCTCGTAGGGGGTGGGCCCGACGCCCTCGGTCTTGCCGGTGACCGTGGCCGGCTTGAAGGTGGCGCCGCCGTCCAGCGAGTACTCCACCATCAGCTTCACGTAGTCGTTCTCCCGGTCGTTGACGTTGTAAACCACCTGAATGTCGCCCGTCTCCTCGCGCGTGTAATCGGCGACGTTGACCTTTGGCACGTGGTTGTTGTCCACCTGGAAGGCCGGCGTGACGCCCGGCTGGCCCGTATCGTTGTCCTCGGGGGTGATGCGGAATACCACCTGGGTCGAGTCCAGGCCGTCCATGTCCGCCACCGATTCCCAGACGAGCTCGCCGGTGTAGGCGGCGACTGTAAGGCCCTTGGTGGTGGCCTCCTTCCACGTGGTGCCGCCGTCGGTGGAGTACTCGGGCAGGATGGCCGAAATGTCGCCCTCGTCGTCGAAGAGGGAGTAGCGGATGACGACGTCACCCTCCTGCTCGCCCTGAACGGGGTCGAGCGTGGCGCTCGGGACGGCGTTGTTGTCGAGGTGGAACGGTCCGACCCTAGACTCCTCGCCCGGGTCGTTGTCCGCCGGGGTCAGCCGGAAGACCAGGGTGTTGAGGTCGGCACCCAGCAGGTCGGTCTTCGAATTCCAGACCACGCGGCCGTGGTAGAGCTCCGGCGTCAGCTTGGTCAACTGGCCCGTGGTGGTGGCGGGCTCCCAGTAATTGCCGCCGTCCTGGGAGTACTCGGCCGTCAGGGAAAGCGTGTCGCCTTCAACGTCGGCCAGGGTGTAATCGAAGGCGATGTCGTCGGTCTGCTCGCCCTCGAGCACCGTGGCGATTTTGATGGTGGGCTCGAAGCTGTTGTCCACCTGGAAGGCGCCGATGGAGCCGCTCGTGCCCTCGTCGTTGTCGAAGGGCCGGATACGGAAGTGGATGTCGGTCTGGTCGGTGCCGGTCGTGTCGGAGGCCGAGTTCCACACGATGGTGCCCGCGTAGGCGGAGGAAGGGATGCTCGTTGTCTGCCCGGTAACCGTCGCCGGCTTGTAGGTCGCGCCGCCGTCGTCGGAGTACTCGCAGACGATGGACAGCGGATCCCCCTCGCGGTCGGCGAGCTTGTAGCTGACGGGTATATCGGCGGTCACCTCTTGGGTGATGGCGGTGAGCATGACCGACGGCGGCTCGGAGTTGTCCACCCAGAACGCACCGGTCTGGGCGGAGTCGCCGATGTCGTTGTCGCTGACGGTTAGCCGGAAGACGATGTTCTGCTGGTCGCGGCCGTCGAAGTCGCGGGCGGAGTTCCAGGTTATCTCGCCGCGGTACGCGTCGGGCCCTATCCCGGTGGTCTTACCGGTCACCGCGGCCGGCTTGAAGGTGGCGCCGCCGTCGTCGGACCACTCGGCGTTAATCGCCAAGGTGTCGTGCTCGCGGTCGTCCAGGGCGTAGCTGATCGGAATATCGCCGGTGGACTCCGTGGTGACGTTGTCCACCACGAGGGTCGGTGTGGCGTCGTTGTCCAGACGGAAGGCCAGGGTGGTGGACGGCTTCTCGCTGACGTCGTTGTCCTGGGCCGTCAGGCGGAGCATCGTCTGCGGTGAATCCACCTCGTCGGCGTCCGTGACCGAGAGCCAGGTGACGGTCAGGTTCGGCAGCGCCGAGTCGTAGCCGCGGACGAGGGACTTGTCCAGCGGTTCGATGGACTCCTTCGTCGTGGCCGGCCTCCAGGTGGAGCCACCGTCGGTGGAGTACTCGAGAACGATGTCGCAGATGTCGTTCTCGATGTCGTCGATGGAGAAGGTCAGCAGAACCTCGTCCTCCACCTCCTGGGTGATGTCCACCACGCGGGCCGACGGCGGGGCGTTGTTGTCCACCTGGAACGGGACGGTGTCGTCCTCCTCACCCTCGTCCAGGTCGCTGGCGATGATGCGGAACTGGATGGCGGACTCGTCCAGGGCGGGCAGGTCCTTGTCGGAACGCCAGACCAATAAACCCTTGGAGCCGTCGGGGGAGGAGGGCACGCCGGCGATCTTGCCCTCCACCGTGGCATCGTTCCAGGTCTGGCCGAAATCCTGGGAGAAGAAACAAGCCAGGGAGCAGGGGTCGCCCTCTTCGTCCATGACCTCGTAGTTGATGTCCACACCGCCGTACTGCTCGCCGGTGAGGTTCTCCACGTACATCGTCGGCGGCTGGTTGTTGTCCAGGACGAAGGGCCCCAGGACGGCCCGCTCGCCGGTATCGCGGTCCGACGGGGTGATGGAGAACAGGCACTTGTCCACGTGCTGGTTGGGCAGGTCGGCGAAAGAGTCCCACCACACCTGGTCGGTGTAGTGGGTCTTGTCGATGTAGTCGGTGTTGCCCTCGATCCAGGCCTCGTGCCAGGTGGAGCCGCCGTCGATGGAGTATTCGGCCACGTAGGAGAGCTCGTCCGCCTCGTCGTCCTCCAGCCGGTAGTCGATGAAGACGTCCTCGGTCTGCTCGCCCTCCAAAGGCTCGAAGACGACCCGGGGCGGATCGTTGTTGTCCAGGTGGATGATGGAGGACTCGATGGCGCGCCCCAGGCCCGTCTGGTCCTTGGGCATGAGCTTTATCTTGATGTCGGTGTCCTCGAAATGGTCCAGGTCGTCCCGGCTGTGCCAGGTGAGGGTGCCGTTGTACTGGCTCTTTGACAGCCCCTCCACCTGACCCGTGCACGAGGCGTAGTGCCAGTAGAGCCCCGAATCGTCGGTGAACAGCACCTCGAGGTCCACCAGATCGCTCTGGCGGTCCTCGATGTGGTAGTGAACCACGATGTCGCCGGTCTGTTCGCCCTCGATGGGGTCCATGCTGACGTCGGGCACCTCGCCGTGACCGAAGAGGGTGACGTGGGAGGGGTTGTTCAGGAACATGGGCCAGGGCTGGTTCGCCACTCGGTACGACCCGGCCCCCATCTCGAGGTCCTCTATCTTCCCGGCGAAGTTCGTGCCGTAGACGATCTCGGTGGCGCCGTTCCCGTCCAGGTCACCGATGGCGGGTGTGCTGCGGATGGGGAAGCCCTGCATCCCGGTCCAGGGGAAACCGGAGACCTCGAGGCCGGTGGTCTCCCAGGCGTAGATGACGCCGTCCTCGGCGCCGACGACGATGTCGATGTAGCCGTTGCCGTCGATGTCGCCGATGCTGGTCGAGCCTTTTATCGGTGAGGGGGAGCCGCCGTCGATGGTGGTGGCCTCGAGGGGGAAGCCGGGCACCAGACGCCCGTCCTGCTTGAAGGCGTACACCCGCCCGTCGCCCGAGGCGATGACGACCTCCACGCCGCCGTCCCCGTCCACGTCGGCGAAAGCGGGCGACGACTGGAAGATGCGGTACTCGGTGGTCACCGGCCAGCCCGGCAGGAGCATCCCGTCGGGCTTCCAGGCGTAAACCTTGAAGTCGTAACTGCCGACGACGATTTCCAGGTACCCGTCGGTGTCTATGTCGCCCAGGGCCGGCGAGCTCTTCACGGAGAAATCGGTGTGCTGGGGCCAGCCCTCCAGGGTGGTGCCGTCGTGGTTGAGGGCGTGGACGAGGCCGTTGTCGTCGCCGATGATGATCTCCAGCTTGCCGTCGTCGTCTATGTCGCCCACGGTGGGGGAGCTCTCGCTGGGGGCGCCCAGGTTGTAGGGGAAGCCGGGAAGGGCGGAGCCGCGGTAGTCCCAGCCGTAGAGGTAGCCGTCCTGACTGGCGATGAAGATGTCGGCGATGCCGTTGTCGTCCAGGTCCGCGATGACCGCGGAGCCGCGGACGGGACCCCCGGTGGTCTTGGGCCAGCCCGGGACGCTGGTGCCCGAGTTCTCGACGGCATACACCTTGCCGTCCTCGGAACCGAAGACCACCTCGGGTCGGCCGTCCCCGTCTATGTCTCCCGCGGCCGGCGAGCTGAAAACGGGTCCGCCGGTCTGGACGAACCAGGAGATGAGGAAGGAGCCGCCGCTCGAGCGGTAGGCATAAACACGGCCGCCACCGGAACCGATGACGACCTCGGGATGCCCGTCGTTGTCGAGATCCACGAGGCAGGGGCTGGACTCGACGACCTGGTTGGATTCGATGTCGGCGTCGGCCCGCGCGACCCACTTCGAGGTGACGCCCAGGGCCGACGTCGCCAGGAGGAAGGTCAGTATGACAACCGCAGAGGAAAAAAGAGACGACCTGTTGGTAAAGTTCATAGATTGCCCGGTCGTTGAGAGAATCGAACCCCTACCGCACCCCCTCCCCGGAACCGGACCGGTCGGGGGAGGCTCTGGGCGGAAATAACCTTGAAAATCCCCCGGGCACCGGAATCGCAACTTGGGGATATACTTGGGGTTAAGCTAACACACAGCCCGGTTTAAAGTCAACCGATGAAGCTCCCTCTCCCGCCGCGGCGATGGGAACCGCGGAAGTCGTGATACCGTACACCTTGTTCTACCTGCATGGAGCATGGTACACTTTTTTACCGGCCGCGTGTTACTCCGCTTCATCGATTATCGATGTCGCGTGAGTGGGGGTACTTCTTACCGCTCAGGGGGCGTTTTTACCCCCCGCATGTGGCCGCAGCCGGCCACTCTACGCCGTAAAATACGGAACCGTTCCGTAAAAAATCAGGTCAGGCGCCAACCTATGGGGTTTCTAAAGAAGGTCTTCGGCACGAAATTCAGCCGCGACGTCAAGCGCGTCCTGCCCCTCGTGGACCGGATAAACGCCCGCTGCGATGAGCTGGTCAATCTGCAGGACAGCAATTTCCGCGCCTGGTACTCCGAGGCCGACCCCGAGGCCGAGCTGGTCGGTATAGCCCAGGACTTCACCGATCCCGAGCTGCGCCGCTGGGTCGCGGCCCTCACGCGCCGGACGCGCGATTTTCAACAGCGTCTGCGGGAGGGGTGGGAGGCGGCGAAGGAACCGAGTGCAGCGAGCTATGCCTCCGGCAAATCGGGCGTCGAGGAGAAGGAATACTGGCAAAAGGAGCTGGACGAAGACACCCTCGTCGAGGCCTACGCGGGGGTCAAGGCGGCCTGCCACGTGCTCAAAAAATTCCACGCGAGCTGGGACGTGGTGGGGCACGAAACGGTCTGGGACATGGTGCACTTCGACGTGCAGCTCATCGGCGCCATTTTCCTGCACCGCAGCGCCATCACCGAGATGGCCACCGGCGAGGGAAAGACCCTGGTGGCCACCATGCCCCTCTACCTGAACGCCCTCACCGGCCGCGGGGCCCACCTGGTGACCGTCAACGACTACCTGGCGAAACGCGACGCGGCCTGGATGGGCGGAGTCTACAACTCCCTCGGCCTCACCGTGGGCTGCATCCAGCACGACATGGAGCCGCCGGAACGCCGGACGGCCTACGCCTGCGACATCACCTACGGCACCAACAACGAGTTCGGCTTCGACTACCTGCGCGACAACGGCACCGCCACCACCCCCGAGCAGCTCGTGCAACGCGGCTTCTACTTCGCCATCGTGGACGAGGTGGACTCGGTGCTCATCGACGAGGCGCGCACACCGCTCATCATCTCCGGGCCCGCCCCGGAGTCCACCCACCGCTTCGACAAGCTCAACCCCCTGGTCCGCGACCTCTCCCGCAAGCAGCACACCCTGATAACGAAGCTGCTGACCGAGGCCGACCACTTGATGAAGGACGAGACCGGCGAATCTGACCGTTCCTGGGCCGAAAAGCTGCTGCTCGTCCGGTTGGGCTCCCCGAAGAACCGGCGCCTGCTGAAGATTCTGGAAGACCCGTCGGTCCAGCGCCAGGTCCAATCCGTTGAGAACGAGCTCATGGTCTCCAAGGGCCTGTCGGATTTCAAGGAGGAGCTCTTCTACTCCATCGAGGAGAAGTCCTTCGCCACCGACCTCACCGAGAAGGGGCGCCAGGCCCTGTCCCCCGGCACGCCCGAACGCTTCACCATGCCCGACATCGACGCCCTCATCGAAGAGGTGGACGCCCTGGACATGGACCCTGTGGCGCGCGAGGAGCACCGCAAGAAGGTCATCGACGAGGCTGCGGTGCGCACGGAGGAAATCCAGAACATCATCCAGCTCTGCAAGGCCTACACGCTCTACGAGCGCGACGTGGACTACGTCGTCAAGGACAACCGGGTCCTCATCGTGGACCAGTTCACCGGGCGGCTGATGCCCGGCCGGCGCTACTCCGAGGGGCTCCACCAGGCCCTGGAGGCCAAGGAGGGGGTGCAGATAGAGCGGGAGACCATCACCCTCGCCACCATCACCCTGCAGAACTACTTCCGGCTCTACGAAAAGCTCGCCGGGATGACCGGCACCGCCGAGACCGAGGCCCAGGAGTTCGGCGACATCTACAAGCTCGAGGTCAACGTCATCCCCACCAACGAGCCGATCCGCCGGGTGGACTACGACGACCTCATCTACAAGAGCCGGCGGGAGAAGTACGCGGCGGTCATCGAGGAAATCGAAAAAATCCGTCAGGCCGGTCGGCCGGTCCTGGTGGGCACCGTGTCGGTGGACGTCTCGGAAACCCTCTCCCGTCTCCTCAAGCGCCAGAACATCCCGCACAACGTCCTCAACGCCAAGAACCACCAGAGCGAGGCGGAGATAGTCCGCGAGGCGGGCCATGCGGGTCGGGTGACCATCGCCACCAACATGGCCGGCCGCGGCACCGACATCAAGCTCGGGCCCGGCGTCGTCTGGTGCCTCTACCCCGAGGACCACCCCCTGACCGGGAAGGGGCTCTGCTGTATCAAATGCCGCCGTGAGACGGCCGACGGCGAGATCCACGCCTACGAGTGCTCCACCTGCCCGAAGATTCTGGCCCAGTGCGAGCCAGGAACGACCAAGGCCCCCGGCGGGTCGTACAAGATGCCCTGCGGACTGGTGGTGGACCCGGCGAATCCGCCGTCGGAAGACTCCGCCCTGCGCGCCTTCGCCAAAAACCCCGAGCTCACCCCCTGCGGCCTACACATCATCGGGACCGAGCGCCACGACGCCCGCCGCATCGACCGGCAGCTCCGCGGCCGCTCGGGGCGCCAGGGCGATTCGGGCTCCTCCAGGTTCTACCTCTCCGTGGAGGACAACCTGATGCGCCTGTTCGGCTCGGAGCGCATCGCCACGGCCATGGAGCGTGCCGGGGTCGAGGAGGGGGAGCCCATCTACCACCCGCTCATCACCAAGACCATCGGCACGGCCCAGAAACGCGTCGAGGATTACCACTTCGGCGTCCGCAAGCGTACCCTGGACTACGACGACGTGGTCAACAAGCAGCGCGAGGTCATCTACGAGCTGCGGCGGCGCATCCTCGAGGGGCGCGAGCTCAAGGACCACATCCTCGGCCTGATGGAAGAGGCCGTCGAGGTCAAGCTGGACGAAATCGCCTCCGACGACCTCCCCGCCGATGACTGGGACCTGGACGGCCTGCGCGGCTGGTACATGACCACGTTCCCCGCCCTGTTGAAGCCCGAGGAGCTGGAGGCCACGGCCCGGGAGAAGGGGCGCGAGGGGCTGTACGATGCCCTGCGTTTCGGCATCGAGAAGGCCTACGAGATGCGCGAGGCCGAGTACGAGCCGGACCAGATGCACCTGTTGGAGCGCTTCGTGCTCCTGTCCCACCTGGACACCGCCTGGAAGGAACACCTGAGCGCCCTGGACGCATTGCGGGAGGGCATAGGCCTGCGCTCCTACGGCCAGCGCGATCCCCTCGTCGAGTACAAGAAGGAGGCCTTCGAGGCGTTCAGCGAGATGATGGACATGGTCAACGACGAGGTGGTCACCCGCTTCTTCCGTTACCGCCTCACCTCGCAGACCGCGGAGCGGGCCCGCCGGCGGCAGGAGTCTTTTGCCAACACGCCGGAGCCGGGCGCCGGGCAGCCCTCCTCGACGAAGACGCCGCGGCAGACCAAGCACGACGAGGAGGGGAGGAAGCTGGGCCGCAACGACCCCTGCCCCTGCGGCTCGGGGAAGAAGTACAAGAAGTGCTGCTGGGACAAGGACCACGGGCATTGATGAACGACGCGCCCGTCTTCCAGTTGGTGGATTTCGTCGCCAGCCCCACCCAGGAGCCCGTCGACCTGGCGCTCGCGGCCGGCGGCCTCACCACCCTCACCCTGCCCCGGGGCGAGCGCCGCGCCCTCGTGCGGGCCGTCCTGACCGCCCGACGCCACCGGGGACGGATGCTCCTGCCCCCCGAAGGATTTGTACCGGGCTCAGCACCCCCCGTCACCCTCGTCGTCCGGGACACGCCGCCGCGGAACCGCGTCGCCGTCTGGCTCGGCGAACCAGCTTTCCCCTCACTCACCCCCGCCGAGTCCCTGCTCCTGGCCGCCCGCACCGGCGGGTCGAGGCTGTATGACCCCCAACGGCTGCTCGCCCCGCTGGGGCTGGCGGGCGATAACGAGCCGTCGGGGACGCTGAGCGGGCCGGACCGGGCCAAGCTGGGCCTGGCGACGGCCCTGGCCTCCGAGCCGGTGGTAATCCTCGCCGACAATCCCCTGGCCGGCCTGGACGCGGGCCTCCGGGAGAATATTTTCACGCTCCTCCCCGTCCTGCTCGGACCGTCCGCGTGCCTGTACCTGGACGGTGGCCGATGATAGGGGTCTGGTTCACCTACGGCGTCGTGGACGCCCTCCGGCGGCGGCGGCTCCTGTTGGCCTACCTCGTCGGGCTCGGCGCGCTCCTGGTCTCCGGTCTGGCCCTGACGGGGCGCTTCATCGAGGCCCCCCCGGGCCAGCAGCTCGTCCTCCTCACCCGCAACCTCCAATCGCTGGCCTACTTCCCCATAAGCCTTCTTCTGGGGCTCTTCTTCGGGGTGGACGCCGCCGGTGAGGCCGGGGGTACTTCGTGGTCCTATTTCGGCGCCACCCGCGCCTCGGGCCGCTTCTCGTACCTCTTCGGGCGGCTGCTGGCCGCGCTCGTCCTGGCCCTCACCGCGCTCCTCACCCTCTCGCTGACGACGGGGGTCGTGCTCTGGGCCGCGACGGGCAGCTTCTACGCCATGATTCTGGACGCGGTGCTCCTGCTCATCCCCGCCCTCGTGTTCACGACGGCGCTGGGGTATTTCCTCCGGCTGCACCTGACGGTTCCGGCCGCGGTCGGCGCGGGGCTCGTCGTCATCGCCGTCTCCTTCTGGCTCCCACTGGTGTGGGACCCGCTCTACTACGCGCTGCCGGCGATTCTGCCCCTGTTCGCCGACCACACCGCGATGGCCGACTTCCACGCCGTCACCCGCTACCCCTTCGAGCTCATCCAGCTCACCGGCTGGAGCGCGGTCTTCGTGCTGTTCTCCCACTTCCGGCTGGGGCGGCTCTGGTTCGGTGATTGGTTCGGGTAAAGCCCTTGCCCCCGGTCGGCGCATCGGGTAGACTTACCCCGGCATGACTGAGCCCATGGACAGGTTCGACGAGGTCTTCGGCGACCTCGACCAGCGATACTCGCACCGGGCCTACCGCTTCGTCCTGGCCGCGGTGGGGCACATCGTCGGCCGGCTCTCCGAGCCGCGGCACATCTCGGGGCAGGAGCTCCTCGCCGGGCTGGTGGACCTGGGCCGCAACCACTTCGGGCCGCTCGCCGGTGAGGTCTTCGCCGAGTGGGGGGTCAAGGAGCCGCTGGATTTCGGCAAAATCGTCTTCGAGCTCGTCCGGGTGGGCCTGTTGGGCAAGACCGCCGAGGACGACCTCCAGGATTTCGAGACATTCCCGGGATTTTTCCGCATAGAGAAGGATTACGACTGGCTCAGTGAAGTTCCGCCCGAAGACGAGCGGTGACCCGAACATCTGTTCGGCGAGGGGAGCGGTCCGCTGCGGCCGCTTTTGTATATGGCGGTCAAGGCTTTACAGCGGCCCGCTTTGCCGCTATAATCGCGAAAAAGCGAGGTGAGGATGGCCTCCCGCGTCCACCTGTTGAGCCTGACCGAAAGCCGCCGTAAAAGCTCCCTGGCCCTCTTCGCCCCGATGCTGCGGGCCGCGGGGCTGGCCGACGTCATCGGCGAGGGCGACATCGTCGCGGTGAAGCTCCACGTGGGCGAGCCGGGCAACCTGGCCTACATCCGCCCCCCCTACGCCGAGGCGGTGGTGGACCTGGTCCGGGAGCTCGGGGGCAAGCCGTTCCTGACCGACTCGACCACGCTGTACACCGGCCGACGCCGCAACGGGCTGGACCTCATGCGCACCGCGGAGCGACACGGATTCGCCGGCGTGAACACCGGCGCGCCCTTCCTCCCGGCCGACGGCCTGAAGGGCGACGAGGCGGTAACGGTGCCGTCGCCCGTGGAGGGGAACCCGCCGGTGCATCTCGCCGCCGCCGTGGCCAGGGCCGACGCCCTGGTCTGCCTGAACCACTTCAAGGGCCATGAGTTGACCGGCTTCGGCGGAGCGCTCAAGAACCTCGGCATGGGTTGTTCCACCAAGGCGGGCAAGTTCTACCTGCACAACCGGTCCAAGCCCTTCGTGAACGCGGAGCGCTGCACGGGTTGTGGCCGGTGCGTGGAGTGGTGCGCCGCCGAGGCGATAACCGTCGAGGACGGGACCGCCGCAATCCTCGAGGCGAAATGCACCGGCTGCGCCCACTGCCTCATGTCCTGCCCGGAGAACGCCATCCGTTTCAAGTGGGACCGGGCGCCGGAAGAAGTGCAGCGGCGCATCGCCGAGTACGCCTTCGCCCTGACGCGGACGCTCCGCGGAAAGGTGTTCCACGTCAACTTCGTCACCGACGTGAGCCCGGCCTGCGACTGCTACCCCTTCAACGCCCCGCCGCTGGTGGCCGACCTGGGCATCCTGGCCGGCACCGACCCGGTGGCCGTGGACGCCGCGTGCTGGCGGCTGGTCAACGAGGCCCCCGCCATTTCCGGCTCGAAGGCGGACGGAGCGGAACCGGGAAGGGATAAATTCCGTCATATATACCGGGACGTGGACCCGGGGATCCAGCTCGTCGAGGCGCAGAGGCTGGGGCTCGGCACGACGGATTTCGAATTCGTTCAGGAGGTCGTCCGTGGGTAATTTCCAGTACGGTGAGCCGATGCCGCCCGCGAGGAAGAAGACCGGGGTGGCCTTCACCGGGATGATTCTGGCCCTGGTCATCATCGTCGCCGGAGGGACCTTCCTCCTCACCCAGACCTGCGACAAGGCCACCCACGAGGGCGAGGACGCCCAGGAGGTGCTCGAGGAAGCCCCCGACGTGAATCCCGACGGGGAGAACACCCGCGAGCTCGTCTTCTACACCAGCGAAGGGGAGCTCGTCGTCATGCCGAGCGAGGTGGCCGAGGGTGAGGCGCCCGAAGAGCAGCCCCTGGAGCTTCCGCCCGAGCTGGTCAACATCATGGAGGGCGACGGCCACCCGACCGAAACGACAAACGTCACGACCGGCGGCAACGTGACCTATTCGGTCCAGGTGGGGGCCTTCGGCGATGCGGATAACGCCCGCAGCCTGGCGGACAAGCTGGGCGCCGACGGGTATCGGGCCTACGTCGTCGAGCCCCCGGCCTCCGACGAAAAGCCGCTGTACCGCGTCCGGGTCGGGCCGTTCCACGACCGGACGGAGGCCGCCGGGACCGCCGCCGAGCTGCAGGAGAAGTACGGACTCTCACCCTACATCCCGCACCAGGCGGCCCAGTAACGTTCCCCACCGATTCACCCGCGGGCGGAAGATGACCGACTGGTACGCCAGCACCGACTGCCGCTGGTATCTGGGCGACCGGCCCTGCCGGTTCAAGCGCCTGTGCCCGGATTGCCCGCACCACGCCCCGCGCGGCGCGGAAATTTTGGTCATCAAGCTGGGCGCCCTGGGCGACGTCCTGCGCACCGTCGCCCTCCTACCAGCCCTCCGGCGACGTCACGGCGACGACGCCTTTTTCACCTGGGTCACCCATCCCCGGGCCCTGGACCTGGTGGCGAACCAGCCGCTGGTGGACAAAGCGCTTCCGCTGGACCTCGAGACGGCCGTCGGCCTGCGCGGGCGGCGCTTCGACGCCGTGTACGTCCTGGACAAGGAGCCCGCGGCCACGGGGCTTGCATTCTCGGTGGAGGCGGAAAAACGGTGGGGCTTCACCCACGACGGGCGCGGGGCCCTGGGGGTCTCCAACCCGGAGGCGGACTACTACTGGCGGCTGGGGCTGGACGACGGCGAGAAATTTACCAAAAACACCCGCTCGTACCAGGAGCTGCTGGCCGAGGCGCTGGGGCTGGATTACCGGGGCGAGCGGTACGAACTTCGGCCGTCCGAGGAGGACCGGCGGGCGGCGGCGGACATCCTGGAGCGGGAGCTGAAGGAAAAGGGCCTGGACCCCGGCACGCGGCTCATCGGCCTGAACATCGGCGCGGGCGGGATTTTCGCCCACAAGAACTGGCCGCCCGCCCGTTACGCCGAGCTCATGGCCCTCCGACCGGGGTGGAATTTTCTGATTCTCGGCGGCCCCGCCGAGGCCGGGGAAATGATAATTCTGGCGGAGGCGCCCAACGCCCTGGCCGGGGGAAGCGACAACCCGCTGCTCGTCTTCGCCGCCCTGGCGGAGAGGTGCGACGCCGTGGTCACCGGCGACACCCTGGGGCTGCACGTGGCGCTGGCCGTGGGGACCCCCGTCGCGGCCCTCTTCGGGCCCACCAGCCCCCGGGAAATCGACCTCTACGGCCTGGGGGAGAAGCTGGTCACCGACTTCGACTGCGCCCCGTGCTACCGGCGCGTCTGCGACATAAACCCCTCCTGCGTGGAAGCCATCGACACGGACGCGGTGCTCGAGGCCGTCGAACGGCTGCACCGTGGCTGAGCTGCGCCTGGTGGGACGGGGCCCCGCACCCCTGGGCGCGTATTCCCTGAAAATCGCGTCGGGCGAGCGAATCTGCGTGGCAGGCGGACCGGGCTCCGGTCGGACGACCCTCTGCCGCCTGCTGGCCGGCGTCCTCTCCCCCGACGAGGGCGGCCTGACCCTGAACGGCGCGCCTTATCCGCCGCCCGACGGCCGGACGACCGCGCCGGTGGGTTATCTGCCGTTCCCCGCTCACCCGCTGGGCCGCGCACCGAACATCGACGCGGAAACCGCCCGCATGCTCGGCATAGAAGAACTCATCGACCGGGAGGGCCCCTTCTCCACGGGCGAGAACCAGCTCCTGCACCTGGCAAAAATTCTCGGCCGAGGCCACGCCTTCCTGGCCCTGGACCAGGCGCTCGCTCCTTTGGGAATCGCTGACAGGGAACGGGTACTTGAAGTTTTAAAAAAATCCGCCTGCGGCATCCTCCTCACCGCCGCCGAGCCTCTCGCCGGTTGGCGCAGTGAGCCGACCGTGAGTAACCCATGACCCGAAGGGCCCTGCCCTGGTGGGTATCCCTGGTGGCCCTGGCCCTGGTCTCGGCGCTGGTTTGGGCCGGGCTTTTTTTCGGCTCGCGGCTCATCCGGCCCCCGCGCGGGCTCCAGACCTACGGCGCCCTCGCCCCCCCGTCCGAAACGGCCACCACCAGCATCGTCCTCTGCGGCGACGTGATGCTGGCGCGGGGGGTGCGGGAAAAATCCGAGGTGGTCGGCGACACGGCCTGGCCCTTCCGCAATAACCTATTCCTGACCGTCAACGCCGACGTCGCCTTCGCCAACCTCGAATCGCTCTTCTCCGAAAAACCGACCCCGAACCCGGCCCACCTCGTGTTCCAGCTCCGCCCCGAGCAGGTGGAGGCGCTCCGGGTGGCCGGCTTCGACGCGCTTTCGGTGGCCAACAACCACGCGGGCAACGTGGGTCGCGCGGGCATGGCCTATACGGTGGACCTGCTGCGCGACCACGGCATCGCTCCGTCCGGCGGGGGGCATAATTTGGCCGAGGCCCACCGGCCCGCCGTCGTGACGACACGGGGACCGACTGTCGCCTTCTGCTCCTACACCGCCGCCGAGTCCCTGACCGCGACCGCCGACGCGCCGGGCCATTCGGCCTGGGGCCTGGACCGGCTCCGGGAGGACCTGGCCCGGGCGGAAAATGAAGCCGACGTGGTGGTGGTCAGCCTCCACGCCGGCGACGAGTACGCAACACGGGAAAACGCATTGCAGCGCGATTTCGCCCACGCGGCCATCGACGCCGGCGCGAAAATCGTCGTCGGGCACCACCCCCATGTCCTGGAGCCCATAGAAATCTACCGGGGCCGGCTCATCTGCTATTCGCTGGGTAACTACGTCTTCGACCAGCCCTGGAACTACGACTCCGCCCAGACGGCGGCGGTGGAGGTGCTCCTGCGGGGGGACGAGCCGCGTCGGGCCTACATCCACCCCTTGAGGATAAACGAGGATTACCAGCCCGAGCCGGTGGACGGCCTCGCGGCGGAACAGATTCTCCGGCGCCTGGGCCTGGAGACGACCCGCCTCGAGCTGGGCGGAGATTGACCGGAA
>CAZNZF010000035.1:8883-17478 GCA_964577465.1 uncultured bacterium | reverse complement strand
CCTCGTATCGGAGAAGGCAGGTCGGAGATAGGGCTGGTTGGGGGGATTGGTCGGAATGGGCTGCTAAGAGGGAGCTGGTCGGAGATAGGGGCGGTTTGTGTAAACCGCATATCGCCCTCGTATCGGAGAAGGCAGGTCGGAGATAGGGCTGGTTGGGGGGATTGGTCGGAGATAGGGGCGGTTTGTGTAAACCGCATAGGGGCAGGTCGGAGAGAGGGCTTGCCGACCGTTTAGCTGACCTATCCGGGGGCCCGGACCCCGGAGGATTAGAGAAGGGTTATGGCCAAGAGCGACAAGATACGCATCCGCCTGCGGGCGTACGATCACCGGCTTCTGGACCGCTCGGTGGCGCGCATCGTCGAGACCGTGCGCTCCACCGGAGCCGTCGTGGTCGGACCGGTGCCTCTGCCGACGCGCATACACCGCTTCACCGTCAACCGCTCGCCCCACATCGACAAGAAGTCCCGCGAGCAGTTCGAGATGCGCATCCACAAGAGGATGCTGGATATTCTGAACCCGACGGGCGACACCACCGACGCCCTGATGCGCCTCGACCTCCCCGCCGGGGTGGACGTGGACATAAAGCTCTAGGGCGCAAGCGAGGTGGCACGTGGTTAGAGAGCTTCTGGGCCGAAAGCTGGGCATGACGCAGGTCTTCGACGAGGACCGCGCGGTTCCGGTCACCGTCCTCGAGGTCGGCCCCTGCACCGTCACCGAGGTCCGCTCCGCCGCCGTGAACGGCTACGAGGCCCTGCAGCTCGGCTACGGCGAGGTCCTCCCGGCCAGGGTCACCAAGCCGCGCGCCGGGCAGTTCGCCAAAAACGGCCTCACCCCGACCCGATGGCTGGCCGAGGTGCACTGCGACCCGGGCGACGAGCACAAGATCGGCGACGTGCTCACCGTCACCACCTTCGCCGACGTCCTGTCGGTGGACGTGCGCGGGGTGACCAAGGGCCGCGGCTTCGCCGGCGTCATCAAGCGGCACGGCTTCAGCGGCGGACCCGCCACACACGGCGCCAAGTTCCACCGCGCGCCCGGCTCCATCGGCGCCTGCGCCTATCCGGGCCGGGTCCTGAAGGGCAAGAAGTTGCCCGGCCACTACGGCCACGTACGCTTTACCGTGCTCAACCTCTCCGTCGTCCGCCTGGACGCAGAGAACAATCTCCTCTACGTCCGGGGAGCCGTCCCCGGACCCAAGGGCGGCCGCGTCGTCGTTCGCGTCGGCCGCGCCGGAATCAAGGTCGAGTAAGGGGATACCATGGTTACCGTTGACGTCCTCAACCGCGAAGGCTCCAAGGTGGGCGAGCTCGAGCTCCCCGTGGACGCGCTCGACGAGGTCACCGTCACCGTTTCCAACGTGGTGCGGGCGTACATGGCTAACCGGCGCCGCGGAACCGCCGCCACCAAGACACGTAGTATGGTCACCGGCGGCGGACGCAAGCCCTGGCGCCAGAAGGGGACCGGCCGGGCCCGGCACGGCTCCCGCCGCAGCCCCCTGTGGACCGGCGGCGGCATCATCTTCGGGCCCCAGCCCCGCGATTACACCCAGCGCACGCCGAAAAAGATGAAGCGCCGCGCCCTCGTCGAGGCCCTCGGCTACCGCTCCGGCAGCCTCAAGGTCGTGGACGAGCTCACCCTCGCCGAGGGCAAGACCCGCGAGGTGGCGTCCATCCTCGCCAAGCTCGAAGCCGCCCCCAAGCCGCTCTTCGTCACCGACGAGGCCGACCGCGGGCTCTGGATGGCCAGCCGCAACATCCCCGGCTGCCGCACCACCCGCGTGGACGACCTCAACGCCTACCTGGTGATGTGGCACGGCGGGGTCGTCTTCACCAAGGCCGCCGCCCTCCGGCTCGCCGAGAACATCAAGGGGTGGGTCCGATGAGGGAGCCCTACGACATCCTCCTGCGCCCCGTGGTCGGCGACAAGGCCGCCATCAAGCGCGAGAAGGAGAACCGTTACGCCTTCGTCGTCGTCCCCGACGCGAACAAAATAGAAATCAAGCGCGCCGTGGAGCAGGCCTTCAAGGTCAAGGTCCTGCGCGTGAACACCGCCTGCTTCCGCGGCAAGAAGCGCACGGTCCGCATGAAGGTGGGCTACACGCCCAAGTGGAAGAAGGCCATCGTCACCCTGGCCCCGGGCCAGCACATCGCCCTCTTCGAGAGCGCCTAGGGCCGGTCGGGTGGGCCGATTGCGTGGCGGGGCCGGTGAGCGGGATGACGCGGTGCGAGGGAAAAGTCATTTTAATCTGTAAACAGCGGCGGGCCGGGTTAAACGAACTGGAATCGCCGGACGCGAATGCCCCGTTGAGCCGCCTTCGAGTAGTGCCGAGCCGTTCCGCGTAAAGGTTTCCGAAAAAGCTACTCCCCGCAGCCGTGCTGCCCCGGGAGGACGAAAATGCCAGTCAAAAAGATGAAACCGACCTCGGCCGGCGTGCGCCATGCCTCCCGGCTGGTCACCCCCGACCTGTCCAAGGAGCGCTCGCCGAAATCGCTGCGGCAGGCCAAGAGCTCCTCGGGCGGCCGTAACAACCGGGGCCGCGTCACCATGCGCCGCCGCGGCGGCGGGCACAAGCGCCAAATCCGCCTCGTGGACTTCAAGCGCACCAAGGACGGCGTCCCCGCGGTCGTGACCCGCATAGACTACGACCCCAACCGTTCGGCCAACCTGGCGCTCTTGAAGTACCTGGACGGCGAGTGGCGCTACATCATCCAGCCCAAGGGCCTCAAGGTCGGCGACACCGTTATCTCCGGTGAAGAGGTCGAGGTCAAGCCGGGCAACGCGATGAAGCTGCGTTTCATGCCGCTGGGCCATCTGGTCCACAACGTGGAGCTCAAGCCCGGTAAGGGCGGCCAGTTGGCCCGCTCCGCCGGAGCCTGGGCCCGACTCGCCGCCAAGGACGGCGACTGGGCGCACATCCGCCTCCCCTCCGGCGAGGTACGGCTCATCCACCTCGACTGCCGGGCCACCCTGGGGACCGTGTCGGTGTCCGAGCACAACCGTGTCTCCCTGGGCAAGGCCGGCCGCAACCGCTGGATGGGCCGCCGCCCCAAGGTCCGCGGCTCCGCCATGAACCCCGTGGACCATCCCCACGGCGGCGGCGAGGGAAAGACCGGCGGCGGACGCCACCCCGTATCACCCTGGGGCCAGCCCACCAAGGGCTTCCGCACCCGCAAGGGGCCCAACCGCTACATGGTCCTGGGACGCCGCCGCGGCAAGCAGGCCGGCGGACGCGCCAAGGGTCAGGTCAAGCTCTAGGGGCCGGCGAGGGGGCCGGGGGCGTGTTTGGTTGGGGGGGTCGGTAAACATTTCATGTAGCGTCGGGACGAGGTGAGGGTCGGATGGGTATCAGCCGCGGATTCTGAGGGAGAGCGGCGAGGCATATACGAGCGTAAAGAAACGCGTAAGCGCCGGTGAGCTTGCGCGGATAACGAGTTCCCACGACAGAAGTTCAACGGACACGCGGAGTAAGATTGTCTAGATCCGTCAAAAAAGGGCCGTTCGTGGATCCGAAGCTCTTGGCGAAAATCGCCGAGCTCAACGCGACGGGCGAACACAAGGTGCTCAGGACCTGGGCGCGGCGCTCCACCATACCGCCCGAGTTCATCCGGCACACCATCGCCGTCCACAACGGACACAAGCACATCCCGATTTACATCACCGAGGAGATGGTGGGCCACAAGCTGGGCGAGTTCGCGCCGACACGCACCTTCCGCGCCCACGGCGGCAAATCCGCCCGGTCCACCGCCCTCAAGTAGCTCTGGGGACGAGGGGTTTGAACCCCTTGCCCGCCCGGATAGCCCGACCCCGGACCCCGCGGGGGAGTACGCGATGAAAGCGAGCATCAGGTTCGTCCACATTTCGCCCTACAAGCTGCGTCGGGTGGCCGACGTGGTCCGCGGGCGCAACGTCAACGAGGCCATCGCCCTCTGCCGGCACATGAACTCCGGGGCCGCGCCGATCCTGGGCAAAATCCTCAAATCGGCCCTGGCCAACGCCGCCGCCAACGACGTCGACGGCATCCTCGACCTCGACGCCCTCATCGTCGGCGAGGTCCAGGTCAACCAGGGACCGACGCTCAAGCGCATCCGCTACAAGGCCAAGGGCATGTTCGGGCGCGTACGCAAGATGACCAGCCGCGTTTTCGTTTACCTGACCGACCCAACGGCCACCGAGGAAGAGGAGTAGCGCCTCCATGGGACAGAAGACCCACCCCATCGGTTTCAGGCTGGGGTTCTCCAAGCCCTGGGAATCACGCTGGTTCGCCCGGGGCCGGGAGTACAGCAAGCAGCTCCACGAGGACCTCCACCTGCGCGTGATGCTCAAGAAGAAGCTCTACGCCGCGGGGGTCTCCTCCATCGAGTTCGAGCGCCTGCCCAACCTGGTGACGGTCATCGTCCGTTGCAGCCGGCCGGGAATCATCATCGGCCGCAAGGGCTCCGAGGTGAACAAGCTCCGGGACGACATCGCCGCCAAGATCGGCAAGCCGGTCAAGGTCCTCATCGACGAGGTGCGCGACCCCGAAATCAACGCCCTTTTGGTGGCCGAGAACGTGGCCTCCCAGCTCGAGAAGCGCATCGGCTTCCGCCGGGCGATGAAGAAGGTGCTGGAGTCGGCCCTGCGGCGCGGTGCCGAGGGGATAAAAATCATCTGCTCGGGCCGCCTGGGCGGGGCCGAGATGAGCCGCACCGAGCGCTACATCGCCGGGCGCGTCCCGCTCCACACGCTGCGCGCCGACATCGACTACGGCTTCACCGAGGCCGCCACCACCGCCGGTCGCATCGGCGTGAAGGTGTGGATCTTCCGTGGGGAGCGCCTCCCCGACTCGGACACCCTGTCCGGCGAGCCGGTCAACGCCCCCTCGGGGACGCACGACCGTGACGACGCCCGGCGCCCGCGCCGCCGGCCCCCGCAGCGCAGGGATAACACCCGCGGCTCCGACCGGCCCGGCCGGGGGGAGAAGAAGGAGTAGCCATGCTTATCCCCAAGCGGAGCAAGTGGCGCAAGCACCAGCGGCGCCGGATGCGCGGAAAAGCCGTCCGCGGGTGCGAGATCAGCTTCGGCGAGTACGGGCTGATGGCCCTCGAGCCCCACTGGATAACCGGCAACCAGATAGAGGCCGCCCGTATCGCCATCACCCGTCACGTCAAGCGCGGCGGGAAGGTCTGGATTCGCATCTTCCCCCAGAAGACCTACACCAAGAAGCCCCAGGAAGTCCGCATGGGGTCGGGGAAGGGCGCGCCCGAGGGTTGGGTGGCCGTGGTCAAGCCCGGAACGATCATGTTCGAGCTCGACGGCGTCCCCTACGAGGTCGCCTTCGAGGCCATGCGCCTCGCCGGGCACAAGCTGCCCATCCGGACCCGTTTCGTGGAGAGGTAAAGGAGCCGCATTGAAGGTCAAGGATCTGCGCCAGATGACCGACGCCGAGCTCATCAGCCGTCATCAGGAGCTTTCCGAGGAGCTGATGAACCTGCGCTTCCAGCTCCAGATGAAGCAGCTGACGAACCCGGGCCGCATCCGATTAGTGCGCAAGGACATCAGCCGGATAAACACCCTTCTCGCCGAGCGCGAGAGGGCAGCCCAGAGCGGGGGTTAACCGATGGGCGCCAACCGGAAACGCCGTACGGGTAAGGTCGCCCGCGACGCGCACGCCAAGACCGTCGTGGTCGTCGTCGAGCGCCGCCAGGCCCATCCGCTGTACAAGAAGACCGTGACCCTCACCAGCCGGTTCATGGCCCACGACGAGGAGAACTCCTGCCACGCGGGAGACCTCGTCGTAATCGAGGAGACGCGCCCCCTGTCCAAGCGGAAGAACTGGCGCGTCGTGGAAATCCTCGAGCGGGCCGTCGGCTAGGGGGAAGGAATTTTCTAAGAGAGCGTCCGCAACCCGGAGCCCGAAGCGGTAACGACCGCCGCGACGCCTGAGTGCCCCATGCCGGGACACGATGCGCGGCTCCCCGAAACGGTCCCCCGCATAGCGCCGACCGACGGCGACAGGGGGTTTGGAAGATGATTCAGCAAGAAACCGTCGTCAACATCACCGACAACTCGGGCGCCAAGCGGGCTCTGTGCATCAAAGTCCTGGGCGGCTCCCGGCGGCGCTACGCCACCGTCGGCGACACCGTCGTCGTCACGGTCAAGGAGGCGCTGCCCACGAGCAACATCAAGAACGGCACGGTCATGAGGGCCGTCGTCGTGCGCACCCGGAAGGAAATCCGCCGCAAGGACGGCTCCTACATCCGCTTCGACGACAACGCCGTGGTCCTGGTCAACGATGCCGGCGAGCCCGTCGCCACCCGGGTCTTCGGACCCGTGGCCCGCGAGCTGCGCGAGAAGAAGTTCAACCGGATTGTATCCCTGGCTCCGGAGGTGCTCTGATGGCCCGCGTCACCCGGCTGCGCAAGGGGGACACCGTGGAGATTATCTCCGGCTCCGAGCACACCTCGAAGAAGAAGCGGGGTCAGATTCTCAAGATCAACCTCGAGGCGACCAAGGTCATCGTCCAGGGGCTCAACTTCACCAAGAAGCACCAGCGCCAGACGAAGCAGGACGTCCAGGGCGGAATCATCGAGATAGAGGCCCCCATAGAGCTCTCCAACGTGATGTTCGTCTGCCCCAAGTGCTCGAAGACCACCCGGCTGGGCGTCAGGCGAGTGGACGGCAAGCGGTTCCGCGTCTGCAAGCGGTGCGGCGCCGAGTTCGTCTAGGAGGACCCGTGGCCCCCAGGATGAAAGAAGTTTACGAGACCAAGGTCCGGGCGGCCCTCGCCAAGCGCTTCGGCTACACCAACCCCATGCAGGTCCCGCGCCTGGAGAAAATCGTCCTCAACCGGGGTATCGGGACGGCCAAGGACAACCCCAAGGCCATCGAGGGCGCCGTGGCAGACCTGACCGCCATCAGCGGCCAGAAGCCGATTCTGACCAAGGCCCGCAAGTCCATCGCCCAGTTCAAGCTCCGGGAAGGTTTCATCATCGGATGCCAGGTGACGCTCCGCCGCGACCGCATGTACGAGTTCTTCGACCGCCTGGTCAACTTCGCCATCCCCCAGATCCGCGACTTCCGCGGCGTGTCCGACCGCTCCTTCGACGGCCGGGGGAACTTCAACCTGGGATTGAACGAGCAGCTCATCTTTCCGGAAATCGATTACGACGACATCGCCTCCATCGCCGGCGTCACGGTGACCATCTGCACCACCGCGGGGACCGACGAGGAGGGGAAGGCGCTCTTGTCCGAGCTCGGGATGCCGTTCCGCCGCCCGAGCCGCTAGGAGGAGACCCGTTGGCGAAGACCTGCTTGGTAGAGAAGGCGAAGCGCGAGCCCAAGTTCAAGGTGCGACGGTACAACCGCTGCCCGCTGTGCGGAAGGGCCCGCGCCTACTACCGACGCTTCGACATGTGCCGCATCTGCTTCAGGAAGCTCGCCCTCGAGGGCAAGGTGCCCGGAGTGACCAAGGCGAGCTGGTAGTCCGGAGGCCGTGGCGCGGCGAATGGGCCGTGTGCATGTTCGAAAATCCGCGCCTCCGGGGAGGATTCGCAGGCCGGAATCAACTCGGATTGATTGATGCGTTCACCCTCACGTAGAGGTTTTTCATGGTGATGACCGACCCCGTCGCCGACCTTCTCACCCGCGTGCGCAACGCCGCCCGCGCGGGGCACAAGCAGGTCAGCGTCAGTCACTCGAACTTTAAAGAGGCGCTCGTCAAGCTCCTGGTCGAGGAGGGCTACCTCGACGGTTACGCCCTCGAATCGGAGGACGGCGGCCCCCACCGGTCCATCCAGGTGGACCTCAAGTACACCACGGGCGGGAAGCCGGCCTTCAAGGGCCTCGAGCGAATCTCCAAGCCGGGTCTGAGGGTCTACGTCCGCCGGGACAAGATACCCTACGTGATGAACGGGCTGGGGGTGGCGGTGCTGTCCACCTCGAAGGGGGTCCTCCCCGACTACACCGCGCGGCGCGAGGGGGTCGGCGGAGAGCTGATCTGCCGCGTCTGGTAACCAGGAGCCGTCATGAGCCGCATCGGCATGAAACCCATCGAAATCCCCGACAAGGTCCAGGTCACCGTGGACGGTCGTCGGGTGAGCGTTAAGGGCCCCAAGGGCGAGCTCTCCCTCGAGCTCACCGACCCCATCACCGCCAAGGTCGAGGGGGGCAAAGTCCTCGTCTCCCGGCCCGACGACACCAAGTCGTCCAAGTCGCGCCACGGACTCTGCCGCAGCCTCATCAACAACCTGGTCGAGGGGGTGTCCCGGGGCTTCGAGAAAAAGCTGGAAATCCGCGGCACCGGGTACCGGGCCAAGGTCGAGGGCAAAAACCTCGTCCTCAACGTGGGCTTCAGCCACCCGGTGACGGTCGAGCCGCCCGAAACGCTCTCCTTTTCCACCGAGCAGCGCGGCGACTTCACCCTCATCGTCGTCTCCGGCCCGGACAAGCAGCTCGTGGGCGAAATCGCGGCCCAAGTGCGCCGCATCCGCCCACCCGAACCCTACAAGGGAAAGGGCATCCGCTACGACGGCGAGTGGGTCCGCCAGAAAGCGGGCAAGGCCACCGTCAAGTAAGGTGGGCCGGTAAGTTCCGGGGCCGTCGGGTGGGGAGAGTAGG
>CAZNZF010000035.1:3762-8783 GCA_964577465.1 uncultured bacterium | reverse complement strand
AGGACCGGAGTCAGAAGATGCTAGTCAAACAGAAGCTGCGTTTCCGGCGGCACTTCCACATCCGCAAGCGCGTGCGCGGCACGGCCGAGCTGCCGCGGATGGCGGTCTTCCGCTCGAACCGGCACCTCTATGTCCAGCTCATCGACGACGAGGCCGGTCACACCCTGGTCTCGGCCTCGACCCTCGACCTGCGCTCCGAGGGGGCGACCCCGACCGCGAACCGTCAGGCGGCGGCCAAGGTCGGAGCCCTCATCGCCGAACGGGCCCGGGAAAAGAAAATCACGAGCGTCGTTTTCGACCGCGGCGGGTTCAAGTTCCACGGCCGGGTCAAGGCCCTCGCCGAGACCGCCCGCGAGGCCGGGCTCAAGTTCTAGGAGACTCATGAAGCGCGAGGAAATCCTGGGCGACCTGGAAGACCGGGTCATCGCGATCAACCGGGTGGCCAAGGTGGTCAAGGGCGGCCGTCGCTTCGCCTTCAACGCCCTCGTCGTCGTGGGCGACAAGAAGGGCCGCGTGGGCTGGGGCCTGGGCAAGGCCCCCGAGGTGCCGGACTCCGTGCGCAAGGGAATCGAGGCCGCCAAGAAGCACATGGTTAAAATCCCCATGATTGGCTCGACCATCACCCACAGCATCGTGGGGCACTCCGGGGCGGGACGCGTGCTCTTGAAACCGGCTGCGCCCGGCACCGGCGTCATCGCCGGCGGCGCCGTGCGCGCCATCCTCGAGGTGGCCGGCGTCGGCGACATCCTCACCAAGACCCTCAACACAAACAACCCCCACAACGTGGTGCACGCCGTTTTCGACGCCCTCGAGAGCCTGATGAGCATCGACAGTGTGGCCAAGCGCCGCGGCAAGCGACCCACGATGCGGCACCACGGGTACTACACCTTCAGCCGCCCCGGTAGCCAGGAGCCCGAGGAGGCCCCCGAGCCGGTGGAGGAGAAGCTGACCGGTTTCAGCGCCGGCGGCGCGGAGAATGATGGCTAAGAAGAAAAAGAAGCTCTCCATCACCCAGGTCAAGAGCCAGATCGGCGCCATTTCCCGGCACAAGGTCACCCTGCGGACCCTCGGGCTGGGGCGCATCGGCCGCACCGTCCTTCACGACGACACGCCCCAGATACGGGGCATGATCTACCACGTCCGGCACCTGGTCCGCGTGGAGGAGGCCTGATAGCGAATCGGTAACGACGCCCCGGAAGTCCGCGACGCGGGCGAGGGGCGGGACGTCCGACGGGCGTCTCGAAGCGGGAGCGGTCATGGACCTGGTTTCCGGAAACATGAAAAAGCGGCGGCGGATCGGCCGGGGGAACGGCTCCGGCTCAGGCACGTACTGCGGCCGGGGGATGGACGGCCAGAACTCGCGCTCGGGCGGCGGCGTGCGCCGCGGGTTCGAGGGCGGGCAGATGCCGTTCTTCCGCCGGTTGCCCAAAAGAGGATTCCAGTCCCGCGTCGGACAGAAGAAGAAGGGCTTCGACCACGTGAACGTGGGCGAGCTGGACGCCCTCGGGGCGACCGGGACCGTGGACATCGAGCTCTTGAAGGCCAAGCGCCGCATCGCGCCTAGCGCTCAGCGGGTCAAGATTCTGGGGACCGGCGAGGTGACCGGGGCCTACGAGGTGCGGGCCAACGCGTTCAGCGCCGGAGCCGCAAAGAAAATCGAGGCCGCGGGTGGGAAGGTGGTGGTCGTCTAGTGTTCAACAGCATCCGGAACATGATGGCCATCCCCGAACTCCGCCAGCGCATATTCTTCACCATCGCCATCTTCTTCGTCTACCGCGTCGGCGGTCACATCCCCGTGCCCGGCGTCAACGCCGGCGTCCTGTCCGCCTGGTTCAACCAGAACGCCCAGGGCGGCCTCTTCGGCTTCATCGATATGTTCGCCGCCGGCAACCTCCGCAAGGCCACCATCTTCGCCCTGGGCATCATGCCCTACATCTCCGCCTCCATCATCATCCAGCTCCTCACCGCGGTCGTGCCCGCCCTCGAGAAGCTCCAGAAGGAGGGTGAGGCCGGCCGCAAGCGCATCACGCAGTACACCCGCTACGGCACCATCGGTCTGTCGCTCCTGCAGAGTTTCGGCATCCAGATCTGGCTCAAGAGCCTGGTCTTCAACGGCGTGCCCGTCGTCGAGCCCAGCATGGGATGGCTCTTCACACCCCTGACCATGATCACCATGACCGCGGGCACCGCATTCATCATGTGGCTGGGCGAGCAGATATCCGAGCGGGGTATCGGTAACGGGATGTCACTGATCATTTTCATCGGCATCATCGCGCGCATACCGGCCGACGTGACACTGACCATGGAGAAGGTTGGCGCGGGCGACACGAACCTGGTCAACATCGCCGTGACCCTGTTGGTGATGGTGGTCGTGGTGGCCGGGGTCGTGCTCATCCAGCAGGGGCAGCGCAAAATCCGCGTCCAGTACGCCAAGCGAATAGTCGGGCGGAAGATCTACGGGGGTCAGTCCACCCACATTCCCCTGCGCGTCAACACCGCCGGCGTCATCCCGATCATCTTCGCCAGCGCGCTGATCATGTTCCCCAACACCATCCTGATGTTCACCGACGCCGATTGGCTCAAGACACTCGCCGGATGGCTCGCCCCGGGCAAGCCGCTGTACATGATCATCTACGGCGGGCTGATAATTTTCTTCAGTTACTTCTACACCGCCATCGTGTTGAACCCGGCGGACCTGGCCGACAACATGAAGAAGTACGGGGGATTCATCCCCGGCATACGCCCCGGGAAGAACACCGAGCTCTTTATCGACCGCGTCCTGACCCGCATCACACTGGCCGGGTCGGTATTCCTGGCCGTCATCGCCCTCTTGCCGATAGTGATGGCGATAATCTTCAAGTCGCCCATAACCTTCGGCGGCACGGGGCTTCTGATCGTGGTCGGTGTGGCGCTGGACACCGTGCGCCAGATCGAGAGCCACATGCTCATGCGCCACTACGACGGTTTCCTGAAGAAGGGGCGCATCCGCGGTCGCCGTTAACATGCCCTCGACGCACCTGAACCGACGGGGCCCCTGGGAAGACGCCCAAGGGCCCTTTGACCCGTTTTGGAGTGCCGGTTGATTCTCGTCCTCTTCGGACCGCCCGGAGCCGGGAAGGGCTCCATCGCCAAGCTCCTCGAGCTGCGACTCGGGATGGCCCACCTCTCCACGGGGGACCTCATCCGGGCCGAGCTCGCCCGCCCCGACTCGCCCGTCGCCGACCGCATCCGCGCCGTCGTCGAATCCGGCGCTCTGGTGGACGACGAAACGGTGGAGGAGCTACTGGCGGAAAGAATCGCCGAGAACGCCCCCTCCATGCTCCTGGACGGCTACCCGCGCAACATCCGCCAGGCCGAGCGCCTCGGGGAGATTCTCGCCCACGCCGGGAGGAACCTCACCGCCGCCGTCCTGTTCGAGGTCCCCGACGCCGTCATCGTCCAGCGGCTCTCGAACCGCCGGAGCTGCCCGGTCTGCGGGGCGGTGTACAACCTGCTGACCGTTCCGCCGAAGGTGGAGGGCGTCTGCGACCGCGACGGCGAGAGGCTCGTGGCGCGCCCGGACGACGACGAGCCGACGGTCCGCCGCCGGCTGGAGCTCTACCACCGCGAGACCAGCCCCCTCGTCGACTACTACCGGGAGCGGGGGAAGCTCGTGCGGGTGGACGGCGTGGGTGAGCCGGATAAGGTTTACCGGCGGCTCGCGGAGATTCTGGCCCCCCTCGACAGGCGTTGAACGGGTCGGGGCGGTCGGGGTGTCGTTTTAACCGGGTGCCCCGGAAATAACCCCTGTCTCCATTTGAAACGAGTGTGGATATTTTGTTGGACCCGAGCCTCGTAAAAAAGCGCGAAGCCATGGCCGCGGCGGGGGCAATCGTCGCCGAGGCCCTGAACCTGGCCGTCCGGACGGTGGCCCCCGGCATGCGGACCGGCGAGCTGGATGCCCGCGTCGAGGAGCTCATCCGCTCCCGCGGGGCCACGCCCTCCTTCAAGGGCTACAACGGCTACCCCGCCAGCGTCTGCACCTCGGTGAACGACGAGATAGTCCACGGCATCCCCGGCCCCCGGCGCGTCGTCTCCGGGGATATCCTCAGCGTGGACATCGGCGCGTACCTGGGCGGCTACCACGGCGACGCGGCCCTCACCATCCCCGTGGGCGAAATCGACGAGCCCTCCGCCCGGCTCATCCGCGTCACCCGCGCCTCCCTCGAGGCGGCCGTCGCCCAATGCATCGCGGGGAACCACATCGGCGACATCGGCTCCGTCGTCCAGCGCACGGCCTTCGAGGCCGGCTTCCAGGTCGTGCGCGATTTTACCGGCCACGGCATCGGCAAGCGCCTCCACGAGAGACCCCAGATTCCCAACTACGGCCGCCCCGGCACCGGACCCGTCATCCGGCTCGGCGACGCCCTGGCCGTCGAGCCCATGCTCAACGCCGGCACAATGGCCATCAAGATTCTCGACGACAACTGGACCGCCGTCACCTACGACGGCAGCCGCAGCGCCCATTTCGAGTACACACTCTTCGTCGGCGAACACGGCGCGGAAATCCTCACCCCTTGGGACTGGCCCTGGGATGAACTGTGAGAATCGCCGGGGCGTTTCTCCCTTTTCCTCAAAAACCTTGACTTACGACGCCCGGCTGTCTTAAACTTGCCGCTCGCAACCGGCGAAACACCATTACATGCCAAAAGAAGAGGTCATCCAGGTCGAGGGAGTTGTCACCGAAGCATTGCCAAACGCCATGTTTCGCGTGGAGCTTGAGAACGGCCGGATGATACTGGCCCACATCTGCGGGAAGATGCGGATGAACTTCGTGCGCATCCTCCCCGGCGACCGCGTGCGGGTCGAGGTCACCCCCTACGACCTCACCAAAGGCCGCATCACCTGGCGCTTCAAATAAAGGGGGCCGGTAAAGGGGGCCCGTCTGGGGGGCCGGTCAAATAAAGCGGGTCACTCAAGGGGGCCCGTCAAGGGGGCCGGTCTGATAGGCGTAAAGGGGGCCGGTAAAGGGGGCCCGTCTG
>CAZNZF010000035.1:0-3662 GCA_964577465.1 uncultured bacterium | reverse complement strand
GGGGCCGGTCTGATAGGCGTAAAGGGGGCCGGTAAAGGGGGCCCGTCTGGGGGGCCGGTCTGTAAAGTTCATTGAACCGGGCCGGTGCGTGGAAAAAGAAAAGCCTGGGACGGTTAAGGCGCTATAGGAAACCGTCCCGTTATTCAGCCACCGTTTGAAAGAGTGAATCGTCATGAAGGTCCGCAGTTCGGTAAAGCCCATGTGCGACAAGTGCCGGGTCATCAAGCGCCGGGGCGTCGTCCGCGTCATCTGCAAGAACCCCCGCCACAAGCAGCGTCAGGGTTAAAACGAGCGCTGCGAGTAGTGCCCCGGCAAAAGGAGAACGATGGCACGCATCTCCGGTATAGACCTGCCCCGCAACAAGCGCATCGTCGTCAGCTTGACCTACATCTTCGGCATCGGGGACACCGTCGCCAAGGCCATCTGCGATAAGGCCGGCCTGGACGTGGACACCCATACCAAGGACCTCACCGACGACGAGATTAACAATATCCGCAAGGTCATCGAAGAGGGCTACCGGGTCGAGGGGACGCTGCGGGCCGAGATCGCCATGAACATCAAGCGGCTCATGGCGATCAACTCTTACCGCGGCATGCGCCACAAGAGGGGCCTGCCCGTCCGCGGCCAGCGCACCAAGACCAACGCCCGGACCCGCAAAGGCCCGCGCCGCACCGTGGGCGCCAAGAGCAAGAAGTAAAAAGCATCGGCGATTCTCCCGCCCGGTCGGTGGATTTCCCTGAAAGGCCGTCAATGCAGCGTCAGCGCCGCCGCAGGTCCATAAAGTTCGACGAGGGCACCCCGGAGGGGTACATCTGCATCCGCTCCTCCTTCAACAACACCATCGTCAGCGTCACCACCCTCGACGGTCGGGTCATAGGCTGGGGCAGCGCGGGCAGCGCGGGCTTCAAGGGCTCGAAGAAGTCCACCCCCTTCGCCGCCCAGCTCACCGCCGAGAACTGCGCCCGCAAGGCGCTCGACGCCGGAATGCGAAAGGTCGAGATTCACATCAAGGGCCCGGGCTCCGGGCGTGAATCCGCCATCCGCGCACTTTCCGCCGCCGGTCTCGGCGTCACCGCCGTCATCGACATGACCAGTATTCCGCACAACGGCTGCCGCCCCAAGAAGCGGCGCCGGGTGTAGGGGGGCGTCTTGGCCAGGTATACCGGACCGCGTTGCAAACTGTGCCGCCGGGAGGGAGTCAAGCTCTTCCTCAAGGGCCAGCGCTGCTATTCCAACAAGTGCGCCGTGGAGCGCCGTCCGACCCCGCCGGGCATGCACGGACGCGGCAGACGCCGCCGCCAGACCCCTTACGGCACGCAGCTCCGGGAGAAGCAGCGCATCCGCCGCTCCTACGGCATGCTCGAGAGGCAGTTCTTCAACTTTTACACCAAGGCCGAGCGGGCCAAGGGCATCACCGGCCACACCCTTCTGATTATGCTCGACACCCGGCTCGACAGCGTGCTCCAGCGCGCCGGGTTCGTCGCCACCCGCGCCCAGGCCCGGCAGTATATCCGCCACGGCCACCTGGCCGTCAACGGGCACAAGGTGGACATCCCCAGCTATCGGGTCAAGGCCGAGGACACGGTCTCCATCCGCGAGACCTCCAGCGTCGTCCCGCAGGTCAAGTTCCGCCTCGAGCGCCTCCAGCCTCAGCCAGTGGACTGGCTCGCGGTGGACCAGGCCAAGCTCGAGGTGAAAGTAACGCGGATGCCCAACCGCGAGGACATCACCCTGCCCTTCAACGAGCAGTTCGTGGTCGAGCTTTACTCGCGTTAACGCCCGGTCCCGGATCGGGTTACCGGCGGGGGTTGACCGGCTAGTCGCCGACCCGCCTCAATCTTGAAAACCCCACCACGGGGCTCTGGCGAACATGATCATCGGCAAGGTCCTGGATACCGACATCAAGGTGCTGATCGAGGAGAACAAGGCCCAGCGCAACCGGGCCGTGTTCACCATTCAGCCTCTGGCCTCGGGGTTCGGCACCACGGTGGGCAACGCCCTGCGGCGTGTCCTGCTGTCCAGCCTCACCGGCTACGCCCCCGTCGCGATGCGCGTCGAGAACGCCGACCACGAGTACGACACCCTGCCCGGCGTCATCGAGGACGTCTCCGACATCATCCTCAACCTGCGCCAGTTGGTGTTCAGCGCGGACTCCGACGACGATGAGGTCCACGCGGTGAGCCTGGCCGCCAAGGGGCCCGGCGAGGTGACCGGCGCCGACCTCGTCCTGCCGCCCGAGCTCAAGGTTCTCAACCCCGACGCCTACATCGCGGGACTGGACGCAGACGGCAAGCTGGAGATGGACATCGTGCTGATGCGCGGGCGCGGATACCTCACCTCCCACGAGGTGGAGCTACCCCCGGAGCACGACTACGTCGGCATGATTCCCATCGACGCCGTCTTCACGCCCGTCGTCAAGGTCAATTTCAACGTCGAGGAGACCCGCGTCGGGCAGATGACCAACTTCGACAAGATGGTCCTCGAGGTGGTCACCGACGGTTCCGTCAGTCCGCGCAACGCCGTGGAGACTGCGGCGGCGATTCTCATCAACTTCTTCGCCGTCATCGGCTCGGCCGACGCGCGCCGCACGCCCGCCGAGGAGCGGGAGGACGAACAGAGGCACCGGATACGGGAGCTCCTGGCCCGCCCGGTATCCGAGCTCGACCTCTCCGTGCGCTCCGCGAACTGCCTGCGCGCCGCCGACATTCACACCCTCGGCGACCTGGTGGTCAAGCCCGAGTCCGAGATGCTCAAGTACCGCAACTTCGGCAAGAAGTCCCTGGCCGAAATCGAGGCCTTCCTCACCGAGTACGGCCTGCACCTCGGGATGGACCTGAAAGAGCTGTTGGGCGATTAAAACGGGCGAGGGGTTCCGCCGAGGCTCGGTCGCCCCCCGTCTTTTCCCGGGATTTCGTAATGCGGCACAAGAAGGAAGGCTTCCAGTTCAACCGGACCGCCGCCCACCGGAGGGCCTTGCTGCGCAATCTCTGCCGGTCCCTCGTCCGCCACGAGCGCATCGAGACGACGCAGACCAAGGCCAAGGCGCTCAAGGCGTTCGCCGACAGCCTGTTCGCCAGGGCGCGCTCATCGGACACGGCGGCGCAGCGGGCCGTTTTCGCCGAGCTGGGGGATAAAAAAGTCGTCAAGAAGTTCTTCGAGGTGGTGCTTCCGCGCTACGACGAGCGCACGGGCGGATTCGTGCGCATCATCCCCCGGGGATACCGCAAGGGCGACGGGGCGCCGCTCAGCTTCGTCGAGCTCTGCGAGATGGGCGAGGACTTCGCCAAGCCGCGCGTAATCAAGCTCAAGAAGAAGATAACCAAGTAGCCGGGCCGCGGCCGCAGGAAAAAATCGGGCCCCCTCGGCGAGGGGGTCTTTCAACACCCCCCCGGCGGTGGGGGTGGAATCGGGATAGGTTTCCCGTAGGGGCGCCTTCCAGGAGTGTGCGGATGGGGATGTAGGGCGGCCCCGTAGGACGAGTCCTCTGCGGGCCGCCGCGATGGGGGCGAAGGTTGTTAAAGGGGGTATCACGCCTCGCACGCGGCAGTGACTTTGTAATTGAAATAAACTCCCCCCGCGACTGTGCCCCCCCAAGATGGGGGGGATGGGGGGGTTGAGGTTAAGAATCAGAATAACGTATCGCACGCGGCGCAAACGCTGAG
>CAZNZF010000034.1:15735-17539 GCA_964577465.1 uncultured bacterium | reverse complement strand
TCTGTACTAGTACACATCCGGTTCCTGAGGGCGGTTCTCGAAGCCGCCCTTTTTTGGGAGGGTGTTCCGAGAGGGGGCGGGTTTAAAAACGCACGGCTGCATCTTCCGGGGTATATCTTGCCAGTATCTATTTAATATGCTATAAATTCTTCTGGAATGGACTAGTTTTTTCATTCGACTCCGGGAGGAGGATGTCATGCGAAAGACGTTTCTTTTCCTCATCGTTTTAGTCGTGTGCGTCGCGGCCTCGTGGCGCACCACGTCCACCACCGGACCGGCCATCGACGCCCACCCCGGCCCTCCGGCGGTGTCCGAGTTCTACTGGGACGACGGGATCATTGCCGGCGCCTGGGTCTGGTTCACCACCGGAAGCTACTGGGCCGTTCAGTTCGACGACGAGAAGACCAGCGGATTCGCCAACGGCGTGGTCACCAGCTATGGGGCGGTGACCTACCCGAACTGGCCCGACTCCACCTACCAGGGCTGCTACATGCACGTGTTCGGCGACGACGCGGGGTATCCGGGTGTGGACCTCGACCGCACCTACATGGAATTCACCAACCCCGGCTCCTTCGAGTGGGTCGACACCAACGTCGGTCTGACCACGAGCACTTTCTACATCGCCTTCGAGCAGATCGGATCATCCTCGGACTGCGATGCGGTGGCCGTGGACGAAGCGGCCGGCACGCACAACTGGACCGGGTACATGGGCGCCTGGGGCAACACTTCAACTTTCAGCGACTTCATGCTGCGCTGCTACTGGGAGGACGAGCCCGGCGAGGACTACCTCCCGCCCGAGGTGACCGGCATGGATCCCGCCGACGGCGCCGGGGACGTGCCCGTGGATACGACCATCGTCTTCCACGTGGTGGACAACATCGCCGGGGTGGACGTGGATACCATCGAGTTCACCGTGGAGGACACCTCGCTGAACATCCACAGCCTCGCCCTGGCCCTCGGCGTCTGCGGCATCTCCCCGACCGGCCCGATATCGGGGGACCTGCACATCGACGACATCGACCCCCTCGACGTCGTCTGCACCTTCACCCCCGGCTTGGACCTGCCCTACGCCGACACCATAACCTGCACCGTGGCCGCCGGCCTGGCCGACATGCTGGGCAACGCAACCCACAGCGACATCGTCTGGGATTTCACGACCGAGGACGCCCCCGGGGTGAAAAACAGCACCTGGGGTGAAATCAAGGCGCTGTACTAGAAGATTTCAGTCCGTAATATAGAGCACCTGCAAAAACGTCCCCCGGCTGCATCTTGGAGGGAACACCTTGCCTGTGTCCATTTTATGTGCTATGAAACTGCGTAGGAATACACTCATCCTTTAAACTGCAAAAGGAGGATGTCATGCGAAAGGTGTTCCTTGTCATCGTCGTGCTGGTCATGGGCGCCACGGCGTATCCCCTGACGCTGTCCACCACCGGACCGGCCTTTGACGCCCACCCGGGCCCGCCGGCGGAGAGCGAGTTCTACTGGGACGACGGGTCTCTGGCCGGCGGCTGGGTCTGGTTCACCGCCGGCAGCTACTGGGCTGTGGATTTCGACGACGAGAAGACCGGCGGCGTCGCCGACGGCACGGTCTACTCCTACGGGGCCGTGACCTACCCCAACTGGCCGGGCTACACCTACGAAGGCTGCTACATGCACGCGCTCGCAGACGACGGGGGCTATCCCGGCGCGAACCTCGACAGCACCTACCTCGGGTTCACCGGGAGCGGCACCTTCGAGTGGGTCGACACCAACGTCGGTCTGACCACGAGCACTTTCTACATCGGCTTCGAACAGATAGGCG
>CAZNZF010000034.1:12308-15635 GCA_964577465.1 uncultured bacterium | reverse complement strand
TCGAGGACTTCCAACCGCCCGAGGTAACCAACATGGACCCCGATGACGGCGAGGTTGACGTGTCCGTGGACACGACAATCGTCTTCCACGTCGTGGACGACGTTTCCGGGGTGGACGTGGCGACCATCGAGTTCACCGTCGAGGACGCGTCCCGGGGACCCGTGCGCGTCAACCTGGCCTTCAGCACCGACGGGCCCACCCCCACCGGCGAAATCTCCGGCGAGCTGGAAATCGACGACACGGACCCCCTGGACATCACCTGCACCTTCACACCCGACTCCGACCTGCCCTACGGCGAGACCATCACCTGCACCGTTCCCGCCGGCCTGGCCGATGAGTACGGCAACGAAACCAGCCAGGATACCGTCTGGGATTTCACGACCGAGGACGCCCCCGGGGTGAAAAACAGCACCTGGGGTGAAATCAAGGCGCTGTACTGATTCTCGTCGAGCGATGTAAACGGGCGACCATTAGGCCGCCTTTTTCGTCGCCTGGAAAAATGGGCCCCGTGAAATTATAATATATATGAGGGTATTTCTTACCTTCTGCCTTTCGAAACGATCGTGAAAAGGAGTAGTGATGCAGAAGCTCTTCTGGATTCTGGTCCTCGCCGTGGCGACACTGGCCGCCAACGCCGTGCAGACAGTCGGCGCCCCCCTGAACGCCCCTCCCCAGCCCCCCACGGAGTACGAGTTCTACTGGGACGACGGCATCATGTCCAGCGGATGGTGCTGGTTCACCGGCGGCGGCAACTACTGGGCCGTGCAGTTCGACGACAGCAAGACCGGCGGCAAGCCCGGCGTTATCGACCTCTACGGCGTATACTCCTATTCGTCGGGCTGGCCGGATGGAGGTCAGGGCTGCTACATGCACACCTTCGCGGACCTGGGCGGCTACCCCGGCGGTGAGCTGGACTGCACCTTCTGCCCCCTCGAAGCCAGTGGATACGAGTGGACGCCCCCCGAGACCGACCCTCTTTACGTGTCCACCGGCGTCTTCTACATCGCCTTCGAGCAGATAGGCGGCTACTCGAACTGCGATTCAATCTACGTGGACGGCGCGGCCGGCACGCACAACTGGACCGGCTACCAGGGCTCCTGGGCCCCCACCACCATGTTCGGGGACTTCATGCTCCGGTGCTACTGGGACGACGGGCTGACCGCCGTCGAGGATATTTCCTGGGGTCGGGTGAAGGCGCTGTACTAGGCTTTTCTCTAATCCGGGAGAGGGGTGGCCTCAGTCGTCCCTACCTTGCGCCCGGGGATAAAATGTAGTAATTTAAGCGAGTGGGAGAAGGAGGAGAACATGAAACGTCTGTTTTTACTGTTTATCGCCGCGCCATGCCTGGCCGTCAACGTCTTATCCACCACCGGCCCGGCCTTTGACGCCCACCCGGGCCCGCCGTCGGGATGGGAGTTCTACTGGGACGACGGCATTGTGACCGGCGGCTGGGTCTGGTTCACCGGCGGCAACTACTGGGCCGTGCAGTTCGACGAGGTCAAGACCGGCGGTGGCCGCGGCGACGTGGAAGACTATGGAGCCGTCGCCTACCCCGGCTGGCCCGATTCGACATTCCAGGGCTGCTACATGCACACCTTCGCCGATTTGGGTGGCTATCCGGGTGCCGACCTTGATTCGACCTATCTGGGCTTCACCACGGGTGGTGTGTTCGAGTGGGTTGATACATTCGTTTATCTGACCAGCGACGTGTTTTACATCGCATTCGAGCAGTACGGCAACTACCCTGCTTGCGACGCGGTGGCCGTGGATTCTGTGGCCGGAACGCACGACTGGACCGGCTATCAGGGCTCCTGGTCCCCGGGGACGGGCTACGGCGACTTCATGCTCCGCTGCTACTGGGATTCCATGGGATACGACTTCATTCCGCCCGATGTAGGTAGCCGGGAGCCCGACGACGGCGATTCGGGCGTACCCGTGGATACGACCATCGTATTCCATGTGTGGGACGAATATTCCGGAGTGGATATCGCGACCATCGAGCTCTCCGTCGAGGACACGTCCCGGGGACCCGTGCGCGTCAACCTGGCCTTCAGCACCGACGGGCCCTCGCCGACCAGCGTAATCTCCGGCGAGCTGGAAATCGACGACGCCGACATCTGGGACGTAGTCTGCACCTTCACGCCCGACACCGACCTGCCCTACGGCGAGACCATCACCTGCACCGTCCCGGGCACACTCGCGGACAGGGAGGGGAACGAGATGGGACAAGACGAAGTCTGGAGCTTCGAGACCCAGGGGGCCAGGGTGAGCGCCACCACCTGGGGTCGGGTGAAGGCGCTGTACTGAAACCTGCGTTAGACGGGGGGAGCTGTCCGGTAAACTCCTGAGCCCTCCGGGTTGCCGGGATGGGTCTCCCGTTTTAAATCACCACGCGTCCTTCAATTTATTCAAAAACGCACAAAAAAGGGAGTAAATCCATGAGAAGACTGATATCCGGTATAGTGCTCTTCCTCGCCCTGTGCGCCGCGGCCTCACCGCTGGCCCTCTCCTCCGGCGGACCGGCTTACGACGCCCACCCCGGCCCGCCGTCGGAGAGCGAGTTCTACTGGGACGACGGGATTCTGGCCGGCGGCTGGGTCTGGTTCACCGGCGGCAGCTACTGGGCCGTGAAATTCGATGAGGTCAAGACCGGCGGTGGCCGCGGCGACGTGGTAGACTATGGAGCCGTCGCCTACCCCGGCTGGCCCGATTCGACATTCCAGGGCTGCTACATGCACACCTTCGACGACCTCGGTGGCTATCCGGGTGCCGACCTGGATTCGACCTACCTGGGCTTCACCACGGGTGGTTTGTTCGAGTGGGTTGACACGTTCGTCTATCTGACAGACGGCGTTTTTTACATCGCATTCGAGCAGTACGGCAACTACCCTGCTTGCGACGCGGTGGGGGTGGACGCTGTGGCCGGGACGCACGACTGGACCGGTTACCAGGGCTCCTGGTCCCCGACGACCGCCTACGGCGACTTCCTTCTCCGTTGTTATTGGGATTCCGGGGGATACGACATCATTCCGCCCGGCGTATGTAGTCAGAACCCCGACGACGGTGAGGTTGGCGTACACGTGGATACGACAATCGTCTTCCACGTGTGGGACGACCTCTCCGGCGTGGACGTGGCAACCATCGAGTTGACCGTCGAGGACGCCTCCCGGAACCCCAAGCGCGTCAATCTGGCCTTCAGCACCGACGGGCCCTCGCCCACCGGCGTAATCTCCGGCGAGCTGGAAATCAACGACGCCGACATCCGGAACGTCGTCTGCACCTTCACGCCCGACACCGACCTGCCCTACGGCGAGACCATCACCTGCA
>CAZNZF010000034.1:10747-12208 GCA_964577465.1 uncultured bacterium | reverse complement strand
GTCTGCACCTTCACGCCCGACACCGACCTGCCCTACGGCGAGACCATCACCTGCACCGTCCCGGGCACACTCGCGGACAGGGAGGGGAACGAGATGGGACAAGACGAAGTCTGGAGCTTCGAGACCCAGGGGGCCAGGGTGAGCGCCACCACCTGGGGTCGGGTGAAGGCGCTGTACTGAAACCTGCGTTAGACGGGGGGAGCTGTCCGGTAAACTCCTGAGCCCTCCGGGTTGCCGGGATGGGTCTCCCGTTTTAAATCACCACGCGTCCTTCAATTTATTCAAAAACGCACAAAAAAGGGAGTAAATCCATGAGAAGACTGATATCCGGTATAGTGCTCTTCCTCGCCCTGTGCGCCGCGGCCTCACCGCTGGCCCTCTCCTCCGGCGGACCGGCTTACGACGCCCACCCCGGCCCGCCGACGGAGTACGAGTTCTACTGGGACGACGGCCAAGTGATCATGGGTTGGTGCTGGTACACCGGCGGCAGCTACTGGGCCGTGAAGTTCGACGAGGATAAAACCGGCGGCGACGCCGAGGCCCTGGTTACCGCCTACGGGGCCGCGACCTACCCCGATTGGCCCGACGACACCTACCAGGGCTGCTACATGCACGTCTTCGACGACCTGGGCGGATATCCACACGCGGACCTCGACCGGACGTATATGGGATTCGACGACCCGGGTTACTTCGAGTGGCTCGACACCGCCGTCGCCCTGTCCACCAGCACCTTCTACATCGCCTTAGAGCAGTTCGGCAATTACCCGTACTGCGACACTATGGCCGTGGACGCCGTGGCCGGAACGCACGACTGGACCGGTTACCAGGGCTCCTGGTCCCCGACGACGGCCTACGGCGACTTCATGCTCCGGTGCTACTGGGAGGACGAGCCCGGCGAGGATTACCTCCCACCCGAGGTGACCGACACGGACCCCGAGGACGGAGCCGAGGACGTGCCCGTGGGCATGATAATCACCTTCCACGTGGTGGACGACATCTCCGGGGTGGACGTGGCGACCATCGAGCTCACCGTGGAGGACACCTCGCTGAACATCCACGGCTTCGCCCTGGCCCTCGGCGTCGGCGGCCCCTCCCCGGCCGGCCCGATATCGGGGGAGCTGCACATCGACGACACGGACCCCCTGGACGTCGTCTGCACTTTCACCCCCGACTCCGACCTGCCCTACGCCGACACCATAACCTGCACCGTCCCGGCCGGACTGGCCGATATGTTCGGCAACGAAACCCACGGGGACTTCGTCTGGGATTTCACGACAGAGGCCAACCCCGGGGTGAAGAACAGCACCTGGGGCGAAATCAAGGCGCTCTACTGAACCACTGAAGACGTTCAAAAAAAGCATCCCTGTCCGGGATGCTTCCTTTTTGGTGGCGGAGAAGGGACTCGAACCCTTGACTCCACGGATATGAGCCGTGTGCTCTAACCGGCTGAGCTACTCCGCC
>CAZNZF010000034.1:0-10647 GCA_964577465.1 uncultured bacterium | reverse complement strand
ATCCCCGCGAGCGATACTCTTTCTACTAAACTACGTTAATAATTGAGCTTGAAGCTCGACACTGCCCCGCAGCAGGCGGCATTATACCGCCAAGGGCGTCCCCAAGGCAACCCTAGTCGCCGCGCGGTTTCCAGGTGACCGCCCGACGGCCGGTCCAGTACCGCAGCACGCCTACGAGCTGCGCCGCGAAGAGGCTCACCATGAAGAACGGGGCGCACAGGACGCCGGGGAGCCGGTCGTGCCCGAGCCAGCCTACCAGGGCCAGGAAATAGAAGAGCGCCTGCCCCATCGCCAGCCAAAAGTAGAACCCCCCGGCGAAGGCCGCCGCGACGCCCGCCCCCAGCATGGCCAGCATGAAGAAGGGCGACATCTCGCGCAGTGTCTTGCGCAGGAAGAAGTGCAGGTTGTAGATGAAGTACTTCCGCCACGGCAGGATGCGGGAGATGTGCCGGAAAACGCTCATCCGCAGGACGGACAGCCGGGTCTCGCGCCTGAACCCGCCCTCGATTTGCGTCTGCGTGTGCTCCCAGGCCATCGCCCGCGGGGCCATCAGAGTCCGCTTCCCCTCGGCCCAGGCCACCGCCCCCAGGAGCGTGTCGGGCGAGACCTCGGGCGGCGAGGGGCGGTAGAGCTCCCGGCGGAGGGCCATGTGCCCGCCCTGGACGAAGAGGCAGGTGGCGACCGTCCCCTCCCAGATTTTCAGCCGGTCCTCGTAGCGCCGCAGGAAGCTGTTGCCGTAAGCGGTGCCGGTCTCCTCACCCTCCGGCGGCCGCTGGACCAGGTTGCCGCTCACGCACCCGACCTCGGGGTCGGCGAAGAGCTCGGCGAAATTCTTGAGCGCGTCGGGCTCGAAGTGCACGTTGGCGTCGGTGTAGACGATAACCTCACCCCGGCACGTCGGCGTGAGCTCGTTCATCATCCGGGTTTTGCCTTTATTCTCGGGGAAGGCCTCGATGCGAAAACGCGGGTGTCCCGGCCCCGGCTCCAGGAAGCCCTTCTCCTCCAGACAGGCGCGGGCGGCCTCGACGGTCCCGTCGGTGGAGCCGTCGTCGGCGATGACAATTTCGAGCCTGTCCGCCGGGTAATCCAGGGCGAGGACGTTTTCGATTTTCGCCCGGATGTTGCCCGCCTCGTTGCGGCAGGGGATGAAGACGGTAAAGGTGGGCCTGTAATCGGGGTCGGTCTTGGGGGAGCGCCGGATGATTTTCGCCAGGACCGCCAAAAAAATGGGGTAGGCGAAGTAGATGAGCCCCAGCGCCCCGAAGGCCGTCCAGAAGATGATTATCGCCGCCAACATCGCTCACCGCTCCCTTTGGGGGATAAAATTATAGCGGACCGCGGTTCCGAGGTAAAGGGATGACCGGTTTGTCGCGGACCGTCCCGGCGGGCTATACTTGGGGCGCACTCGAGCCCCGGCGGACGATGCCCCTCGCGCTCCTCGCCCTTTTTTTGATTTTTGCCGCCGCCGCGCCGGCCGCGGAGGCCCCGCTGACCGCCGAGCCCGACGAGTCCGGGGGCGTCCCCATCCTCATGTACCACCACGTCTCCGCCGCGCTGGACACGGTCTACAACGTGCCGCCGGCGGTTTTCTTTAACCAGCTCCTCCAGCTCTACGAGGCCGGCTTCGTCCTAATCTCTCTCTCGGACTACTACGAGGACACGTTCATCGTCCCCGCCGGCCGCAAGCCGCTGGTCCTCACCTTCGACGACGGCTACGCCGACAACTTCCGCCTCCTCCCGGACGGCTCGCTGGACCCGGACTGCGCCGTGGGCGTCATCGAGGCCTTCGCCCGGGAGCACCCCGACTTCGGACGGACGGCGGCCTTCTTCCTCAACGCCGGCGTGTGGGTCGTCCCCTTCCGCGACGCGGCCACGGCGGGGGAAAAGCTCCGGTGGCTGGTGGAGAACGGGTACGAGGTCGGCAACCACACCGCGGACCACGTGAACCTGCGCCACTGCGACCCGTACCAGGTGCGGCGGCAGATCGGCCTCTGCCAGGCGGCGCTCTACGACCTGTGCCCGGAGCTCGAGGGGCGCGTCCGCTTCTTCGCCTACCCCTACGGCCGGACGCCAAAAGACCCCGAGAGCTTCGAAGCCGTCGAGGCCGGCCGCTTCGACGGCGTGGACTACCGGATGGACCTCGCCTTCGTGACCTGGGACAACCCGGCGCCCAGCCCCGCCGACCCGACCTTTCTGCAGCAGCGCCTGGCCATGCCCCGCATCGAGATGCACACGCGCGAGGGCGGCAACGGCCACACCCCGCGCTGGCTGGCGAACCACGATGACCTATACGTCTCCGACGGCGCTCCGGGCAGCACCCCGGAGTGAGCCCTCATTGGATGTACCCCACCGCCCGCAACTGCTCCAGGTGTTCCGCGTCCACCGCCCCCGCGTCGCCCCCCGTCCCGTAGTGCTCCATCAACTCCGCGTTGCGCTCATGCCATCCGGCGAGGAGCGCCTTCATTTCGGCCACCAGGTCCGGGTTATCGTCGGCCACATTCTCCGGGTTCGAGTAGTAGTCCACGTAAAGTTCCTCGACGTCGTCGTCGTAGTTCACGAAGAGCGCGGTTTTATCGCGTACGACGAAGTCGGAGCGGGTGCGTTTATCTTCCCCTTCATCCATGCAGCGCTGGGCGAAGACCGGCCTCGCCTCGGGTAGCGGTCTGAGCAGCGACCGGCCGTCGATCAGCTTTTCATCGTATTCGATTCCGAGGCCGTCGAGAATCGTGGCGTACACGTCGGCCAAACTTACGGGTTGGGTGAACTTCCCGCCGCCGGTGAAATTGCCGGGCCAGTTTATGACCAGGGGAACGTGGGTCAGCTCGTGCTGCAGGTTGACGTGGAAATGCTCGACGAGGCCGTGCTCGCGGAATTCATCCCCGTGGTCGGCCAGGAAGATGAAAACCGTGTTTTCCCTATTGCCCCGGTCGTCGAGGACGTCCAACGCCCGGCCGAGCGTCTCGTCCACCAGCCGCACCTCGGCCTCGTACAGCTGCTTGAGCCGCGCCACGTCCGCGTCGGTCAGCTCGTCGGGGTGCTCGAGGAAATCTCCGCTCGACTCGGCGTACGGACCCGCGTAATCGTCCTGGGGCAGGAAGCGCTTCGGGGGGCGGTAGGGCGCGTGGGGGTCGTAGAGGTGGATGTAGACGAAATCCCCGCCGTCGGGATTGAGTGAGCGCAGCATCTCCAGTGAAGCGTCTATCCCGAGGTTGCCGAGGCGCTCGTAATCGAGCTCGCGCAACAGCATGTTAATGACCAGCGCGATGGAGTTGTAGAGCGAGTTTTTCGAGGTCGGTAAAAAGCCCTGACCGTAGAAATAACCGTCGTAGATGCCGTAAAAGTCAAAACCTCGGCTGAAGCCTAACGCAGGCTTGAGTATGGGATTAGCCATCATGCACCAGGTCCGGTAGCCCGCGCGGGATAACTGTTCCGGCAGGTACGGAATATTACCGGGAATTGCGCTGAAGGAGTCCATCCCGCTCACCTCCGGCGCCAATCCCGCGAAGAGGGCCACCACACTGGGTTCGGTCCAGCTCGAGGGAGAGAAGCAGTTCGTAAATGTAACCCCGTGCGCGGCCAGCCGCTCCAGATTCGGAGTGGGAACCTCCCCGTTGTAAAGAGCGCTCACGTCGGCTCGGTATGCATCGGCGAGGAAAAGCACCACGTTGGGCTTGCCGGGTTGTGAGTTCTCCGGTTTCCCGGCGGTGAACAGGTCCGTGAAGATGAAGGTGAACGCCAGCCAGAGCACCGCTGCTCCCGCGAGCGCCCAGCCCGCGAACCTGGCGATGAGTTCTGTTTTCGCGTTCCACTTTAAGGCGGCCCAGATAAAGACGGCGCCCAGGATGAGCTTGAAAACGTCATCCACGGTGAAAACAGGCCGGGCGAAGAGCCAGGTGGAAAGTACGCAGAGGCTCAGAACGGCGAAACAGACGACCCCGACGACGGCTACACCGACCCGCCGCTGGCGCTCCTCGGAGAGCCCCATCAACGAAGTGATAACGTACGTTAGGGCGCCCGTGAACAGGTTCACCACAAATCCGACGGCCGGGTAGAAGAAGAGGGCCGCGGAGATGGCCCGTACAACACCCGAAAAATCGTTGACGAGGGGATTCCAGCCTTGGAATGTACCGGTGTCGACCCAGCCGGAGATGCAGGAGCAGACCAGGAAGATGTAACCGCTCAGCGCACCCAGAAGCGCCATGCGCAAACTTCCGCGCCAAATCCTGCCAAGCTGAATCCTTTTTTCCACGGTAACCTCTACTGCGGACGGCCCGAGAGGTGCAACTTTTCAGACCGGGTGGGTCCCACCGGCCCTCACCGCGCCGAGACGCTTACGAGGGGCGTCATTTTCGAAGTGCCGCTCGTCCGCGGAGTCGGTGTAAACCAAGTTCGCTACGTAGAAGAAGGCGGGGTGGACGTAGGCGGCCGGAGGGCTGAGGAGTGCCGGCCGCAGGGCCTCCCGGAAAAAGACCCGGGGCTCCGGACCGGACGTGGGCGGCGTCATACGGCTGTTTCCGTTACTGGAGATATCCGATCCCGCGCAGGTTTTCCATTATCGCCGGGTCGGAGACGCCGCCCCCCGTCCGGGTCCCGTAAAGCTCGGCGAGCCCGAGGTTCCGGGCGTGCCACGCCTCCAGCAACGCCTCCAGCTCACCCGTCAGGACCGGGTAATCGGTGAGCACGTTCCGGGGGTTTTCGGGGTAGTCCAGGTAGAGCTCCTTGTCGCCCGTGTCGAGGTTCCGGAAGAGCGCCGCCTCGGTCCCGTCGGGGAGCATCCGCACCACCAGGTCGGAGTGCCTGTCGTTGTCCGGAATCTCGCTCACCCGCTGGGAGAAAACGGGACGGTCCGGCGGGATGGGTTCCAGAAGACTGCGGCCGTTGATTTCCTCCTCGTCGCACCCGAGCTCGAGCGCCTCTAGAATCGTGGGGCGGACGTCGCAGAGGGATACCGGCTCCGGCACCCTGCGCCCCCCCTCGAGGACACCGGGCCAGAAGACGATGAGCGGCACGTGCGTCAGCTCGTGGTGCAGGTTCACCTCGCCGTGGAGGAAGTAGCCGTGCTCGTCGAACTCCTCGCCGTGGTCGGCGGTGAAGACGACGGCGGTGCGGCCCAGGAGCCCCTCCTCCTCGAGCGTGTCCAGGACGCGCCCCACGTACTCGTCCACGAAGCGCACCTCGCCCGAATAGAGGTACTTGAGCTGCGCGGTCTGGGCCGGAGTTATCTCGCCGTCGGAGTACTTGTTCAGGACGCCTTCGCGGCTGTCCCGTTTAAAGAGCCCTTCGTAGCCGGTGTCTTCCCAGAAGCGGTCGTAGGGGACATAGGGGTCGTGGGCATCCAGGAGGTGAATGTAGACGAAGTCACCCCCGGCGGGGTTGAGCGACCGGAGCATCTCCAGCCCCTCCTCGGGGCAGTTCCGGCGCTGGACGTAGTACAGGCCGTTGTGTAGGAGCCAGTTGAGCCTGAAGCACCAGTTGAGGATAACCGGCCCCCAGTCGTACTCCAGGAAACCGCCACCGTAGAAACGCTCGCCGTAGTTGGCGTAGTAATCGAAGCCGCGGTACATCCCGAAACGGGTGGAGATGGTCGAGTTGGCGAAGACGGCCCAGGTGCGGTAACCGGCCTCCGAGAGGGTCTCCGGCAGGTACTCGAGCGTAGGCGGCAGGGGGCGGACGGCGTCCATGCCGCTGGCCTCGGGCACCAGGCCGGTGAACAGTCCCACCACCGAGGGGACGGTCCAGTTCGAGGGGGCGAAGCAGCGCTCGTAGGTCACGCCCATCCCGGCCAGCCGCTCCAGGTTGGGCGTGGGCACGTCGCCGCCGTAGACCGAGTTCACGTCGGCGCGGTGGGCGTCGGACAGGACGATGACGACGTTCATCCCGGACGCCCCTTTGACCGGTGTGGGTTCGAAGAACCGCGGGAAGAGGAAGCTGAAGGCCAGCCAGAGCGCGGCGAACCCGGCCAGGGTGAAACCGGCTATACGGGCGAGAAGGGAGGTGAGCCTCTCCCGGCGCCAGACGAGCCAGACGAATCCCGCACCCAGAATCAGGGATACGGCGTACCCCGCGATGGACAGGGGGGTGACGAGCAGCTCGATTGAGTTGACCGGTATCCCCAGATACGCGAAGACGACCCCCGCCGTGATGACGGCGGCCGTCCTCCGGCGCTTCTCCTCGTCCAACCCGATCAGCCGGGTCACGAGGGAACCGAGCGCGCCGGCGACGAAGGTGAAGGTGAAACCCACGAGCGGGAATAGGGCACCCGCGGCGGTGAAGTAGCGCACCGCCGCGCCCAGGTTGTTTCCCGCGGCGCCCCATGACGGGATGGACCCCTTGAAGACCAGGTGGCCGGCCAGGTAGTAGGCCAGGTAGACTATGGAGGCGAGGGTGCCCAGGAGGGCGGAGTGGAAACCCTCGGAGAGAACGGCCTTCGCCTGTAGTGCGGGTTTTTTCATCGCTCTCCTGAGCAGCCGTCGGCCGCCCGGCCGGTCGCGCGGATGGGCGGCGGGACGTCGGGAGGGCCCGGATGCGCGCCGCATCCTGGAGAATGATAGCAGAACGATTCGGGACCGGCAAGGATATACCTCTCCGGCCGCCCCGCAGGTTCCCGGACCGACGACGGCGTGACGGCTTGAATAAGGCCAAATTCTCTGCTACCTTAACCTCGCCCCTCAACCCCCCGAGCCATGACCGAACCGTCACCCTGGGTCATCGCCCGCCGGTACCAGGTCCAGCGCGAGCTCGGCCGGGGAGGGATGGGCCGCGTCTTCGCGGTTCTCGACCTGGTGGAGAACGGGCAGCCCCGGGCCCTCAAGCTCCTGCGCGCCGACAAGGTCGCCGGAAACCCCCGCCTTCGGTCGAGCCTGCGCGGAGAGTTCGCCGCCCTGTCCCACCTGCTTCACCCCAACCTCTGCCGGGTGTACGAGTTCGGGGTGGATGAAGACGGCCGGGCGTTCTTCACCATGGAGCTCGTCGAGGGGACCGACCTGTTCGAAACGGGCGGCAGGCTCGCGCCGGACCGCATCTACGAGATTGCCGTCGGCGTCCTGCGCGCATTGGACTACATCCACACCCGGGGGTACATCCACCACGACCTGAAGCCCGAGAACATCATGCTGCGCGGGGGGGTCGAGGGCGCCCAGGGCGTGGTGCTCACCGATTTCGGCCTGGCGGACCGCGAGGAGGGCGACGAGCCGGAGCTGCGCCGCACGGCACCGGGGACGGTCAACTGCCTGGCGCCGGAAATCCTCTCGGGAGCCGCCTACGACCACCGCGTGGACCTCTACGCCCTCGGGGTGAGCCTCTACTTCGCGGCCACCGGCACCTACCCCTTCGACGCCGCCGATCACCGGGAGGTCATCCGCCGCCACCTGACCCTATCCCCGCCGCCGCCCGGCGAGCTCGTCCCCGGCCTGCCGGAGCCGCTGGAGCACCTCATCCTCCGCCTGCTGGCGAAGAGGCCGGACAAGCGCTTCCGGGACGCCAACACGGTCATCCGGGCCATAAACGCCTGGGCCGGGCGGTCCTTCGAGTACCAGACACCCTCCACCGCCGAGAGCTTCCTTCTGGCGCCGCGTATCGTCGGTCACGACGCCCTGTTCGAGGAGGTGCTCCGCGAGGTGACCGAGCCGTTGGGGGGGCTCGTCGTCATCGGGGGGGAGGCCGGATCCGGCAAGAGCAGGCTCCTGCGCGAGCTGCGCTATCGCTGCCAGTTGGCCGGCGCCGACGTCTGGTTCGTCGAGTTGGGCACCTCGAGCGACCCCCTGGGCGAGCTCATCCGCCGAATCGCCCACTCCACCGCCGTGGAGCCGGGCCTCCGTCGGGAGTACGGACCGGTGCTGGCGCGGAGTTGGCCGCCCCTGGCCGGTCTGTGGGGGGTGGAGCCCGTCCCCGCCCTGGGTCCCGACGGCGAGGTCGAGCGGCTTCTGCGGACGACCGCGGTCCTGCTGGACCGCCTCGGCCGGGCCGTGGTCTTCGACGGCGACACCGAGGGCGCCCTGGAGACGGCGAGGAGGCTCGGGCAGCTCTGCCAGCGGGTCCCGATCGTCGTCTCCACCGAGGAGGAAAATTCCCCGGGCCGGGTGTACCGCCTGGCCGACCTGGACGGGGCGCAGGTCGCGGAGCTGGTCGAATCCATGCTCGGCGAGACGCCGCCGCGCGGGCTGACGGACTTCATCCACCGGGCGGCCGGCGGCAACCCCCTGTTTATCGCCGAAACCCTCCGCCAGCTCATCGACTCGGGGGAACTGCGCCGGTGGCACGGGTCCTGGGACGTGGACCTGCTCGGGGCCGCGGCGGCCGGTGTACCCGGGGAGATACGGGGGCTGATTTTCCGGCGCCTGCGGGGTCTGAGCCTGGCGGCGCGGACGACCGCGGAAATTTTGGCCCTGGCCGCGTGGAGGCCGACCCTCGATGAGCTGGGAGCCCTGGTGGACGACCCGGGGCAACTGACCGGAGCGCTCCGCGAGCTCGGCTCGAAGGGCCTGTTGCAGATGCGGTCGGGGAACCGCCCCGCCCTCGTGACCACCTCGATGGCCCGGACGCTGCGCGATAACTGCGACCGCTTCACGGTGCTGCACGACCGCCTCGCCGATTTCCTGGAGTCCGAGGGCCGGATGTACGTCCCTTACTACTACCACCGTCTCTACGGCAGCGACCGGGGGAAGGCGGTGCGGGGGGGCCTGGATTACATCACCCGCCTGGTGGAGCTGGGCGGCTTCATTGAGGCCCGGGGGGCGCTGGCCCGTCTGCATACCGTCGCCCGGGGCGCCGACCTGGTGCGGGTGGAGCTGTTGTCGTCGAAGGTGCACCGCCGGCTGGGGGAAACCGGACGGGCGGCGGCCGCGGCTTTCCACGCCCTCGAGGGGAGCCGGGGGCTGGAGCGGGGCGAGGCGTACCTCGAGCTGGGACGTGCCACGGCGCACCAGGGGCGGTACGAGCAGGCGCTGGGGTACTTCGACGCGGCGCTGAGCTGCTCGGACGACCCCCCGTTCACCCTGGGCAGCGGCGCCGAGCGGGTGAAGGTCCTCCTCGAGCTGGGGCGGTTCGGCGAGGCCCTGGAGCTCGGCGGGGAGCTCGCGAAACGGACGGGGAGCCTCGAGTACGCCGAGAGCTGGTTCGTCCGCGAGGTCCACGCGAGGGCCCTGTTCCTCGCCGGGAGGTTGGCCGAGGCGGAGCACGCCTACCTGGCCCTCTACCGCCAGGCCCTGGGAGCGGGGGACGTCCCCGGCCTGTGGAGAGCGGGGCGCGGGCGGGGGCTGACCCAGCTTTCCCTCGGCCGCGAACGGCGCGGGCTGACGCTTCTGCGCAACTCGTGCTGGCTGGCACTCCAGCGCGCCGACGCCCTCGGCATCATCCAGAGCGCCGTGCCCCTGGCGGTGGGGTATCTGGTGAACCTCCGACCCCGCCGGGCCATAGCGGCGCTGAAGCTGGGGCGGGACGAGATCGAGCACCGGCCGCTACCGCCCTTGCAGATCGAGCTCTATACCGGTCTCGCCGCAGCCTACCGCTACCGGGGGGACCTGGGCCGCGCCGCCCACTACGCGGGTCGGGCCGCGGAGCTCGCCGAGGGATCCGAGTCAGTCCGGCTGCGCTGGTCGGCCTCTTTCACCTTGGGAATGGCCCGGCTCGAGCTGGGGGATTGGGGCGGGGTGGAGGAGATGCTCGAGCGCCTGGAGGGCGCCCCGGAGCACTTGGCCGCCCTTCTGGGGGGGCGTCTCGCCTGGGAGCGGGGAGATTTCGGCACGGCTCGGTCCGAGTTTTTAAAGGCCCTGGGCGGGTCGCCGCTGCCGGTGGCGCTGCCGGAATGGGGTACCGCCAGAGGCTACCTGGCCCGGGTGGAGATGGAGGCGGGCAATCTGGGTCCCGCCGAGGAGCTTCTGGAGCCGGTGGACGAGGGCACGCCGACGGATCTGGGCCAGCTCGAGGGGCGTCTGGCCCTGGTCGAGTTCTACTTCATCCAGAACGAGACGGATTACGCGGCGCAGCTCCTCCGGGGCGCCGTGAAGGCCAGCGGTCAGGGCGGTCTCGTGGATCAGCTGCGACGCGGCCTGCACCTGGCCGCGCGGCTGGCCGAGCGTCAGGGGGACGCCGATTCCCGCTCCAGGCTGCTCAAGGAGGCCCGTCGGCTGCTTCGCTGGATGGTGCACCGCCTCCCGCGGGGCGCGCGGGACGGCTTCCTCACCCGCCATGAACCGGCCGGCCTGAGGGTGGAGAAGCCCTGAGGGTCGTGCCGCGGATGGGATTCCGCCATGCCTGGCGGCCCGGAGGGCCCTTTCCCGATAGGGATTGAGCGATTGTAACGGATTAGCCGTCACTTCAACTTACGCCGCTTGCGAAAAGGGCCCCGGAGGGCCCGTTGCATTCGGTTTCGCTATGGGCTGGTACAGGGCCTTCACCGCGCCCCAAGACGCACCCCGCCCGCAGTAAAAAGGGCGGCTTCGAGAACCGCCCTCCGGAGCAGTTTGACACGCCTTCCAGACACTAGTTCAGCGCACCCTAACCACCCTTAAAAAAAGGGCGGCTTCGAGAACCGCCCTCCGGAGCAGTTTGACACGCCTTCCAGACACTAGTTCAGCGCACCCTAACCACCCTTAAAAAAAGGGCGGCTTCGAGAACCGCCCTCAGGAACCGGATGTGTACTAGTACAGA
>CAZNZF010000033.1:0-17760 GCA_964577465.1 uncultured bacterium | reverse complement strand
TTCGCCATTTCTCCTCCTTTTCTGTGATACACACCCAGGATATTTTTATTTTACAGGCCCTTTCTCCAGCGTCAACAGACTAAAGTCATCAAAATAAAAGGGCGGCCGGGCCGCCCTTCGGTCGAGTAAAGAAGGCGTCACCAGGACGTATTGAGGATGTCCAGCGTGTCGGCGTCCAGCTCCACCCACCCGGCGAGCGAATAGTCCTCGTAGAACGCCTGCACCGTCGCCGCGTTCCGGCTCGCCTGCGCCGTGAGGGACAGCATGTAGAGGTACTCCGTTGAACCCAGGTTCTCCTGAAAGGCGTCGTCGGCCGTGTTCATCAGGTTTCTGATGTGGCCGTCGGAGTAATCCGGCAGCGGGTGACAGTCCCCGGACGTATTCTCCTCGGAGGTCTCGCAGGCGCCGTCGTAGTGCACACAGGCGTTGAAGTCCGTGTCGCCGCCGGCGTTGAACCGGAAGAACCACTTGTCATCCTCACCGGCGAGGGTTTGCGGCCCGAAGAGAACGCCGTCGGAATCCACCGCGAATCCGATTAGATTGAAACAGAACGCGTCCGCGTCCCAATCCTCGGCCAGGGGCGCGGCGATGTCCCGGGCTTCCGACAGGGTGTCCGCCTCGTAGGGGTTGTCGTCTCCGCCGCCGTCCGTGCCGTCGGCGCAGCCGGAGATGAGGACCGAGGCTACGGTCAGGGGAATAAATAAAAGGCCCCGCTTCATCCGCGCTCCCGAAGTTCGTGGGGTTGAAAGCCCTTTTCGTCCACGTAAATTCACCCCATCCTACCCGTGGCCCGCCGCCCTGTCAACAATCGAAAGGCGGTCCCCGCGGGTCGGCGCCCGGAGTGTCCGTCGGACGGCTCGGGCCGACACATCCTTGACAGTTCAGCGTTTCGACCGATATACTGTAAACCCTCAACCTTGAGAAAAAGCCCGTGCCCCGTTTCGACACCCAGCGCGAAAAGCCCGAAGTCCCGCGCTTCACGCGGCTCCCACGCCACGTGGCGATAATCATGGACGGCAACGGCCGCTGGGCCGCGGCCCGGGGCAAACCGCGCATCTTCGGCCACCGCCGCGGCATGGAGCGGGCCAAGGACATCACCCGCGCCTGCGGCGACCTGTTAATTGAGTCGCTCACCCTCTACGCCTTCAGCCTCGACAACTGGAAGCGTCCCAAGGTCGAGGTGAACGCCCTGATGCGCCTGTTGGTCAAGTACCTCAAAAGCGAGCTCGGCGAGATGATGTACTCCAACATCCGCTTCCGGGCCCTCGGCGAGCGGGGGATGCTCCCCGAGTCGGTGCGGGAGGCCGTCCGCGAGGACGAGGAGATGACGGCGAAGAACACCGGGCTCAACCTCAACCTGGCGGTGAGCTACGGTGGCCGGAAGGAGATTCTGGGCGCGGTCAACCGGCTCCTGGAGGGGGAGAGGGAGGGGACGCTTCCCGCCGGTCCCGTGGACGGGGACGCCTTCTCCGAAATGCTCTACACCGCGGGCCAGCCCGAGGTGGACCTGCTGATTCGGACCTCGGGCGAGCTGCGCGTGTCCGATTTCCTGCTCTGGCAAATCGCCTACGCCGAGCTCTACCTCACCGGCGTCTTCTGGCCCGATTTTTCCCGGGAGGAGCTCTACCGGGCGCTCAGGGACTACGAGGGGCGGGAGCGGCGCTTCGGCGGCGTCGGCGGGGAAATCGAACGCTGATAGTGGGGAGAGCGGTGAGATAACGCCGACCACCGACGGTCAACGTTTGTTATCGGGGCGTAGTGGGCTTTGATGAAAAATTCGATTAACCTGCGCGGAACGCGGTGATGGAAGAAAAAGCCTCTAATTTTCTCGTCCGAGCCCTGTCGGGCCTTGTTTGGGTCGGTCTTTTTCTCTTCTGCGCCTGGTACGGAGCCACCTGGCGCTGGGTCATCCTGATGGGCCTGTGCGTCATCGGCGGCGTGTACGAGATGCGCAACCTGACCCGGGAAAAGGGGAAGGGGCTCGACCCTTTCTTGAGCGGCCTCGGCGCCCTGGTCATCCTGGTCGGCGCCTGGTTCCGCGGGTTCGAGGGCCTGGCCTTAGGGTCTCTCGCCGCGGTGCTGGTCAACGCGCTCACGATTTTGCGGCACCGGTACGAAGGCGCGCTGGAAATCTTCGCCCGCAGTGTCCTTACCTCGTTCTACCTGGGACTGGGGACGGGGGCGGCGGTACTCGTGGGGCAGGGAACCAAAGGGGGGCCGCTGCTGGTGGTCACCCTGGCCGCGCTCTGGATCGCGGACACCGGGGCCTACGTCGTCGGCTCACTTCTCGGCCGGCATCAGCTCACCCCGAACCTGTCACCGAAAAAGACCGTGGAGGGGCTCGTCGCCGGCGTCGTTCTGGCCGCGGGCGGCGCCTGGGCCCTGGAAGCATTCCTCTTGAACACCGGCATCCGGGGAAGGTACATCCTCATCCTGGGGGTGGTGGTCGCGCTGGCGGGCCTTCTGGGCGACCTGGTCGTCTCGGCCCTCAAACGCGACGTGGGGGTGAAGGACACCGGCAACGTCATCCCCGGACACGGCGGCCTCCTGGACCGGCTGGACAGCTTTCTTTTGGTCATGCCAGCGGTCTGCCTCTTTCTGATAATCCTCCACCACATCGGGCTCTGGAAAGGCACCCTGGGTTGAATTTCCATGCGTAAACGGACGCTCTCCATCCTCGGCTCGACCGGCTCCATCGGGCTCAAGACGCTCACCGTGGCGCGCTCCCTCGGGCTTCCGGTCGTCGCCCTGGGGGCCCTGGACGAGGTCGATGATGTTTTCGCCCAAATCGAGGAGTTCAAACCGCGCCTGGCCGTCCTTTTCGACGGGCCGGCCGCCGAGGCGTTGGCGGAGAAAGCGGCCGAGTTCGGAACCGAAATTGCGTCCGGTCCCGAGGGTCTGATTAAGCTCGCCCGGGTGGACGGGGCTGACACCTTCGTCGCCGCCAGCTCCGGCTCCGTGGCCCTCGAGGCCACCCACGAGGCCGTCCTCTCCGGCAAGGATGTGGCCCTGGCCAACAAAGAAGTCCTGGTCGCCGCCGGCTCGCTGTTCGTCAAGGTCGTCAAAGAGCACGGCGTGGAGCTGCTTCCCATCGATTCGGAGCACTCGGCCATCTGGCAGTGCCTCGGCGACCGTGCAAAGGCGCGCCTTCCCCGGAGCCAGGTCGCCCGGCTCATCCTCACCGCCTCGGGCGGCCCATTCCTGAACCGAAAAGACCTGACGGACGTAACACCCGAGGAGGCCCTCCGGCATCCCAACTGGAGCATGGGGGCCAAGATAACCGTGGACTCGGCCACCCTTTTCAACAAGGGGCTGGAGCTCATCGAGGCCCACTGGCTTTTCGGAATCAATAATGTGGACGTGCTCGTCCACCCCCAGTCCGTGGTTCACAGCCTGGTGGAGTTTGTCGACGGCTCCGTCCTGGCCCAGCTCGGGCGTCCCGACATGCTCCTGCCCGTCCAGTACGCCCTGACCCACCCGGACCGGATTTTGGGCCCCGCGCCCAGGCTGGACCTGACACAGACGGACCGGCTCGATTTCTTCCCGGTCGATGAGGGCCGTTTCCCGGCGCTGGGGCTGGCGCGGGAGGCGTTGAAGTCGGGCGGACTGGCGCCGGCGCATATCTCCGCCGCCGACGAGGTCGCCGTGGAGGCCTTCCTGGAGGGGAGAATCCGTTTCACCGACATCCCGCGCGTCCTGGAGCGCGTTCTGGACGAACTGGGCGCGCCGGGGTACAGGACCCTGGGCGAGGTCCGCTCCGCCCTGGACGCCGCGAAGGAACGGGCGGCCGCCATCGTGAATCGCGGCCTGTAGACACCTCCAACCCCCGGAACATTGCAAGGCATCTTCACCGACATCCTCGGATTTATAATTTCCTTCGGGCTGGTGGTGGCCGTCCACGAGTTTGGGCACCTCGTCGCCGCCAAAATTCTCGGTATCGGCGTCCAGCGCTTCTCCATCGGCATCGGCAAGCGCCTTTTCGGCATCCGGCGCGGCGAGACCGATTACTGCCTCTCCCTGATACCCATAGGCGGTTACGTCCGTCTGGCGGGGGACACCGCCGAGAATCCCCTGTCTGCCGAACCTTCCCACATCAACTCCAACCCGTCCTGGAAGAGGATTATCGTCTACCTCTCGGGCCCGCTGGCCAACATCATCCTGGCGCTCCTGATAAACTTCGCCATCAACCTGGGCGGTTACGACGAGCTCCACCTCGAGCCGGTTATCGGAAAGGTCATCGAAGAGCTGCCCAAAGGCAAGCCCAGCCCCGCCTCGCGGGCCGGTCTGGAGCCCGGGGACCTCGTGGTCGCCGTGGACGGCGAGCCCATCTCCGACTGGAGCGAGCTCAGCCGCCGCATCACCCTCCACACGGGGGACGAGCTGACCCTCGACGTCGAGCGGGACGGTACGAGACATGAGTTCACCCTTACCCCGTGGGTGAACCCCGAGACCGGCTTCGCCCAGGTCGGGGTCCAGGTCCACCTCGAGCCGGTGGTCAGCGGCCTCTATCCCCCGGGAGAGGACCTGGGCTTCCGGGTGGGGGACAGGATACTGTCGCTTGCGGGCACCCCGGTTGCGAGCGCCGACGATTACGTGGCGCGGCTGGACGAGCTCACAAAAATGGACAATCCGCCCGCCGAGGTCACCGTCGCCTTCCGGCGCGGCGATAAAAACTTCGCCCTGGACGTCCCCCTCGACCATCTCGACGAACAGGCGTTCACCCTGGGCGGCGAGGTGCGGCATATGGCTCCGGGGCTTTTCGGCGCCCTGGGGCAGTCGGCGGACGAGACCTTCTCCTCGGCCCTCGAGTTCTACACCGTCCTCTACCTCCTCCTGGCCCAGCGCATCCCCGCCGCGGAAGCCATCGGGGGACCCATCGCCATCGCCTCGGTCTCGGGGAAGATGGCCGAGGCGGGCCTGAGCGTATTCCTGCGCTTCGTCGCCCTCCTCTCGGTCATGCTGGGCATCATGAACACCCTGCCGGTTCCCATGCTGGACGGGGGCATGGTCACCCTCCTGGTCGTGGAGGCGGTCCGCGGTCGGGCCCTGTCGTTGAAAGTGCGCCAGCGGATACAGTACGTGGGCATCGTGCTGCTGGGCTTCCTGCTTCTTTTCGCCCTCTACTCCGACCTGAAGCGCGTCTTCTTTAATTGAAGACAAGGGGTTTAACCGAGCGTAGCGAGCTATGCCATCGGCAAAACCCCTTGTCTCCTCTAAAGACGAAGCCTTGACAATGCGCCCCGCCGCTCATAAGCTAAGGGCGTACTCGTCCCCGGAGCTTTCGTGAAGAACCGGCCGGTGTCCTTCTACCTCTTCCTCTTCACCGTGCTGCTCCTCGCGGGGCCGCAACTGGTTGGCGGAGCCTCGGACGAGGCGCCCATCGTCGGCTGCACATTCCCCAACTTCGGCTGCGACGACCCCACCGGCCCCTCGGATACCGAAACCTCCACCTGCATCATGACCTACGCCAGGCTGAACGAGCAGGACCTCAACCGGTCAGACCCAGTCTTGACGGTGGCCCCCGGCGAGTCCATCACCGGCACGGTCACCCTGGAGACCAAAAACGCCGGTTCCTCCTCCAGCACGGCCCCCCTGGCCGCCACCCCCAGCTTCGGCGACCACAAGACGAGCTATTGGGAAATCACCATCAACATCCCCTCCGGGACGAACACCTTCGACGTGGGCCTGAACCTGACCGCCCCACAGGTTGAGGGGACCTACTTCATCTTCTTCGCCTGGTACTGGGAGAAAACCTCCGGGAACGTCATGTCCCTCACCGACTGGCAGTACCCGGGGGGCGACGTGTGGAACGACGGCGTGGACATCGCCGACTGGGACAACTACCAGGCCCAGCAGGGTATAGACAACGGCTGGGTGGAGACGGGTTATCTGGATGAGTACGGCGAGTACCAGGAGAACGTGGTCTTCCCGGCCACCGCCATCCGCCTGGTGGTCGAGGCGCGGTAGCAGTGTCCCCTCTCCCTCTCAGGGAGAGGGCTAGGGTGAGGGTCAAGGCCTGAACAACAGTAATCTCGCTCCCCCGTGTAAGCAGCGCGCCGACGGGATTACAGGTGAGGGCTTCCTTCAATCCCCCTCCCCCCTTCTGGGGGGAGGGCTGGGGTGAGGGGTAATAAGAAGGCGGGACGCGCTCCCGTCTTTTTTTGATGGATGCTCGGAGTAACCCTTTCAGTCCTCGATAGCAAACAAGGGGCTTAAGCCCCTTGTCTTATCGTCGCGCTCAATAGGCATACCCCGTCGAATCCGCTTCACTCCTCCTTGTGGGCGTACTTGAGATTACTATTTCCGAAATCGTAATAAGATATATGTGGACAGTCGGCGGAGTCCAGCGCCAGGGAGTTATAAAAGCCAGCATCATACGCCAAAACCAAAGTTTCTATCTGCCATTCATCGCCGTCCCAACGGGCATACTTTAAGCAATCTCCGCCAGCATAAGAGATGCTGGGGTTGCCGGAGTCGTCCAACGCCAGGGATGTGAACACGTCCCACGTTTCTAATTCCGAGTCCAGGGTTTCAATCTGCCAGATAGCGCCGTCCCAGCGGGCGTATTTGAGTACATATACAGACCTATCGTAATATGAAATTTGGGGATAGTCGGAGGAGTCCAGTGCTAATGAGATGCTCATCATGCCAACCGACTCTACGGTATCGATCAGCCATTGTGTGCCGTCCCAGCGGGCGTATTTGAGTTCGTCTTGGGGGTAGTTGTTAAACGAATACGAGATGTGTGGGTAGTCGGAGGAATCCAGCGCCAGAGAGTTGTAATCGCCCGAGCATGGTGTCGAGTCTACAATCTCAATCTGCCAGGCGGCACCGTCCCAGCTGGCGTATTTGAGAGCACTTCCGTCGCTATACGAGATGTGGGGGTAATTGGAGGAGTCCAGCGCCAGGGAGGTGTCGTCCGCGTATCCCACCGAGTCCACAGCCTCGATTCGCCAGGTGTCGCCGTCCCGTCGGGCGTATTTGAGAGAACCGTTGCCGCCATCGTAATAAGAGATGTGGGGGTAATCGGAGGAGTCCAGCGCTAGGGAGGTGTCGCTGCCTACAACTCCCATTGAATCTACGGTCTCAATCTGCCATGCGTCGCCGTTCCAGTAGGCGTATTTGAGGTCACCGTTGTCACTGTCGTAGTAAGAAATGTGGGGGTAGTCTAAGGAGTCCAGCGCCAGGGAGTTGTAACTGCCCACGTCACCATCTGAGTCCACGGTCTCTATATGCCATAAAGAAAATCCCAACAGGTCGGCGACACAGCCGAGCGTAACGACCAGGGCCGCAGAGATAACGATAAAGATGAATCCGCCGTACCTCTTCATCCCGTGCTCCCGTGAATAACGCCTTTGCAAACCCGTTAGGGGTAGAACTCGACGCCAATCCGTGTGTTCAGAGCCTCACCGAAAAATATATTGGTCATAATCCCGGAACCCGGGCTGATGATGATAGGGTAGTAATCCACACCGGCGCTTACACCCCACATGGAGGAGAGACGGTATTCCACGCCGGCCTTGACCTTGACTACATATTGTTCCGCGTCGCTGCGGAAGAAAACGCCGAGGCCGAGCCCCGCACTCACCCTGAAGATACGACCGAAGTAGTAATCGTAGTCCAGGGAAAACATCGTATCCCACGTCTGCGCGGCGTATTCATCGGGGTTCAGGCCGATACCCTCGCTCATTAAAACGGTGGCCACCGACAGGCCCAGGTAGCCTTCCCCCCGGCTGGAGTAGGCTATGGAGAAGTCTCCGATGAAGGGGTATCCCCCGCCGAGGTGGATTTGGAGTTCATCTAATGCGATTTCACGTCCGGGGCCGCTCGCGCCGGTGATTCTCAAACGCACCCTGTCGCCGGTCTCAACCTCGAATTCCCCTCGCAGCTCGGCCTCCGACATGGACTCCTCTATTACGCGGGTGACCACGGCCGAACCCAATTCGATGATGTCATGCCCCACGAGTAAACCCGTTTCCGGGTCGTAATACTCCTCGCCAATCCGGTAGATCTCGAGCTTATCTCCCGGAATGATGTTGTCCTGCGTTCCCAAATTTATTTTAATCAGGTCTTCCTCCACGCCGAGCACCATGCCCGTCACCGGGATGCTGTCGGCGAAACGCTGCACGATGGAACGTCCTTCATTTAACAACTCTTCCAGATTTAATGATTCAGCGGAGTCAGAATATTCCAATTTACCCGTCGTCACGTCCGCTAAACGTAAGGTCAATGTATAAATACTCCCCACCTGGGAAACCTGGCCGACGAGGGCCTTGTCGGCGCCGGCCAACTGACCGACCTCCACGATGCACTCGGTCGACGTGCACCCCGACAGGGACAGGGCCTGCTCCTCGAGTATGGCCGCGAGCTGCGCACGTTCGACCACGTCGAAACGGTGGGTGTTGACCAGGGTGTCCAGGATTGCGTCCGAAATCCCCGCCGCCGCTGACTCGCTGACCCCAGAGGCCTCCAAGCCGATGAAGGCGAGCTTTATCTTCTCGGCGCCCAGTGAGACGTAAGCGAGTAAAAGCCCGAAGATCAATACCCTGCGCACAGACCCTCCAATGAAAGCTGCTAATATGCCTGGATAGTATTTTAAAAAAGAGGTTTTTGTCAAACCGAAATAAAAAAGAGGCCCGTGGCCTTCTTTCAAGCTCCTTATTTTGCAACTAATTACGCGACTAACGGTCCCCGCCCGGCGCGGTCCCTAAAAGCATTATCAGCAGTCGTTCCAGGGTGCCCGGGTCGACCTCGGTGATGTAGTCCTCCCGCCAATCCCCGTCGATGCACTGGACGAATACGATACATCGGCCGTCGAAGAGCGCTCCGGCCAGGCGCCGAATTCCGCTTTTTTCAGCCTCGACCAGCCGGTGGAGGTATCCCAGAAACTTCCCGATGGCGGAATCCGTCGCCCGGGTGAAGTTTTGGGAGAGATACCCCCGTCGCGGGTATCCGACGACGACGCGGTTGAAGGCGGAACCGGGCCGGCCGATGGCCAGGGTATACCCGTCGACGAGCTCGGCGTGCCCCCCATACTCGGTGCAAAAAGCCGCCAGGATCGGGTGAATCGCCCGGCGGAACTCCTCTTCGTCGGGCTTACTCGGCAGAAGCTCGTCGAGCTTGGCCTGTATAACCTCGACCCACCGCCCTATTACGCTGTCCGTATTCAAGGGCTACTCCATAGCGTTCCACGGCGTGCGGGCGTCGCCGCGGAAGGCCGCCTCTCCGAGCTCCACCCGGATGCGCTTCGTCGGCTCCCAGCCCTCCGCGGGCCGGCCGAGGGCGATGAGCGCCAGGAGCTTCCAGTTTCCGGGGGCCCGGATGAGCTTTCGCAGCGGTTTTTCCTTGAACCAGCCGAGCCAGCAGCTACCCAAGCCGAGCTCCGTGGCCTTCAGCACCATATGCTCCCCGGCCATGCCGCAGTCTATCAGATGATAGGGAATGTCCTTGATGCCCTCGCCGAGGCGCGCGACGCCGAGCTTTCGCACCGCCGCCAGGACGACGAGGACCGGGGCGTCCGCGGCCCATTTATTCGGCACCAGGCCGCCCAGGGCCTCGTCACAGATGTGCTTACGTTTCTCCGCTTCCGTGACGACGACGAAGCGCCAGGGCTGGGCGTTGCAGGCGCTGGGGGCCAGCTGCGCCGCCCGCAGGCACTCCTCGACGAGCGCGTCCGATACCGGGCGGTCCGGGTCGAAGGCGCGGCAGGAGTGGCGCTTTTCTACCAACTCGCCGAAATCCATTGAGGTTTAGCCTTAGGGTTTATGGTAGGATACGGGCAATCCAGTTGCCTGGAGGTGGATAACCCGAATGGGTTAGCGGAGGGATGTCCCGAAAGGGGCATTCCTTTTTAGGGCTCCAGGCAAGCCCCCCCTGTATCCGGGGTACTACGCCTATCAATCTCGACCGTAAAGGGACGGTCATCACCAACACACCGCAACCCTTTCTGTGTGCCTGAGCGATGGACACCCGGCCGAATGGCAGCCTCACATGCTCCAGACCGTCAACAGGGTGAACAGGAAGAGGCCGAAGTAGACGATAGCGCCGAAGAGCGCCACCCGCGGGTGCTTGCGGGCCAGGGCCAGGGCGTCGTAGAGCGGGTTGAACGCCGCGCCGAAGCGGTACACCTCGAAGGCCGCCTTCTTGAGCCCCGCGAAAACCGCCTTGCCCCGCTCCACGTCCCCGGCCTCCAGGGCGGCCTTCATCTCGCCCAAAGTCTCCTTGAGCTTGCCCTTCACCGTTTCGGTCTTCTTGGCCGGGCGGGCGTCGCGCTTCTGGGCCTCGTCCAGGTGCCGCCGCAGCTCCTCCAGGTACTCCCCCTTCACCCGCGGCGTTAAAAGCTCGTCCATCAGCACGCGGGCCTGCACGTCCTCCAGGAGGTCGGCCACCGTCAGGCGCGTCAGCGGGACCTTGTACTCCCGTCGGCAGGAATCGATGAGCTCCTCGACCACCTCGTAGCCCAGCGGCGCCCCGGCGATGAGCATCTCCGCCACCAGCTTGGCCGCGTGGCCGCCGGCCTTCTCCTCGGCCATCTCGTTGCGCATCTTGACGAGGCGTCCGAGGATGAACCAGGTCACCAGGACGAAGACCAGGATGACCCCCACGGTGATTATCAGGCGGACGAAGGGGTCCATGCCCGCCGCCTGCGCCCCGGGGGCCGGCAGGGCGGAGGCAGTGCCCGCCGCGGAGATTATCGAGAGAAAGAGCTTGCGCACCTTTGACCTCCCGGTAAGGGATTTCTTCAAGCCGGGCTTGTGTTCATAGTCGCCGCCGCCGACCAGCGCGCCTTCCGGTGTACCGGGCCGTCGGTTCCGCCGCGCGGGGGGAGTCGTCCATGCCGTCCTCGTAAATGTGCCGGACGATGCTCTCGATTTTCGGCTCGCTGATGGTCAGGTCGAGGACGACGAGGCGGGCCAGGCAGGCGGCGATGACCTCCTTGGCCGTCGTCTCCTTCGGGTCGAAGCCCACCGACAGCCCGCCCTTCTCCCCCAGCCGCACCTCGAGGGCCTCGCGGGGGATGGCGAGGGCGGTCGCCAGCTCCGCAGAATCCAGTGACGCCGGACCCTCCGTATCCAGGTACACCACCCGCCGGCGGCCGAAGGTTTTCTTGAATTCCGCCAGCGGCCCGTCGTAGATGATCCGTCCCCGGTCGATGATGATGATGCGCTTCGCCAGCCGCTCGATGTCCGCCAGGTCGTGGGTGGTGAGCATTACGGTCGTCTTGCGCTCGGTGGCCACATGGGACAGGAACTCCCGGATGCGCTGCTTCACCGATACGTCGAGACCGATGGTGGGCTCGTCCAGGTACACGACCCGGGGATTGTGCAACAGGGTCCCGGCCAGTTCGCACCGCACCCGCTGGCCCAGGGAGAGCTTGCGCACCGGCAGACGCAGCAGGTTCCCCAGCTCCAGCACCTCGGTGAAGAAATCCAGGTTCTTCCTGAATTCGTCGCGGGGGACCTCGTAGATTTTCTCCAGCAGCCGGTAGCTCTCCTGGACGGCGATGTCCCACCAGAGCTGGGAGCGCTGGCCGAACATGACGCCGATTTCGCGGGCGTTGGCCACGCGCTGGCGGTGCGGGTCCCGCCCGAGGACGCGGCAGCTTCCTTCCGTGGGGCGGATGATGCCGCAGAGCATCTTGATGGTGGTGGATTTGCCCGCGCCGTTGGGGCCGATGTAGCCCAGGAGCTCCCCGGGCTGGACGGTGAATTCCACCCCGTCCACGGCCCGGACCTCTTCGTACTCACGCTTGAAGAGGTTGACGATGGCGCCGCCGATTCCGGCCCGGCGCCGGAACACGCGGAACACCTTGGTCAGCCCGCGGGCCTCGATGACCGGGGCCGTGTCGGTGTCAAGCATCGGAAATGCGACCGTCGTCCGGGCCCGTGTCGCCGATGAGCTTCTCAATTACCCGTCTCGTCTCGTCCGCCTCGTGTGATACCGTCTTCCAAACAAGCTCCACATCCACCTGGTCGTAATCGTGAATCAGTACGTCCTTCATACCGGACATCATCTTCCATGGCACTTCGGGGTGGGCGGTGCGGAATTCCGTCGACAGGCGTTTTGTCGCTTCACCGACGATTTCCAGTTTCCGGATGACCGCCGACACCAGCATGTCGTTCACCACGAAGGAATCGTGGTCCACACCGGCAATAAAGGCCCGGATGGAATTCAGGGCCCCGAGCACGTCGAACAGGTAACTTCTATCCCTGGGAGGCATAGATGACCTTCGCCGTGGAAAGTATTTCCTTCGGCCGGATGGGGTTTCGGCTGCGTTCCAGACCCCGGCGGCTCACCAAGTCCACCTTCAGCTTCAACAGGTCGGAGAACTCATCCTGCATTCTGACGAAATCGAAGAGCGACCACCCGGCGTCCGGGTCGAAGGTCACCAACAGGTCCACATCACTCTGGGCGGTGTTGTCTCCGCGCAGCCAGGAACCGAAGAGGGCCAGCTCCGTGATTTTCCACCGACGGCACAAAGCATCGAGCCTGCGCCGGTCTAGGGCTATGCTGTCCATATCCGCCTCCTGCAGCCCATTTTACCCCAGCCGGTTGCGGTAATCAATGGCGGAGGTCGAACCTCCGCCGGTTGCCGTCACGTCTCTCTTCTTTCACTTAATCGGAATCGGGAACGGGTAGGCCGGGGCGGGGCGGTGGGGCATGACGCAGGCCGGCGCCGTGGCCGTCCCGCCCTGGAACGGCTCCAGGAGGTAATCGGCGAAGGTGAAGGGCGTCAACGACTTGGAGTCGGAGTATTTCTGCGCCAGGTCGCAGGCGAAATCCCCGGCCACGCCGACGTCGAAGGCGACCAGCATCAGCTCCTCCACCTTGGGCAGCCCCCAGGCGAAGAGGTCGCCCTCCAGGGTCACGCTCTGGCCGGGCGCCAGTTGGGCGGGCAGTTTGACCCCCGTTTTCGTTACTATGGGTTTACCCTCGCCGCGGAAGACCCAGCAGCGCAGGCCCTTGGCGGTGTCCAGGGACCGCGGCTCCGCGGCGTGGTTGGTGATATTCACCTTGACCTGGTACGGCGCGTCGAAGGGGATGGCGAAGGCCGGGTCGGGGAGCACCAGTTCCACCCCGCCCACCGGGCCGGTGCGGTAGGGGTACGGCAGCGGGTCCGGCTTGGGGTAATTCGCGAAATCGCCGAAGGCCTTCTTCTCCTCGGGGGTGTACTTCGCGTCCACGTGCCATCCGGCGCGCAGAAGCGCGGTCAGGCCGAGGTAGTCCGGCCCCTGCTCCTTGGCGATGTGCTCCTGGCCCATCTCCATCCGCCTCCGCACGTAGGGCCGGTAGAAGGCCTCGTCCATCTCCCAGCCGTTGAACTCCTTCGAGTAGCCCAGGAGGACGTGGATTTTCTGTCGCTGCTCCTCGGTGTGCATGTGGGGCCACAGGAGGTACTCGCCCAGGGCGTCGGTGAAGCAGGTGAAGGGCAACAGGGCGTTCTGGCGCCGGGCCAGCGTCAGCTCGTTCTCCAGGGAATTTTTGTTCAGGGCGTAGACCACGTTCATCGGGGAGGGATAATCCCGCGTAATCTCCAGGGCGTTCAGGGCCCAGGTAATCATGTCGGGCTGATGGTGGGTGATTTCGACGTTGAATGAATTCAGGTTGGCGTCCCAGGTGGCCGCCTGGCCCAGATGGTCCTGGTGCCCCTCGGCGAGCGAGCGGCGGTTGAACTCCGGAATCGTCCCGCATTCCTCGGCCAGGGCGAAGAACGCCTCGTAAGCCTTCTTCTGATGGGGAAGCAGGTCGTTGTCCTTGACCGAGGTGTCGTAGACCATGCGGTGCGGCTTGAGGACGATTTCCAGGTCGGTGATGTCCAGGGTGGCCAGGTCCACCGGCTTGAGGTTCTTCTCCGCCTGCTCTATCTCGGCGATTTTGGTGTCCATGCCGGCTTCCTGGACCTCGGAAATCTTGACCATGGCCTGCCCGTACTTTTCCATGAGCCCCTCGGACTGCATCCGGTCCTGGAACTTGATGATGTCCATGCCGGGCTCGTTGCCGATGGCCTCCATGCGGGCGATGACCTCGCGCACGGGTTCCAACAGGCTTTTATCGGATATCATGGACGACTGGGCATCCAGGCCCATCTTCATCCCGTCTATCATCTGCCTGACGGCGACATCCATTTAAAACCTCCCCCCGAAACACTCGGTGTTGACGCGCTCGAAAATCTCCACCAGCCGCTTGAGCTGCGCGTCGTCGTAGGTGAAGCGTTCACGGATCCAGGGGAGCTTCAGCAGGTCGGGGAAGCGCTCGCCGGGGTTGCGCTCGTCGAGCTCCTTCAGCCCGGCCTCGAGCTTGGTCTGGACGCTCTCGGAAAGCTCGGAGCCCGGCGCGGCGGCGCTTATGAAGAACGTGTTCTCCACGGTTTCGTCCACGAGAGTCTTGGTGCGGCTGATTTTTTCCAACAGCTTCGCCTCGTCCGCGGCGAACCGGTTGGAGACGGAGTCTATCTCGTTGAAATCCGAGGCTTTGGAAATGGCCTCGGCCTTGGCGTTCCCGCTCCCGGCCAACTCGTCCAGCTTCGACCCGGCGTAGATTTCCGCCTGGAAGCGGGCGCCGTCCACCGCTATGGCCCGCGTCAGCCGGAAGGAGTAGCCGCCCTCCATGAACTGCCGGTTCATCTCGAGGAGGTCCGGCGTTTTCTTGACCATCTCCAGGGTTTCGGCGTCCGCCTTCACCGCCTCCTTAGCATGGGGGTCCCGCTTGCGGGCCTCCAGCGTCAGGCGGTAATACTCAATGGTTTCGGCGTGCGCCTTCGCGTCGTAACTGCCCATGCCTCTCCTCTCGTCGCTTATCCCGACCCGACCGGTCAGAGCTCTTCCCGGTCGAACTCCTCCTGGGTCGTGGTCAGGCACTTGCTCCAGTCGCGCAGGTCGTCCACCAGGGCGGTGATGGGGGAGAAATCCACTTGGGTGCCGGAGCCTGCGGTGCCGAACTCCTGCGCCACCTCGCTCTCCAGCTCGAAGGCCTCCAGGCGGTTCACGGCCTCGGAAAGGCGCTCCACCAGCCCGGCGAAGTCGTTGGTGCGTTCGACCAGGTTGGTTATGAGACGCCAGGCCTTTTCCACCAGGGGCTTCGAGTCGATGTCCCGGGCGCGCTCGTAGAACTGGTACACCTTGTCCTGTCGCAGCCACTCTCCGGCCAGGGCGATTGCGCCCGAGTAAACCTCTTCCACCAGGGGCTTCAGCTCCGCCGGCTTAGTGTCAATCTCCCTGAACCGTTTAGCTATCGTCTCGTACCCCGAGCTTATCTCATTGAACCGCGGTCCGGCGGGGCTCTTATCGATTCTCTCGTTGAAGGCCTTCCAATGCTCCTCTATTTCCCCGAAGAGCAGGCTCACCCCCAGGACGCGGTCCGAAAAAACCCTCGCGTAGACGAAGATAAAGACGAGTATCCCCGCGCCGATCGTCCCCACGGCAATCCACAATGTTTCCAGGATGATGAAGCCCATGTACCCGAACATCAGAGCCATGGGAAGTAGCGACAGCGCGCCGGTGACCCGCTTGCGCTTCCGTTCGTCCTTGAACAGCCGGCGCCGGATTACCCGGCGCAGCCGTGCATTCAATCCAGCCAAATGCCCTCCATGCGGCAAACCGGGAAACCGCTAGAACAGCCCGGTGATGTTGCCGTCCAGGTCGATGTCCATGTGCGTGGCCGCCGGGTCCTTCGGCAGGCCCGGCATGCGCATGATGTCGCCGGTGAGCGGGACGACGAACCCCGCCCCCGCGGCTACCTGAATCTCCCGCACAGTCACCACGAAGTCCTTGGGACGCCCCAGGAGCGCGGGGTTGTCCGAGAGGGAATTCTGCGTCTTGGCGATGCAGACCGGCAGCCCGGCGTAGCCGAAGTTCTCGATGGTCTTCAGGTCGCGCCTGGCCTTGGACGTGTAGTCCACGTGCTCGGCGCCGTAGATTTCGTGGGCCACCGTGTAGATTTTCTTCTCTACGGGCCAGCTCCAGTCGTAGAGCGGCTTGAAATCACTCGTGCAATCCCGGGCGTTCTGGCGGACCAGCTCGGCCAGCTCGCGCATCCCGTCACCGCCTTTTTCGAAGCCCTCGCCCACGGCGGCGGGGACCCCCAGCTCCCGGCAGCGGTCCAGGACGACCTTCAGCTCCTCGTCGGTATCGGAGAAGAAACGGTTTACGCAGACCACGGCCGGCAGCCCGAACTTGGCGATGTTCTCCAGGTGCTTCTCCATGTTGGGCAGCCCGGCCGCGACGGCGTCGGGATTCGGCTCGGCAAGCTCCTTCTTCTTCACCCCGCCGTGCATCTTCAGCGCCCGGCAGGTGGCCACCAGGACCACCAGGCTGGGGCAGAATTTTCCCGAGACGCACTTGATGTCGAAGAACTTCTCCGCGCCCAGGTCGAAGCCGAAGCCGGCCTCGGTGACGGCCCAGTCGGCGAAGGCCAGGGCCATGCGGGTGGCGAGGACAGAATTGCAGCCGTGGGCGATGTTGGCAAAGGGGCCGCCGTGGATGAAGGCGGGAACGCCCTCGAGGGTCTGCACCAGGTTGGGCCGGATGGCGTGTTTCAACAGCATCGCCATGGCGCCGGCCACGCCGATTTCCTTGGCCAGCACCGGCTTGCCGTCGTAAGTCATCCCTAAAAGGATGCTCCCCAGGCGGCGCTTCAGGTCCTCGAAATCCTCCGCCAGGCAGAGGATGGCCATGACCTCGCTGGCGGCGGTGATGTCGAAGCCGGATTCCCGCGGCACGCCCTGGGTCCGGCCGCCGAGGCCGATGACGATGTCCCGCAGCTCGCGGTCGTTCATGTCCACCACGCGGCGGTAGGCCACGGTGCGGGGGTCCAGCCCGCTCGCGTCGCCCCGGAAGATGTGGTTGTCCAGGGCCGCGGCCAACAGGTTGTGCGCCGAGGTGACGGCGTGGATGTCGCCGGTGAAGTGGAGGTTGATGTCCTCCATGGGGATGACCTGGGAGTACCCGCCGCCGGCGGCGCCGCCCTTCACGCCGAAGATAGGCCCCAGGGAGGGCTCGCGCAGGGCGCAGGCCGCCTTCTCGCCCAGCTTGTCCAGACCCTGCACCAGGCCGATGGTCACCGTGGTCTTGCCCTCCCCCGCCGGGGTGGGGGTGATGGCGGAGACCAGGACGAGTTTGCCGGTTTCGCCCCGGAAGCCGCGCAGGGCGTGGTTGTGGACCTTGGCCTTGTCCCGGCCGTAGAGGTCCAGGTCGTCGGGCCCGAGGCCCAGTCCGGCCGCGACCTCGACGATGGGCCGCGGCTTCGTCGACTGGGCGATGGCGATGTCGGTCGGGAATGGCATGAGACACCTTAATCCAAGACGACTGCGAGTGAGCGATACGTTCGTAATCATGGTACAGATTCGTGCTAAAAAACAAGGGCGCTCTCCGGGACCGGCTGAGGGCCATGCCATTTCAACGGCACGGAGGGGGGAGGCTCCCCGCTGCAATTTGGGAATTCACTCTGTTTAGCGCCGCCTCGGGCCGATCTAAACGGCGCGCCGTCGGTCGGCCCCTACGTAGGCCCTCGTTGACCGCCGTCGTTTGAAAAAACGTAGGGGCGGGTGTCCACACCCGCCCGCGATTCAATCCCACCGCCTTGCCAAAAATGTTGGGCCGAGGATTTTAATCCCCGCCGTTTTATAAGGCAGCCCTCACCCTCGGTCCCTCTCCCACGGCGAGAGGGAAACTGTCGCCCATTAGGTAAGCCCGGTGAGCCCTAAAAACGCAGCGCCAGGTTCAGCGTGGGGCAGCATTCACCGTTTCCGGCGACGCCCATCCC
>CAZNZF010000032.1:0-18351 GCA_964577465.1 uncultured bacterium | reverse complement strand
CGCTGCCCGACCGCCCCTGCTGTTCACCGCCGGGGAGTTGATGGTGGAGCGACACGCCCGGCACCCCGACCACCTGGGCGTGGGGGGCGCCGCGGCCAACGCGGCGGTGGCCTTCGTCCGCGCCGGGGGGCGGGCGACCTTCGCCTGCCGTCTGGCCGAGGACGAGCACCTGCCGCTCCTGGAGTCCGAGCTCGAGCGCGTCGGCCTGTGGAGCCCCGCCGTGGTCCTCGGCGGGCCGTTCAACGCGGTGTACACCATCGGGGCCGACTGCCCCTACGGGCGGTTCGGCTACGCGCGCGAGGGCAGCGCCGGCGGGAGCTTGGACCCCGAAGACCTGGACGGGGAGCCGGTTGCCGGGGCAGACGTGGTGCTCGTTTCCGGCGTCTTCGCCTCGTTGAATCCGACCACCCGGGCGACGGTGCGCCGCATCCTGGACCTCGCGCCCCCCGGGGCCGTCGTCGCCTACGACGTGAACCACCGTCCCGCCCTGGTATCGCCCGAGGGGGCGCGGGCGCTGTACGAGGAGCTTTCGCCGAGCCTCACCCTCATCAAGGCGGACCTGGACGAGGGCCGGATGCTCTGGGGCGGTGATGATGCAATCGAGGTTTCCCGGCGCGGGGCGTCCCGGCATCCCATCGTCATGCTCACGCTGGGCGCGGACGGCCTCGTCATCGTTACCAACGGAGAGCCTGTAATTATCCCAGCATCGCCCGCGGAGTGCGTGGACCCCACCGGGGCGGGCGACGCGGCGCTGGGATCGGCACTTTTTCACCTCGCCCTCGGGCGGTCCCCCGGGGAAATCGGCCGGGCCGCGGCCGACGCCGGCGCGCGGTGCGTCGGGTCCCTCGGCGCCTGGGGCTATACGGCCGGGAATCCCTCGTGACGGGCGTCTTCCCCCGATGAAAGAACGGTACGGGCGTCCCGCCGGTATTCCCGCCGGGCCCCCTCCCTTGACAGCATGCGGAGCCGTCTGGTAATTTCCTACTTGAAAATGTCGGTTTATCCCACGCATCTTTCGTCCGAGCCGTAGCCTTGGTCCCCAGCTTACAGAAACTTCTCGCGGCGCTGCGTCGTCTGCCCGGTGTGGGACCCAAATCGGCCCAGCGCATCGGGTACCATCTTCTGCGCGCCGACCGGGAGGAGGCCGCGGAGCTGGCGCGGGCCGTCGTCGCCCTCAAGGACCGCGTCGGTCTGTGCTCGGTCTGCGGAAACGTGGCGGAGCGGGCGCCGGAGGCTGCGGAGGGGACACCGCTCGTGTGCCCGGTCTGCACCGATCCCCGGCGGGACTCCAGCCGCCTTCTGATCGTCGAGGAGCCCTACAACGTCGAGGCCTTCCAGAAGACGGGGGTGTACGACGGTCTGTACCACGTGCTCGGCGGGCTTTTCGACCCCCTGGCCGGGGTCGGGGCCGTGGAGTTGGGTCTGGACGCGCTGGTGAAGCGGGTTTCCGGGGGTGGATTCCGGGAGGTGATTCTGGCCACCAGCCCCACCACCGCCGGTGAGGCCACCGCCAGCTACCTCCACGAGCTGCTGAAGCCCTTCGGCGTTACTCTGACGCGAATCGCCGTCGGCCTGGCGCCCGGAGCCGACGTGGATTACGCCGACGAGGTCTCACTGCGCCTGGCTCTGGAAGGTCGGCGGGAGTACGGGTCCGCCGGGAGATAGTGACCACCGGGGAAAGGTGGGCCGGTAAAGGGGGCTGATAAAGGGGGGTTGGTAAAGGGGGCTGGTAAAGGGGGCTGATAAAGGGGGGTTGGTAAGGGGGGCTGGAAAAGGGGGCTGGAGGTATTCGTGTGGAGCAGACCGCTCAGCCCTACGCCCACGGCGAAATGGGGCCCCACTCGGCTGGAGGCGAGAGATGGGGGGATTTCCGCCATACACTCACGGGGAAATGGGGGACCAAAGTTGTGGGCGGTCGGGGAAAATGGGTTGATACATACGGAACGCTTTTTGCTATAATTACTTACCCCATCAACGGTCTGACCGGTGAGGGTGTCTGGGAATCGGACCGGTACCCGCGAGATAGAGGGACGGCGGAATAGCGGATGGGGTGGAGATGCCCGCCTCGCACGGTCCACGGGGACGGGGAGTTGGGGCCGGGGCTCTGCGCGTTACGGTCCCGGGGAAACCGGAAGAGACACAGGGTTTAAGGCTACACCGTCGCAGGTAAACCGAGGGTATAGCTCGTTGCGTTAGGTTAAACTCTTTGCCCCCCAATGCGACCGGCTGAGATTTTAGTCCCTTCAGAACGCCTTACAGTGGGTCAACCCCTTTCAGGATGGAGCGGATAGTCCGCAGCCGGACCGGTTCCTCCACCCTGGAAATGATTACAGTGGGCCAACCCTTTTCAGGAGGACTCTTTCCTCATGGCTCAAACCGTTGAACTTTTCGAGGAAGATTACCAGATAATCAACCAGACCCTGTCGCGTCTGCTGACGGAGTCCAACGCCCGCATCGTGCTCCTCGTGGACCGCTCGGGGCAACTCATCAGCTCCCACGGCGACACCTCGAACATGGACTCGACGGCCTTCGCCAGCCTGTCGGCGGGTAACTTCGCCGCCACAAGCGCCCTGGCGAAAATCCTCGGGCAGGACGAGTTCAGCGTCCTGTTCCATCAGGGCGAGAAGGAGTCCATCCACATCTCCGTCGTGCAGAGTCGGGTCATTCTGGTCATCGTCTTCGACAACCGCACCTCCCTCGGATTGGTGCGTCTGCGGGTCAAGAAGGCGCTGGAGGAGCTCTCCACAGTCTTCGAGAACATCTTCACCAAGCTCGGCGCCGCCGGACATCAGAGGACACTGGATTCCTCCTTCGCCTCCGTCGCCGAGAGCGAGATAGACAACCTCTTCCGGGATTGACCCGCTCCCCGGTGGTGGGTGCAGGTGATGGAAGAGAGCCCGATTAGAACCGAGCGAACCGAGCGAACCGAGCTATGCCCAGGGCAAACCGAGCGAAGTGAGCTACGCCCCCGGCAAACCGAGCGAAGCGAGCTATGCCTCTGGCAAAATGACAGCGGGACCGGGAGGCGGGATGCAGTGCCCGACGCCGTCCCCGTCCGTGTTTTCAGCCTTGAGACAAGGACGACCTAGATGTCACTGATCAACTACGCCAGCAAAGAGATAAACTGCAAAATCGTCTATTACGGCTGCGGTCTGTGCGGAAAGACCACGAATCTGCTCTACGTCCACAAGAAAATCGACCCCGCCTCGAAGGGCAAGCTGGTGAGTCTGGCCACCGAAACCGACCGCACCCTCTTTTTCGACTTCCTCCCCCTCGACCTCGGCACCATCCAGGGCTTCACCACCCGTTTCCACCTCTACACCGTGCCGGGACAGGTCCACTACGACGCGAGCCGGAAGCTCATCCTCAAGGGTGTGGACGGGCTGGTTTTCGTGGTGGATTCCCAGATCGAGCGCGTGGAGGACAATCTCGACAGCCTGGAGAACCTCAAGGTAAACCTCCGCTCCCAGGGTTACGAATTCGACGACCTCCCCATGGTCATCCAGCACAACAAGCGCGACCTGCCGAACATCGTTCCCGTGGATGAGTTGGAGCGCCAGCTCAACCACCGCAACGACCCGGCCTTTGAGGCGATAGCGACGGAAGGGATCGGGGTTTTCGACGTCCTTCGGGCCATCTCGAAGCTGGTTCTGGCCGCCCTCAGCCAGCACCAGAACGCCTGAGAGGAGCCCCGGGGGCGCTCGTCGTCCGGGAGCGGTCACCCTTCGGGGGCGGAATTTTTACCTGCGGGCGCATTCGACGGGGTTAGTGCCGCACCCGTCGGCCGACTAAAACTAAAGCGCCCCTCCGGACCGGGGGGGCGTGGTAAACTAAAAACGGCTCATGGCCTTCGACGGTGACCTGAAGAGCTTCTCGCTGTCCGACATTCTGCAGATGCTGCAGATGGGCAAGCGGACGGGCGCTCTCTCCATTCGTCACGGTGAGGAGATAGGAACGCTCTACTTCCGCAAGGGAGAGCTGGTCCACGCCACGTACAAAAACCTGACCGGCGAGGAGGCGGCGTACAGCCTCTTGAACTGGAAGACCGGCCGCTTTCGTTTCGACACGACCATCTACCCCACCCGCCGCTCCATCGAAATCTCCGCGACGAACCTGATTCTGGAGGCCGCCCGTCGGTCCGATGAGCTGGCGGACCTGCAGACGGAGCTTCCACCCCCGGACACCGTTCTCCACTTCGCCAACGTCGCCGGAAAGGTGGACGAAATCCACCTCTCCGCCGACGAGTGGAAGGTCCTCTCCCTGGTGGACGGCCGGCGGAGCATCGCCGCAATCTGCGCCGACTCGGAGATCGACGAGGTTTCCACCCTCCAGATAATCGAGAAGCTCCTGGGCATCGGCCTCTTGCAGCGTCTCGGCGGTGATTCCTCCCTGGGCGAGGAGGGGCCGCCCACGACGTCCACCGACTGGGAGCAGCCGCCGCTGTAGAGCGTTCCCCGGCGTCGGCGTGGGTTCGTCCGGAGGCCGGGGGACGGCTCGGCGCGGGTCGAACGCCTCCGCTCGCGGACGATGGTTTACACGTAATCCGGGAATCGAGTGATGGACAACCTGCTCATCTTCCTGAACCCCATCCAGCTCCAGGCGGTGACTCACCGTGGGTCGCCGTTTCTGGTGCTGGCCGGGGCGGGGAGCGGGAAGACCCGGGTGGTGACCACCCGGGTGGCCCATCTCATCGACCAGGGCGACGCCAAGCCCGACGAGATTCTGGCGGTGACGTTCACCAACAAGGCGGCGACCGAGATGCGGGTCCGGGTGGATTCGCTCATCGGCGAGCGTACCGGCACCGCGACCGCAGCCCGGGTATGGATTCACACCTTCCACGCCTTCTGCGCCCGCCTCCTGCGGCGGGAAATCGGCCGTATCCCCGGACGGGAGAACGAGTTCGTCATCGCCACTCAGGCGGACCAACTGGCCATCCTCAAGCGATTGGTCGGGCCGGGGGAGGGTCCCGGCGCGCTGAAACCCACCGACGTCCTGACGGTCATCGAGCGGGCCAAGCACAACCTGGTGGGGCCCGAGGAGTTTCCGGCCCACACGGCCCACGAGAAGCGGATAAAGGCCTTCTACGAAAGCTACCAGACGGAGCTCCTCGATTCGGGGGCCCTGGATTACGCCGACCTGATTCTGGTTACGGTGAAGCTCTTCCGGGAATACCCGGAGATCCTCCAGCGCTGGCGGGACCGGTTCAAGCACATCCTGGTGGACGAGTATCAGGACACCAACGCGGCCCAGCACGAGCTCATCCGGGCTCTGGCCGCGGGGAGCGACGGACTGTGTGTGGTCGGCGACCCGGACCAGAGCATCTACCGCTGGCGCGGCGCCGACCCGACGAACATCCTGCGCGTCACCGAGGATTTCGAAAACGTCCGCATCATCACCCTGTTGGAGAACTACCGCTCGACCCAGACCATCCTCAAGGCGGCCAACTCCCTCATCTCCCACAACCCGCGCCCGCTCGGCCTCGAACGGGACCTGTGGACCCGGGGCGAGGAGGGAGAGAAGATAAGCGTGTACGCCGGGTCCGACGAGTACGACGAGTCGGGCTGGATTGCCACGGAAATATTCCGCTCCGTCAACACGGAGAAAAAGTCGAACTACGCCGACTACGCCATCCTCTACCGCACCAACGACCAGAGCCGGGTCATGGAGGACGCCCTGCGCAAGCGGTCCATCCCGTACACGACCATCGCCGGCTCCCGGTTCTACGACCGCCGCGAAATCCGGGACCTGTTGGCCTACCTGCGGCTCATCGTGAACCCCAACGACATCCTCAGCTTCCGCCGGATAATCAACGTCCCCAGCCGCGGGGTGGGGAAGATTTCCGTGGACCGGGTGATGGAGGAAATCGAGCGGAACCCCACCGCGCTCTTCGACACCGTGCGCCGCTGCGTGGACGAGGAGCTCATCCCGCCCCGGGCCCGGCGCGCCGTCGTCCGGCTGATGGACCTCCTCGACGAGCTGACGACCATTCGCGAGCCGGTGGACAGGCTGCTGGAGATGCTACTGGAGCGCGTGGACTACACGAGCTGGCTGCAGAAGGCGGGCGACGCCGTTTCCCGGCTGGAGAACGTGGAGGAGTTCGTGGACACGGCCCACGATTTCATCTCCTCGAACCCCGAAGGCATGCTGGAGGAGTTCCTCGAGGAGGTCTCCCTGGCCGCCCCCATAGACGATTTCGACGAGACCGCGGGGTCCGTGTCCCTTCTGACCCTCCACGCCGCCAAGGGGCTCGAGTTCCCCATCGTCTTCATCACCGGCGTCGAGGAGGGGCTTCTGCCCCTGAGGTACAAGGGTGCCTCCCGCGACGATGAGGTGGAGGAGGAGCGCCGCCTCTTCTTCGTGGGGCTGACCCGGGCCCGGTACAAGGTCTACCTCACGCGGGCGCTGCGGCGCAACCTCGAAGGCCGCAAGGTGTGGACCAAGCCCAGCCCGTTTTTGAAGGAGCTGCCCGCCGGCCTCCTCGAGGACCACTCCCTCCACAACCTGACCATGTTCGCCACCTCCCAGGACCTGCTGGCCGTGGAGCACGAGCAGGAGCGGGAGAAGGCCAAGAAGGCGGCGCCGGCGTACTCCATCGGGGACCGGATCTGGCACGACAAGTGGGGGCGGGGGATAATCCTTTCCCGGGCCGGGGACGGCGACAACCTCAAGCTCACCGTCAAGTTCGCCCGCCACGGCATCAAGAAGCTCGTGGCCAAATTCGCCAATCTCCAGAAGATGTGAATCTTCCGCCAATCATGGATGACGGCGGCACAGCTCAAGGGTGGGTCCCCCGGAAAGGCCGGCGACCGGAAATGGTGGTCGGGCCTGGGACGGTCGAGGACGGACGGCCCCCCTACGCGTGGATTCTCTCCGAGCTGAGCCTGGCCCTGAAGGACCGTTCCCTGTCCAAGGACGAGCTCGTCCGGCGCTTCGTCAACATCCTGGGGCCGGGCCTGGACGTCAGCCGCGCCTGCTACAACGAGCTCACCACCAACGTGTACGTCACCGTCGTCGAGTGGGCCGACCAGGGGGTCAGGCCCACCATCGGTCATAAGCTGCCCGTCGAGATAGTTGAAAAGCTGCTCGACTCCGACGTCCACCTCTGGACCCGGCAGACGGCGGTGGAGCTCCTGCCCAAGGGGCTCCGTTTCATCGCCGGGCCGGTGCTCTCGGTCATGGAGATTCTGCAGAACATCGCCGCCATCGTGGTCTGTCCGGTGCAGACTGTGGGCGAAATTCGCTCGGCGCTCTCCCTGGACATCTGCCGCGACGGTCGGCGCTCGACAAACTGGCCCCGGGAGAAGCTCGACTTCTTCGCCACCGTCGCCAGGCTCCTGGGCGACGAGCTGGAGCGGCGCCGGCTGGTGAGCCCTCTGGAGACCTCCCCCGAGGCGGCCATCCTCGTGCTGGACCTGGTGGAGTCCACGAGCCTGTTGGTGGATTTCGGCGATACACTCTTCATCGATCAGGTGAACCGGTTCCACCGGGAGTTCATGGAGCACCCCTCCGCCGACGACCTGCTCTTTTTGAAAAACACCGGTGACGGCTTCCTGGGCATCTACCGCAACGTCCCCCAGGCGCTCGCGGCGGCCCGGGAGTTTTTGGAGCGGGGCTCGGTCCGCGTGGCCCTGCACTGGGGGGCGGTCAACACCGGGCTGGGCGGCGACCCTCTGGGGGTCGAGGTCCATCGCGCCTTCCGCATCGACGGCGTCCGGGAGGAGGACCGGGCGGATTCCGCCCCGCAGGACCGCCGTCTGCCCGCCTCGGGCCGCATCCTGGCCACCCGTCAGGTGCTGGAGCAGCTCGGGGAGAAGGAGCGGCGGCTCTTCGAGCCGGTGGGCGGGTTCCGTCTGCGCGGTTTCGCCGAGCCGTGCCCGCTGTGGCTGGCCGTCCGGTCCGAGGGGGCGGCGTAACCCCGGCGGGTGGGTGGGCCGGAATAGAGCCCCGGTTCAGTCCGCATTCACCACATAAAAAGGCCCCCGGCGGGGCCTCGTTTTAGTAAATACAGCCAGGCGCGGTCCGCGTCCCCCCACCCTGAAAAAAGGCCCCCGTGGGGGCCTCTCTTTTTCGCCGTTCATTCCCCGGAGGGGGAAATTTCGAACGCCGGCATCTCCAGGCTCATTTCCGGGCGGATGCCCAGCTCGCCGCGCCGCGCTTTCTCCAGGAACTCGCCGTAGGTCATTACGCTGGCCTTCTGGATAATCGTCCCCACCTCCACCCGGTGGACCACCTCCATCCCGGCGATGACCTGGCCGAAGACCACGTAGTCGCCGTCCAGGTGCGGCCGCGGGGCGAGGCAGACGTAGAACTGGCTGCCCGCCGAGTCTTTATCCGGGCTTCGGGCCATCCCCACCGCCCCCTCGATGTGCTGCAGCGTGGCGTTCTCGAAGGGGAGGTACGAGTCGGCCAGGTTGCCGGTCCCCGCCCGCGCCGGGTCGTTCCAGTACGGGCAGCCGGCCTGGATGACGTGCCCCTTCTCCACGCGGTGGAAACCGATGCCGTCGTACTTTCCCCGCTCCACCAGGTCCACGAAGTTCGCCACCGTTTTGGGATTGACCGAGTCGTGGAGGAGGATGTAGAAGTTGCCGATGTCGGTGTCGATGAGGACGACGGGCGTCTGGTCGGTGGGGAGCGGAACGAGGGCGCCGGTTTCCCCGCCGCAGGCGGACACCGCGACGAGGAGCAGGATTGATAACTGGAAGAGACGTTTCACGTCGGTCATCTCCTTGGCAAGGGGTTTAAACCCCTTGTCCGAAACAGGGTTCGTCGACGACACCCCATCATACCATCCGCGGGGGTTGTGTGCCACGGGGAAGGGCGGGTCACGGCGGTCCCGGTTTCCGTCCCGGCGGCAGCCAGGCCCTCGCCTCGGCGACCAGGCCCTGGAAGAGGCACCAGAGCGGGAAGTAGACCCGGGAGCGGAAGCCGAGGTTGAAGACGGTCCGGCCGATGGCCGCCCCGAGCAGGAAGACCAGCGTCAGCGCGATCGGCACCCGGTAGAACCAGCCGCCCTCCCCGAGCACGCCCAGGACGGAGCCGGCGGCCAGGAGCGCCAGCCACAGGATGTCGAGGTTGCCGAGGAGGTGGCGGACGAGCACCCTGGGGCTGAATCGCCGCCGGGGGATGGAGCGGATGCCGCGCCGCCGGTCGTTTGTCATCCGCGCGGTGAGGTTCGCCAGGGTCTCCGGCGGATTCAAGCGCCCCACCAGCCCACTTCTCCCCGGCAGGAAGACCGCCCTCCGGTGCGCTTTCGCCAGGGCGGCCAGGTCCACCCCCACCTCGTCGGCGAACCCCCGCCGCACCGCGTAGGGGTGGCCGTCCAGGTCCGAGGGAATGCCCGTCCTTGCCTCCAAGGCGGCCAGCCGCCAGGTCCAGCCGCGGTGGATGCGCTCCGCCTGGGTCAGCGCCGCCTCGCGTCCCCCCATCCGGCCCGATTCCTCCACCTCCGGCGCCAGCAGCCGCCCCACCACCAGGGCGACCCCCTCGTCGGCCAGCGGGGCGACGAGCCGCCGGACGCCGCCGTCGGTCAGCCTCCCCCCGCGGCCCGGGGAGACGAGAATCGGCGCGTCGGTCCGGCTTTGTGCTTCAAGCCCCCCGTACCGGATTTGGCTCGCGCCGCGTATCGGCTCGGGGCGACGCCGCGTTTGCGCCTTTTCGGCGAAGAGGGAGAGAAAGGCGCACAGGAGCGGGTAGGCCAGATGGACCAGCGCCAGGGCGCCGGCGCCGACGGTCATCAAAATGTCGGGGAGGGTCATGGGGCGTCGGGGGCTATGGCGGCGTTCCGGGCCTCTTCCGTCCGGGCCCGGGCGAGGTTGTGCTCGGCGAGGGTCCGGCTGAAGGTGTGCGTCCCGTCGCCGTTAGAGACGAAGAAGAGGTAGTCGTGCACCTCGGGGGAGAGGGCGGCGGCGATGGCCGCGCGGCCCGGGTTGCCTATCGGACCCGGCGGCAGGCCGGGGTGGAGGTACGTGTTGTACGGGCTCTCCACCTTGAGGTCGGCGTACTCCAGCACCTGCTTGTGCTCCCCCAGGGCGTAGAGGACCGTGGCGCAGCTCTCCAGGTTCATGCCCTGCGCGAGGCGGTTGGCGAAGACGCCGGCGATACGCGGAAACTCCGCGAAATCCGCCCCCTCGGCCTGGACGATGCTGGCCAGCGTAAGCGTGGAGTACCGGTCGACCCCCGTCCGCCCGCTCTTCTCCAGCTCCTCCCCCCACACCCGGTCGCCCCGGTCCAACAGGAGACCGGCGACCTCCTCGGCGGTGACGCCCGCCGGCACCTCGTAGGTGTCGGGGAAGAGGTAGCCCTCGGGGGAGTTGACCCTGTACCGCTCGAAGGCCTGCCGTGCGGCGGTGGAGAGGAACTCCCCGGCGTTGCAGATACCCTCGCGCCCCAGCCGCAGGGCCATCTGTTCGGCGTCGAGCCCCTCGGGGAGGGTGAAGCGGACGACCAGGACCTTCCCGGCGACGAGGACGTCGGCGGCGTCACAGAAGCAGGCCGGTGCGTCGAGTGAGTACGTCCCGGCCTTGAGCTCCGAGTCGCGCCCGGTGAGGAAGAGGTAGAAGCGGAACAGCCGGGGGTGCTCGGTCACCCCGGCCGCGGCCAGGAGCTCCGCCACGCGGTCGGCCCCGACGCCGACGGGTATCTCCACGACCACGCTTTTGGTGGCTTCCACCGGGCCGTAGGCCAGGGCGCAGTAGTAGATGACCAGCCCCGCGGCCAGGACGACGAATGCGCCGGCGATGATGAGCGTGACGACGAGCTTTTTCTTCATGGCGAGGCCATTCCGTTGCCCGTATTTTACCAGACGACCATTCCCCCGGCTGAAAAAAGCCCCCGATTCGCTGGGGGCATTACTATGTATCGTCGGCGGTGTTACTTCGTTTTACCGGGGGCATTACCGCGTATCGCCGAACACGACACTTCGTTAAGGGGGGTCGCAGCATGGACTTCAGCCTTTTTCCTGGACTCCCGGTCCCGCAGGCAGCCGGCCGAGCAGCTCTCCATGGAGAGGTTGTAGCGCTCCTTGAGTGTCATCTTCGCCGGGAGCTGGATGACGAGCCGTCCGTTGGGCCCCTCGTCCAGGGCCACGTGGCTGCCCACCTTCATGCGGTGGTAGCACAGGGTGCAGCCGGCGACCTCGGCCAGCACCTCCCGCCCCGAATCGAGCCGGACCTTCACCGGCAGGTTGGAGCTCTGGCACTTCTCCTTGAGCGAGCTCTCGAAGCTGGTGATGGTGCCCTTCTTGCGCCGGAAGTAGGAGGAGACGCGCCCGAAGACGTAGAAGAAGGCGATGACGATGCACGTGGCCCAGAAGACGAACCCCGAATCCTCGTAGGTCGGCTCCAGGCTGATGTGCGCCGCGGCGGCGAGGGGGAGGAGGGCTGTCAGGATGACGGTGAACCTGCGCATGATCGTGTCAATGTGAAGGGATGTGAGAGGTGATTCTAGCCGATAGCCGATGCCGTGTCCAGCCGCCCCGTATTATACACCAATATTGTGCATAATAAACGATTCTGGGGGAGGGTAGGCACATAAAACGAGGCTGCTGAAGCAATTACGCGGTATGCTGCCGTAAACGCGGATGGTCACCGGTCGGGCGAGACAGCGGGGAACCCCGGGAGCTCCCCTTATCCGTGTCTTTTTGAACGGCCGTTTTGCGCGTTTTCTTAAAAAATCGTGTCTATCTGCGCAGAATCCGGCGGCTTCAATCGCCCGCAGGTGGGTCAACAAACCTCAGGGCGCCGCTATGTGTACCTGCTATGGTTATTAGTGAAGACAGGACATAAAGGAGATAAAATGAAAAGGCTCATCGTACTTCTAGCGACAATCTCCCTGGCCGCCTTCGCGGGCCAGTACGACCTCCTGATCGGCCACAGCGACCCCGGCGGCACCTCGGGCGTCGAGGCCGACATCGCCGACAATCCCTTTTACTCCAGCGTCACCCTCGAGGACTGGAGCGTGACCACGCCCACCCTGGAGCACCTCCAGGATTACGGTTGCGTCTATACCTGGAGCAATTACGATTACGCCGACGGCGCCACCCTGGGGGACAGGCTCGCCGATTACGTGGACCTGGGCGGCACCGTCGTCATCAACGACTTCTGCTGGACCGCCAAATGGGGCCTCCACGGCCGGATTCAGACCGACGAGGACTACGCCCCGCTGACGCATGACGGCAACTGCTCCTACACCTTCACCGATCTGGGTTCCTTCGACCACGACCACCCCTTCATGGACGGCGTCTCGTCCATCAGGAACATCTACTACATGTCCTACGTCATCCGTGAGCGGTCCGCGACCTGGGTCGCGGACACCACCTCGCTCTACCCCCTCTGCGCCGTCAACGCCGACTCCAACGTCGTCGGCGTCAACATGTACCCCGGCGACTCGAGGCGTTGGACGGGCGACGGTTGGACGATGTACAACAACGTCATCGAGAACCTGATGCTCGGTTCCGTCGAGGATACGGTTCCGCCCACCGTGACCGGCATGGACCCCGTCGACGGCGACTCCGGCATTCCGCTGGACTACACCATCGTCTTCCACTGCGTGGACGACCACTCGCCGGTGGACACCGGCACCATCGACCTGACCGTCCGGGATTCCAGCCTCGGCGGCGACAAGATGCTCTGCAGCGGTGCGGCCCAGGAAATCCGTTACGACTCCAGCCGGTCCCTGGCCGGGGAACTGGACGTGGACGACACCGATAAGCTGGACGTCATCTGCACCTGGACCGGCGCCGATTCGTTCGACGAGGGTGCCACCATCACCTGCACCGTGGACGGCGGCCTGGCCGACCGGCTCGGCAACCAGATGGGTGACGGATTCGTCTGGAGCTTCTCCACCTCCGGTTCCTCCGTTACCGAGATTTCCTGGGGCGCCATCAAGGTCAATTTCTAACCCGTGGGAGGGGGATCCCGTCCGGGATTCCCCTCCACATTTGTACTCATCGTTGTCGCGTGTCATCGGTCGTTTATACATTGAACTAAACCAGGATTTGTCGATATAACAGCATTGAGATAAAGCGAAACACCTTTCCCCTTACCGCCGGTAGCCAAAAAAAACTTGCGCGACATATAAAAAAGTGGTAAGGTTTGCATGTTGTCCTTTCCCCACAAGAAACAAAGGAGTTAAAGATGAAGAAGCTTGTTATCCTGCTGGCGTTGATGGTTGTGGCGTCTTTCGCCGGCCAGTACGACCTCCTGGTCGCTTACTGCGAGGGCAGCGGCGGCTACACCATCTCCGAGTTCGACAGCGATTCCTTCTACGATTCCGTCACCTACATGGAATTGTCGGGCACGATGGTCCCCGCTTCCACCCTCGCGGACTACGGCTGCGTTTTCAGCTGGAACAACTACCAGTACGTGAGCGGCCAGGGTGACGCCTTCGGCGACTACGTGACGGACTATGACGGCAAGGTCATCCTCTTGATCTGGGGCATCACCCAGTGCTACGGCAAAATCGTCACCGACCCGACCCTGTGCCCGATTGCCGGCGGCGGCAACCAGTACTCCTCCGTGAACCTGGGGACGATTTACGAGGAAACCCATCCCATAATCGACGGCGATGCGGGTACGGTGTCCAGCATCAACGGCATGTACTACTGGGTCAGCGGCACCATGGAGAGCGGCGCCCTCCGGGTCGCCGACAACTCCGCCGGCACCCCGATGGCGGCCATCAACGCCGACGAGAACGTCGCGGCGCTCCAAGTCTGCCCCGGATCGTACAAGTACTGGTCCGGCGACGGCTGGATGATTATGAGCAACACCATCCATTACCTGATGGAGCCCGGCGAGCCCGACACGGTACCGCCTTACGTTACGGGCATGGATCCCGATGACGGTCAGATCGACGTGCCTCTGGACTCCAACATCGTCTTCGAGTGCAAGGACGATGCCTCCAAGATCAACCTCGACACGATCGATTTCACCGCCCGCGACACCACGCTCTCCTCCGGTCGCGCCCTGCACAGCAGCGGCGCCTCCATGAGCGTCAACTTCGAGTCGACCCGCAGCATCGCAGGCGACCTGGACATCGATGACACCGACCCCAAGGACGTCGTCTGCACCTTCGACCCCTCCGATGACCTCAACGAGGGCGACACCATCTCCTGCACCGTGGCTGCCGGGCTTGCCGACACCAAGGACAACGAGATGGAAGATGACTTCGTCTGGACCTTCGACACCGAGGGTGGCACGGGCGTCACTTCGACCACCTGGGGCGCCATCAAGGCCGACTTCTAGTCAACAGCCGAGAATAGGATGCCTGGGGAACCCTGCGGGGTTCCCCTTTTTGCGGGTCGAAAAAAGCTCCGGTTATAACGGGGGAATCCTGCGGTATTCAACTTTTAGCACCACGGGCGGGTGTGGACACCCGCCCCTACGTCCATCGAACGAAACGGTGTCGCCGCCCTTGAATGAACCGCCACGTCGTTGTATCCTACCCGCGTAAAAACCACCCCGGGGGTATCGATGTCGCGTCCGCCGCTCTCCAAACGGGCCGAGAGGATTCCGGCCAGCCCCATCCGCAAGCTCGTCCCCTACGCCCTGCAGGCCAAGCAGCGGGGAATCCACGTCTTCCACCTCAACATCGGGCAGCCGGACCTGCCCACCATCCCCGCGGGCCTGAAGGCCCTGCGCGACTACCAGCCCAGGGTCATCGAGTACGGCCTCTCCCAGGGTGACCAGGCGCTCACCGCGGCCCTCATCAAGTACTACGGCTCCCTCGGCCACCACTTCGAAGCGCACCACATCGTCACCACCACCGGCGGCTCGGAGGCCATCAGCTTCGCCATGATGGCCATCGGCGACGAGGACGACGAGTTCATCATCGTCGAGCCCTTCTACACCAACTACAACGGCTTCGCCGTCACCTCGGGGGTCCGGCTGGTGCCCATCACCACCCACCCCGAGGACGGCTACCGCTGCCCGACCGTGGAGCAGTTCGAGGAGCGGATCACCCCGCGCACGCGGGCCATCATCGTCAACTCGCCGGGCAACCCCACCGGGGCCGTCTACACCCGGGCGGAGATGGAGCGCGTGGCCGCCCTGGCCCAAAAGCACAACCTCTACGTCATCTCCGACGAGGTGTACCGCGAGTTCACCTTCGACGGAGTCAAGGCCACCGGCATCCTGGACGTGGAGGGGATGGACGAGCGGGCCATAGTCATAGATTCCATCTCCAAGCGGTACTCGGCCTGCGGCGCCCGTGTCGGCAGCATCATCAGCCGCAACAACCGGCTGATGGAGGCGGTGCTGCGCTACGCCCAGGCGAGGCTCTGCCCGCCCGCCCTGGGACAGGTGGTGGCCGCCGCCGCCTACTCCGACGAGACGGACTACATCGAGAAGTCGCGCCTGGAATACCAGCGCCGCCGGGACGTCGTGTTCAATCGGATCCAGGAGATCGAGGGCGTGGTCTGCGAAAAGCCTCAGGGCGCCTTCTACGCCCTGGTGAAGATTCCGGTGGACGACGTGGAGAGCTTCGCCCAGTGGCTGCTCACCGACTTCTCCGTGGACGGCTTCACGGTGATGGTCGCGCCGGGGCCGGGGTTTTACGCCACGCCGGGCCTGGGAGGGCAGGAAATCCGCATCGCCTACGTGCTCAACTGCGACGAGCTGGAGCACGCCATGGACGTGCTGGTGGCGGGCATCCGCGCATACAACAGTTGATTATTAAAGGTAGAGACTAGTGAGTTGGCTCCTTTTTATGGATGAGAGTGGTCACGACCACCAACATACGCCTTTTGAGGTAAGGGGCGGTATAGCAATTAATATGTTAAAAACTCTGGGATTTTATTCGGGCTGTTCAAGAACAAGAAATTTTTTATTTCGGTGATTTACTTCATAAGTATAAATCTGAAATTAAAGGTAAGAAATTACTGAATCGTGAGAAATTTAAATGGGCCCGGTATTATACAGAGCTCGATGAGGATACCAGACGTAGGAAGTCATTAGCGTTCCTCAATGCAGGTGTCGAGAATAAAAAACCTAGAAAAATTGAATTTGCAGCGTTTGGGCAAGCGTGTATTAATTTTTCTCACGAATTATTCGATTTATTTTACAGACTCGATGTGCGTGTTTTTGCATCCATGATACCTCGTGGTACTCGAAAACCTAAAGGTTTTAAATATGAAGATTTTTTACGAAAAGATTTAGTATTTTTATTCGAAAGGTTTTATAATTTTCTTGAATTAGAGAATTCTGATGGATTACTTGTTCTGGATGAAACAGATAAGGTGGAGGATAGAAAGTTCGTTAAACAGATACAGAATTATTTTATAAAAAACACGTAACGGTAAAAAACGTTCTTCTCGTATTTCCCCAATTCCTTTATTTGTTTCCTCTGACATGGCCTTTCCTATTCAAGCAGCAGATGTTTGCATTTACTGTATTAATTGGGGATTCCGTAGGATTATTGATTTAAGCACGGCACCAAGAAGGATAGAAATACAGGACAATTTTGAGGAAAAGATTGTACGCTCTCAATACTTCAATGATAGAACATATCAGTACGGGATAATTTTTCATGATGATCCATTCTCTCCATAAAAAAAGAAGGTAAAGCCTTCAGGGTCACCGGAGCAACCCCTCGGCAGAACCTCCAACCACAGTATAGCTCCGTAATCGAGAAAAGACAAGTTTTTTAGATAAAAAAACGGAGGGCCGGCCCTCCGTTTTTTTAAGCGCGTTTCCGGCTAGGGAATAATCCACTTGAAGGAGCCTTCGGCGACGGTTACGTCGGTCTGCCACATGTACGCCCCTTCAAAGGGGTCCCAATCGTCCACCAGCTCGATGACCACCTTGTACTCCACGGTGTGGGTGCCGTGGGCCCCGTCCGCGCCGTAGGTGTTCAGGTCGGTTTCGACGTCGTAGACGTCATCGCCGAACTCGTTGGGCAGCAGGGCATATCCACCGCACTGGTCCCAGTCCAGGGAGGGGTCCGTCACCTCGACCCACCACTGGTTGTCGTCGTGGGGCCAATGCGCCGCGGGGTCCAGGGTGAGGTTCACGATGTGGAAGTAGCCGGAGTACTGGGCGCCGGGGTGCAGCTCGTGGGCGTAGTCTATCCACTCCTCCAGCGTGTGGCCGCCGTAATAGCAGCGGCAGTTGATTTCGTCGTCCACGCCGTAGGTGAAGGTGGTCTTCAGGTTGTACGAGCCCTCTTCGCCGAACTCCGGGTAGGCGTTCTGGAACACGACCTTCCCGGGGCTCAAGGCCGCGACGGGAAGAATCAGGGCCAACAAAAGGAGAACCGGAACCTTGCGCATTGGAACCCCCTCCAGGTTAGAGTGCGCTTCGAGTGACACGGGTCTTTCGAGCACTTAGGATTCTAATCGTCGGCACCAGCGGAGGTCAAGGGATTCCTCGGCGACCGGGCCGTCCATGAAGAAGAGGCCCGCCGGGCCTCTTTTTTTACTCTGTGCGGGAAGACTGACGCAGGCTCAACGGACGTCCACGAGGAACTCGTAGGTGACGCTGATGCTCTTGGGGATGGCGAGGCCCGCCTCGGAGGCCGGCTCCCAACGCGAGGACTGCGCGGCGGCCAGGGCCGCCAGGTCCGCCTCCGTCTTCTCCGAGGAATTGATGACCCAGACCTTGAGAATCTCGCCCGTATCCGAGATGTAGAGCCCGACGGTGCAGGAGCCGGACCAGCCCGCTTCCTTCAATAGCTGCGGGTACTCGGGCTCCGGGGCGTTGACGGCCTTCGGCGGGGTGTAGCCTTTAGTCGGGTCGGGGTTGTGGAGGTCGGGATTGATGTCGGGCCAAAGGTTGGGGTCCGGCTCCACGGGGACGTACTCGATGGTGGGGGTGCGGTACGTTCCAACGGCGCCGGGGTCGTCGCTCGGTTCCGGCGCGGCCTGGATGGTCCTCGGCGGCGGCTTGACCTCCGGGACCTTGATGGTCCGAGGCGGCGGTTTGAGCACCTCGAGGTTGGCCAGCTCCTGAACGCCGCGCGCCGGGGTCAGGGGCGTCACCGACTCGGCGTAGTTGGCGATGACCATGACGACCATCAGGTTCCCCAGGAGCGACACGAGGAGGGCCTGGAGGAAGAGCTTTCGTTTCTCTCGTGGCATGACGACCTCCAAAAGCTGCGGGTGCCGACTAATACACGCGCGGAGTCCCGCCCCGGTTCCACGAAAAAAGGGGCCCCGCGGGATTTCCCTCTCCCCGTGGGAGAAGGCTCGCCTTACGGGATTAAGGGTGAGGGCTGCTGCATGTCCCCTCTCCCCTCTGGGGAGAGGCTTGCCTACGGGTTAGGGTGAGGGGCACATAAACGCGGCGGGGAAAGGATTTGCTTCGCATAGCTCGCTTCGCTCGGTTCCCCGCCCTACGTTTTGAACCGCCGGATTACCCC
>CAZNZF010000031.1:0-18428 GCA_964577465.1 uncultured bacterium | reverse complement strand
GCAACCGTTGTCTTTCAGGAAAGCGATGTCTCTTCCGCAATTCCGTTTCCAGGGGCCCGAAGCGGCCCTTTTTTATTGGGGTGGGGATTGCGCCGGGGAGGCCGACCTCCCAACGCTTGACATCGCACCCCCCGTCTGCTAATTTTCCCCCTGCCCTGCGAGGGGCGGCGGGCGATTAGCTCAGATGGTTAGAGTGCTTGCTTGACATGCAAGAGGTCACTGGTTCGATTCCAGTATCGCCCACCACGGGCCCGGGAGGGCCCGCTTCTTTAGGGACTGGATGCACTCGGAACCGCGCCCCCCCGGATGTCGTAAACCAACCGTGTCCTTGACCGGCCGACCGGTCCCTGCTAAGATGCCGTCTTGAGCCACCCGTCAGGAGCCAGCGGATGCGCACCGTTTCGACGCTAATCCTCGCGGCCTTTCTAGCAGCCGCCGCCCGGCCCTGCGCCGTCGAAAAACCGAGCGAAGAGAGCTACGCCCCCGGCGAAACGGCGCCGCCGCCCGATTCCTCGCCCTACGTCCTTCTGGTCGCCGACGAGGAGGACGGGGTGGACTTCCCCCAGCACTTCTACACGGGCTACGAAACCCTGCTCACGGCCCTGGACGTCGAATACAACCTGTGGGACCACAGCGAGAGCGGCGAGCCGGACGCGGACGACCTGGCCCCCTACGACGTAGTCATCTGGGTGACCGGCAACTCCTGCGGACGTCCGGCCTCGGATCCCGTTTACGGCCATTCGGCCCTGTCCCTGGCCGAGGAACAGACCCTGCGGCAGTGGCTGGCGACCGCCGGCGGCCGGGGGCTGATGCTCTCCGGGATGTGGATAGCCTGGAACGGCATCGCCGACGCCGACTCCGAGGACCAGATGCCCAGCACCTTCTTCGATTGGTTCGTCGGCCTGGACTACCCCGGCGACAACTTCACCGACTGGATCGATGTGGACGACGACTGGTCCATCGAACCCACGCAGAGCGCCCGGCTCATCACCGAGCCCTACGACATCGATTGGTTGTCGACCGAGAATTTCCCCGACCAGCTCGAGTCCGCCGTGGGTTGGACCGAGGCCCACTGGACCGACCCCGACGGCGTTCATCACCACAAGGCGGTCATCGCCAACGAGGGCTACAACTGGCGCACGGTTCTGTTCGCCTGCCCCCTGGAGGCCGTTTCCAGCGAGACCGACCGCCGGGACATCCTGGACCGGGTCCTGGTGTGGTTCATGGGGGGCGAGGAGAACGTGGTGGAGTCGAGTTGGGGGGAGATAAAAGCGCGGGAGTGGTAGGCGCGTGGGGTACATCTTCACCAATGAAGGCAAGGGGTTTAAACCCCTTGTCCCTTTTCACCATCGGCTACGAGGGCGCGTCCCTCGTTTCTTTTATAGATACGCTGGGGCGCGAGGGTGTCGCGGCGCTCCTCGACGTCCGGCGCGACCCCTGGTCCCGGCGGCCCGAGTTCCGCAAGCGCGGGCTGGAAGAGGCCCTGGCCGCCGTCGACATCGCCTACCGCCACGAGCCCCGGCTCGGGGTGCCGCGGGAAATCCGGGAGCGCTTCCGCGGCGGGACGGACCCGGAAGGTTTCTCCGACTGGTACGCCGCCGAAGTTCTCGGTAAGAATCCCGACCTCGTGCGGGAACTGTCCGATTCGGTTTTGTCGACGCCGACCGCCCTCGCGTGCTACGAGGCCGACCCGGCCCGCTGCCACAGGTCCCTTCTGGCCCTGGAGCTCGCCCGCCTGACTCACCTTCCCGTACGCCACCTCGCCCCGGCGACCACGGCGGAGCAGCCGTAAAATTTGGAACTTGCGTCCGCCGGCCTGCGTTTAAATTACTGATTTGCCACCCCGAACGCGAAGGAAGTGAGCGAGATGGATCCCGTGGACGAACTGACCCTGAAGAAGTGGAAGGTCATCACCTTCGCTCTGGCCGCGTTGGTTTTAGGTTTAGGCGTGCTCCTGACCATCATGTACACGAGCGGACCCGGTGAGACGGCCCCCTCCGCGACGACGAGCGCCGTGCAGGCCATCAACCCCGAAGACCTGCCCAAATTCGCCGACACGAACAAGGCCTTCGTGGCCGTGGCCCAGGTGGTGGGCCCGGCGGTGGTGCAGGTGCAGACGGTGACCAAGGTCACCGGCTCCTCGTTCCCGGGCTTCGATTTCAGCCCCCCCGATTTCCCCGGCGGGGACCCGTTCCAGTTCTTCTTCGGTCCCCACGGCGGGGAGCAGAAAGATTTCTACACCGAGGGGAACGGCTCGGGGGTCATCGTCTCCCCCGAGGGCTACATTCTGACTAACAATCACGTGGTGGAGGGGGCGAAGGAAATCAAGGTCGCCCTGACAGACGGGCGCGAGTTCGACGCCACGGTCGTCGGCGCGGACCCTTCCTCCGACATCGCCGTGATTAAGATCGAGGCCGAGGGGTTGCCCGTGGCACCCCTGGGAAATTCCGACGACCTCCAGGTTGGAGATTGGGTGGTCGCCCTGGGCAGCCCCTTCGGCCTTGAAAATACGGTCACGGCCGGGATAGTGAGCGCCACCGGCCGGACCAACATGCGCCTGGCGGACTACGAGGACTTCATCCAGACCGACGCCGCCATCAACCCGGGCAACTCCGGCGGCGCCCTGGTCAACCTCGCCGGCCAGGTCGTGGGCATCAACACCGCCATCGCCAGCCGCACCGGCGGCTACATGGGCGTGGGCTTCGCCATCCCGGTCAACCAGGCCCGGGACGTCATGGACCAGCTCATCGATACCGGGAAGGTAACGCGGGGCTGGCTGGGGGTTTCCATCCAGGACGTCACCCCGGAGCTGCGCGAGTCCCTCGGGCTGGACGAGACCGTAAAGGGCGCCCTGGTGGGCGAGGTCATGAGCGATACCCCGGCCGGGGAAGCCGGGATAAAGGTCGGCGACGTCATCGTCGGGATGGACGGCAAGGCGGTTTCGGACGCCAACGAGCTGCGGAACCGCGTCGCGGTCACCCGCCCCGGCAAGCAGGTGCATCTGGCGCTGCTCCGCGACGGCGGCGAGCGGACCGTGACGGTGACCGTCGGTGAGCGGCCCTCCGACCTGACCCCGGCCTCCAACACGACCCCCGGCGGTCCGTCGACCCGGAGTGAGAAACAGACCGTCCGCGGCATCACCGTGGGCTCCCTGACGCCCGAGCTGAAATCCCAGTTGGGCTACGACGGCAACTCCGGCGTCGTGGTCCTGGACGTGGAGGGCTTCGGCGAGGCCGCGCGGGCCGGCATCGCGTCCGGCATGGTCATCCTCAAGGCCGACGGCGTCTCCGTGAGCGACCCGGCGGAGTTCGGGAAAATCGTCGAGAGAGCGGAGGGGCCGGTGCTGCTCTACGTCTGGAGCCACGGCGGGCGGAGCTTCGTCGCCCTGCCCGAGGAGAAGTAGGGCCCGGAGGGGAAGGGGGAGACGTGCGCCGATTCCGGTGGATAATCGCCCTGGCGGTCATCGCGCCCGCGGGGTTGCTGGTGGCCAACATCGCGGAGCCGACATGGCCCGTCGTCGGCTGGGATACGGTCGGGCCGGTCCTGGCCGCGAGCTGCTCCAGCTGCCACGACGCCGAGCTGGCGCTGGGCGGGGTTAACCTATCTTCGTACGAGGCGGCGCTCGCCGGGGAAAATCCACCCGCCGTCCCCTACGACATGGGCTCGCCGCTGGTCCGCGTGCTGACCGAGGCGCCCCGCTCCGGGATGCGGGGGCCCGACCACACGGCGCTGTTGTCCGAGGAGGAGAAGGGCCTCGTCTTCGACTGGCTCCGGGACGGCTGCTACGAGGTGGGTTGGGGCGACCTCGATTAAGCGGTAGATATTGATTGAGCCGAAGGGGTCGGGATTGCTCCCGGCCCTTTTTTACATGACGATGTGCGTATAGAAACGGGCCAACCTGAATGGCGCGCCGTTTAAGTCGGCCCACGGGCGACCGTGGACGGTCGCCCCTACGGGGTGTTGCACGATTCAATCTTGTCACGTAGGGCGGGGCTCCGTCCCCGCCCATCGAATAAAAAACACGGGCGGCACACGGAGTTGCCGCCCTACGTTAACGACCACCTATCGGACGTAGGGGCGGGGCTCCGTCCCCGCCCGCGGGTTTATCCGTCGCCGTGCGCAATATGTAGGGCGGGGACTTTAGTCCCCGCCGTTTTCACTTCCGCTTGTCCTCCACGGCGGCCTGGGCCGCGGCCAGCCGCGCGATGGGCACGCGGTACGGGCTGCAGGAGACATAGTTCAGGCCCACCCGGTGGCAGAACTTGACGCTCCTCGGCTCCCCGCCGTGCTCGCCGCAGATGCCGACCTTGAGGTCCGGCCGCGTCTTCCGGCCTTTCTGCGTGGCCCAGTCCACCAGGATGCCCACGCCCTCCTGGTCGAGCACCTGGAATGGGTCGTGGGGGAAGATACCCTTCTTCACGTACAGGGGCAGGAAGGTCCCGGCGTCGTCGCGCGACAGGCCGAAGGTTGTCTGCGTCAGGTCGTTGGTGCCGAAGGAGAAGAACTGGGCCTCGTGGGCTATCTCCTCGGCGGTGAGCGCCGCCCGCGGCAGCTCGATCATCGTGCCCACCAGGTAGTCCACCCGGATGCCCTTTTCGTCAAACACTTTATCCGCCGTCTCGACGACAACTCTCTTCTGGTCGGCCAACTCCTCCCGGCTGCTGGTCAGCGGAATCATGACCTCGGGGCGCGCGTTGACGCCGTTCTTCTTGCACTCGCAGGCAGCCTCGAAGATGGCCCGGACCTGCATGGCGGTTATCTCCGGGTAGGCGATTCCGAGGCGACAGCCGCGGAGGCCCAGCATGGGGTTGGCCTCGTGGAGCTCGGTCACCCGGGCCCGGATTTTCTCCAGCGGCACGCCGGCGGCCTGGGCCAGCTCGCGCTGCTCGTCCTCGGTGTGCGGCAGGAACTCGTGCAGCGGCGGGTCCAGGGTGCGGATGGTCACCGGCAGCCCGTCCATGGCGGTGAAGATGCCGATGAAGTCCTCGCGCTGGTAGGGCAGGAGCTTGTCCAGGGCCGCCTGGCGCCCCTTCTCGTCGTCGGCCAGAATCATCTCCCGCATGGCCAGAATCCGCTCGGGGTTGAAGAACATGTGCTCGGTGCGGGTCAGGCCGATGCCCTCGGCGCCGAAGCGCAGCGCCACCTTGGAATCGTGGGGCGTGTCGGCGTTGGTGCGCACGCCCAGGGTGCGGAGCTCGTCGGCCCAAGCCATGAACTCGCCGAAATCACCGGTGAGCTCCGGTTCCCGGGTCGCCACCCGGCCCTCGAGCACCTCGCCGGTGGAGCCGTCTAGGGAGAGCCAGTCGCCCTCCTTCAGGGTCCTGCCGGAGGCGGTGAAGCACTTCTTCGCGTAATCTACGGCGAGGTCGCCGCAGCCGGCCACGCAGCACTTGCCCATCCCGCGGGCCACCACGGCGGCGTGGGAGGTCATCCCGCCGCGGGCGGTGAGGATTCCCACCGCGGCGTTCATGCCGTTGATGTCCTCGGGGCTCGTCTCCAGGCGGACCAGGACGACTTTCTTGCCCTCGCCGGCCCAGGCCTCGGCGTCGTCGGCGGTGAAGACGACCTGGCCCGTGGCGGCGCCGGGGGAGGCGGGCAGGCCCTTGGCCACGGTAGTCGCCATCCTCTTCGCGTCCTCGTCGAAAACCGGGTGGAGGAGGTCGTCGAGGCGCGCGGGCTCCACCCGCATTATCGCCTCGTCCTTGTCGATGAGCTTTTCCTTCGTCATGTCCACGGCGATTTTCACCGCGGCGGCGGCGGTGCGCTTGCCCCGCCTCGTCTGCAGCATCCAGAGCCGGCCCCGCTCGATGGTGAACTCCACGTCCTGCATGTCGCGGTAGTGCTCCTCGAGCTTTTTCCGGATGCCCTCGAGTTCGGCGTAGATTGCCGGCATGACCTCTTCGAGCGAGGGGAAGGAGGCCTTGCGCGTCTGCTCGTCCACGCCGTTACTCACGGCCCACTCCCGGCTGCCGGGAAGGCTTATCTGCTGGGGTGTGCGGATTCCCGCCACCACGTCCTCGCCCTGGGCGTTGACGAGGAACTCGCCGTAGAAGTATTCGTGGGCGCCGGTGGCCGGGTCGCGGGTGAAGGCCACCCCGGTGGCCGAATCGTCGCCCATGTTGCCGAAGACCATGGCCTGCACGTTGACCGCGGTGCCCCAGTCGTTGGGGATGCCGTTGAGCCTGCGGTAGGTGACGGCGCGGGGGGTCTCCCAGGAGCCGAAGACGGCGCCGATGGAGGCCCAGAGCTGCTTTTTCGGGTCCTGGGGGAAATCCTCGCCCAACTCCCGCCGGTATATTGCCTTGTACAGCCCGACCAGCCGCTCCAGTTCGGTCGCGTCCAGGTCGGTATCCAGCTTGACGCCCTTGGCGTCCTTGGCCTCCTGGAGGGCGTGCTCGAAGTTTTCCCGGTCCACGCCGCGGACCACGTCGGCGAACATCTCGATGAAGCGGCGGTAGGAATCCCAGCCGAGGCGCGGGTTGCCGACGGCCGCGATGAGACCCCGGACCGTCTCGTCGTTGAGGCCGAGGTTCAGCACGGTGTCCATCATGCCGGGCATGGAGACCCGGGCGCCGGAGCGCACGCTGAACAACAGCGGGTCTTTCGCGTCTCCGAACCGCTGGCCCAGAATCTTCTCGGTGTCCGCGAGAGCCGCATCCACCTGGGCTTCCACGCCCTCGGGGTACGTCTTGTCGTTCTCGTAATACCCCGTGCAGACCTCGGTGGTGATGGTGAAGCCGGGGGGGACGGGGATGCCGATGCTCGACATCTCGGCCAGGTTGGCGCCCTTGCCGCCCAGGAGGTCCTTCATCTTCGCCGAGCCCTCGGCCTTCCCGGCGCCGAAGGTGTAAACGTACTTCGCCATGCGGTTGAACTCCTTATAAATTCCGGTGTGGCTTTGCGCGCCAGGCGGATAGGTTTGGGGGGCATGATAGCACAGAGCTTTGCTCACGGCAACAGAATACGACGAGCGATGGGGGTCTTCGCGCGCCCCGAAAAAAACTAAACCGGCGGGCGACTTTTATGATCGGTTTGCATACCAATGATTTTTATGGCATTGTTTAATCGTGGAAAAGTCACATGGTTAAACCGTATCAATGGAGGTGTACAGTGCGAATCGTCGGATACCTGGAGGGCACCGACCCGGCCGTCCTCACGAAGCTTTACTTGAAGGGCATCGGCACTCTGCCCCTGGGAAACGGCTGGGACAACCACGGCAAGTACGTCAATCACCTGACGATGGCCGACGGCGTAGACGCCGTCATCGGCTACCTGCACAAGATTATCCCGCCGGCCTTCGAGGGCAAGCTGAACCTGGACACCCTCTTCGCCTGCACGACCCACAGCATCCCCGTTTATCTTATGGTGCCCAAGGGGTTGCACGGGAAGGCGAGGGATTGGTTCGGCGACGACGTGGCCAAGGTCAACCTGGTGGACCCCGATGACGTTTACGACGTCGTGGTGAAGAAGCTCTGCTGACCAGAGGGATACTAAAAGAAGCGCCTTCCCGGTGAAGGCGCTTCTTTTAACGCTGGTTCAGGATCAGCGGTACAGGGCCTTTATCCACCCGAAGGTCGCGTCGACGGTGGAAAGCTCCACGCCCTCCAGGGTCGGAATCACGTGGGGTCCGAGGACGTCGTAGCCGTCCTGGTTGGGGTGGAGCCCGTCGCCGTCGTGGTACTCCCGGGGGAGCTGCCCGTCGGAGTCGGCGATCCAGGTGTAGTAGTCCATGCACTGCCAGCCGTTGGTCGCGCACCAGCTCCGGACCCAGGCGTCGAACTCGATGATGTCGTCGAGCTGGGCCTGGGTGTTGCCGCCGTAGCCCACGTCGATGGGCAACGTGGTGGCCGGCACCGGCACCGCCCCGATGCTCTCGCAGAAATCGGCGATGTCCTGCATGAAGCCCTCCATCGCCTCCAGGTCCGTGTCCCCGCCCGTATCGAAGTAGGCCCCGCACTCCTTGAAGGTGACGATGTCCGGGTCGTACGCCTGCACGTCGGGGAAGACTCCGGACTTGTCCGCCTGGAATTCGATGACCTTGTGGAAGTCGTAGTCGGGGAAGAACTCGTCGTAGGTGGGGTAGTGGAAGGCCTCGGTGATGGAGGCGCCCAGGAAGACGACCACGGCGTCGGTGAGGTCGGCGGGTCCGGCGCCGGTGGTGGTGGTGCAGGAGACGCACAGTATGAGGGACAAGAGAAGAATGTTGCGCATGGGTTCCCTCCCTTAGTTAAGGAAGAATGAGATGTTTCAGTTTTTTTCGGTGGTTTGGGAACGTTTGATCATCCTCTCGACCCACCGGTTTGCGTAAACCCAACTCAAACTGATATCCGGGTGGCTATTTGCGAATACGCGAAACACCTCGTCGGCGAATGCTTGACCGATTGTTCGAACACCTCGGAAGTCCAGGATGATTTCCTTGAACCTTTCGAATCTCCACACGAGCCGTTTGGCTTGAGAACGGGAAAAGACGGCCATATCCTCGCCGGCAAGAAGGGCAACCGGGACTACGGTTTTCGTGAAGGCGAATTCGTCAAGCGAAGTGTACTTCTCGAAGACTTCCTCGGTGGTTCTATCGCTGGAACGGTTTATTTTCATTTCAATGCCTGTTCCGGCTACCTGCTCTCTGGACTCTAATAGCCAATCTTCACCTCGTCTGGTAGCAAGAAATAAATTACCAGATAGAATGGAGAAAGAATCCATCATCCTGGAGGTGAAAAAAATACCTTCTCCCGTGTGGTGTTGCTCATCGGTAGTGAGCTTGCCCTTTGAGAGTTCAATAATCGCTTCCCTCGGTTCCGCCAAACCGAACTCCTCTTTAAGCTTTTTAAAGATACCGATACCGTCGTCTGCGACCAAGATGGTTACAGATAGCGCGTTTACGGAGACCACGCCGTAGTATTTATCTGCCGCCGCGTGCTCGGGGATGTTGTTCAGCATCTCCGTGGCTCCGTAATGACAGATGTCCATGACGTTTGGCGGCAGTTCGTACCTATCTAGGTGCGGTTTAATATCACTTAGCCATACCCGGTTTTCGTCCAGTTTGCTGGCTGGGCCGCTGTAATGATGTTCGATTTCCACAAGTCTGTAGATTGTTCCGCGTCCCCTGCCCTCCCGTGCCACCAGTCCCTCTTTGACCAGTGAGGACAGGTAGCGGCTGATCATCTGCCGGGAGATGCCGAACTCGTCGGCAAGGTTTTTTATGAACGCCGTTTTCTTCTCGAAAACGAGTTCGAGAAGCCTCTTTTTAAGAGCTTTCTTCTGATTAATGCGTAATCGCATGTTCTAATTGTAAACTTGAGATTAAATAATTGTCAACCTGAGTTTGACGAAAGTTTACCAAAAGGGGCCTCCCCGAGGGGAAGCCCCTTGGCGTCGGTGCGGGTGGGATTACACCCAGCCGCGCAGCCTGACCGCGTCGGCGACGCGCTTGACAGCGACCATGTACGCCGCCTGCCGCATGTGCACGTTCTTGGTCTTGTGCATGTCGTACACGGCGTGGTAGGCGTTGGTCATCTTCTCGTCGAGCTGCTTCCGCACGTCCGGGAGCGTCCAATAGTAGTTGTAGGTGCCCTGGACCTGCTCGAAGTAGGAGACGGTCACGCCGCCGGCGTTGGCCAGGAAGTCGGGGATGACGTGGATGCCGTTCTTATGCAGGATGACGTCGGCGTCCGGTGTCGTCGGGCCATTGGCCAGCTCGCAGGAGATCTTGCACTTGATCTTGGCCGCGTTTTCCTTGGTGATGACGTTCTCCAGGGCCGAGGGGTAGAGTACGTCCACGGGCAGCTCCAGGAGCTCCTCGTTGGAGATCTTCTTCTCGGCCTTGGGGTAGGTGGTGACGGTGCCCTTCTCGAGCTTGTGCTTCACCAGGTCGTGGGGGTCGAAGCCCGCGGCGGAGTAGATGCCCCCGCGGGAGTCGGACACGGCGACCAGCTTGCCCCCGCCCAGGACTTCTTTGTGCAGGGTGGCGGCGAACTGACCCGCGTTGCCGAAGCCCTGGACGGCGTAGGTGGCCTTGGCCGGGTCGAGTTTGTATATCTTGCAGGCCTCGCGGACGGTGAAGATGCCGCCGCGGGCGGTGGCGTCGCCGCGGCCCTGGGACCCGCCGAGCTCCAACGGTTTGCCGGTGATGACTGCGGGATGGTTGCGGCCGACGATGGCCTCGAACTCGTCCATCATCCAGGCCATTATCTGGGGGGTGGTGTAAACGTCGGGGGCGGGGCAGTCGCGGTGCTCGCCCAGCTCGCGGGCGATGACACGCATCCAACCCCGAGCCAGAAGCTCCTTTTCACGATCGGAGAGCTCTTTGGGGTTGCAGGTCACGCCGCCCTTGGCGCCGCCGAGGGGGATGTCCACCACGGAGCACTTCCAGGTCATCCACGCCGACAGGGCGCGGACGGTGTCTATGGTTTCGTCCGGATGCCAGCGGATGCCGCCCTTGCCCGGGCCACGAGCGTCGTTGTACTGCACGCGGTAGCCGTGAAAGACCTTGGTCTTCCCGTTGTCCATCTTCACCGGGATGGTGAACTGGTACTCGCGGCGGGGCCAGCGCAGGATCTCGCACATGGCGGGCTCGAGGCCTAACTTCTTGGCGGCCTCGTCGAACTGGGCCTGGGCAATCTTGAAGGGATTGAGTTCTTCGGCCATCTATCAACTCCTTGGAGGTTCAGATGGTTGCGGTGTCACGGGCGCCTGAAGGGGGGCGCCGAATTCCCCCCGGTCTTCGGGGACCGGTTCGTTCACGAGATACAAAAGGATGTTCGAGCGCCTCTCCGGGGCGGCATCCCTCCCCCGGCTGCGGGTTTGACGGCGGTACGTATTTTATTCCGCGAGCGTTTCCTTCTTCTTCCACCGCTTCGATCGGATAATCTCGCAGTTGCCGCGCCAGAAGATAATGACGCCCAGGAGAAATCCCAGGTCGTACGCCCAGCCTACGTTGGCCGTCTCGTAGACCTTGACCGTGTCCGTGAACAGCGAGATGATGAAGCTGAAGAGAAGGATGAGGCCGTGCCAGAGACCGGCCCAGAAGTCGGCGGGGTTCCCGGTGTTGAAGTGCTCCACGTTTCCCGCCGCGCAACCGACGAGGGTCAGGGCGACGCCCGTCAGAACGAACAGGCAAAGCACTCGGCGCAGCAAGGTCCGCCTGGTTCGGGAAGGATTGAGTCCTTCGGACATGGGGTCGTTCCTTGGTAATTTACGGATGCGCTTCAAGGGACATCGGTAATAGCCCACCCTCCGCCCCTCCGGCTTTTCGAGACTCGATTACCGACCGCTGCCGCCCCCTCACAGCCCGGCATCGTCCACCAGGGCCACGACGATGTCGTTGGTCCCGGGTTCCACGGCCAGGCTCAGCGGGACCTTTTTCTCTTCGAGGTTCACGAGGCTGAGCGTTCCCGCCCGATCCACAACCACCAGGCTGCCGTCGGAGGCCACCGCCCCGTCCACAATCTCCGCGCCCCCGAGCTGGATGGACTGAAGCTCGAAGCTCTCCGGGGGCTCGTCCGGGTAACCCGTCCGGGTGGCGAAGACGCTGTCCCGGGAGGTGAAGAGAATCTCCCCGCCGTCCGGTGTGAAGCCGACGAAACGGACCGGGTCGGCCAGCTCCTCGGTGCGGGTCACCGCGGGATCCTCACCCAGGGCGATGAGGGAGATTTCTCCGTTGGCGCAGCCGACTGCCGCGTAATCCCCCCTGGGGGAAATCGCCACGCAGAGCGGCTCCGCTCCCAGGGTGACGTGCTGGCCGGTGGACTGTTCCAGGTTGCACACCGTCACCCGTTCGTAGACCGGAGCATCGGTTATTCCCTGCCCGCGCCAGTCCACGAAGCGCTGCGCGTAAACGAACCACCGTGCGTCGGCGGAGACGGCATAGGCGTAACTGTTCTGGGTGTCCGGGAGGTAGGCCAATTGCTCGAAGTTGTAGCCGTCCACCTCGTAGCGGAAAACGCCGCCGAGCCCGGGGGCGTAGTAATGAACGGAATCGTGGGCGCTGAAAACCGGGTGAACGTAAGGCAGCCTCTTGACCGGGTTCCCCGTGAAAGGCCGTAGCACGCGCGTCTGTCCGTCACCGCGGCATGAAACGTAGAGGTACTCCAGGTCCGGAGTAAGTGAGAGGTGGGTCGGTGCCACGTCGAGGTCGAAGCCGGTGAGAATCTCCCCGGTCGTCAGGTCCAAAACCTCGACCCGCTCGGCCTCCCCCGAGGCGACCCATGCGTACAGGTGTTCTGCGGCGCTCGAAGCCGATGCGAGCAGGACGGCGATTCCCGCAATCCAGACGCGGCGGCGCACGACCCTCCCGGTTTTTTCTGCCGCAAGACCTTGGGCAGTATATTTGCGGTGGCATTCGTTGTCAACCCCGACGGGGGTTCTATTCGTGAAAAAAATAGCGGAATCCGGTCGCCGCCCCATCCCCGACCTTGACGAACTGAAATCGGCCTGGGGAGGCCGTTTTCCCCGAATGGGTTCCCCTTGACAGCCCATCCCGCCTTGCGTACAATTGCACCCGCTCTGGAGCCGGTATTTTTACCTCTTTCAAGTCCAGGAGGACCGATGCACAAGAAGCTCTTCATCCCGGGCCCCGTCGAGGTAACCCCCGAGTCGCTCCACGATATGGCCGTGCCCATGGTCGGGCACCGGTCCAAGGATTACGAAAAAATCCACGCCTTCTGCGTGGACAACGTGAAGAAGGTCCTCTACACGGACAAGTTCATCTGGGTCGGGACCTGCTCCTCCACCGGCCTGATGGAGGCCGCGATTCTCAACCTGTGTAAGAAGAAGGTCCTCTCGGTCGTCGTCGGCGCCTTCAGCGACCGATGGAACAAAATCGCCGCGGCCAACGGCAAGCAGACCGAGCGCCTGGATTACGAGTGGGGCAAGGCGGCCAAACCCGAGGACATCGACAAGATGCTCGCCAAGGGCGGCTTCGACCTGGTGACCCTGGTCTTCAACGAGACCTCCACCGGTGTCATGTCCCCGCTGAAGGAAATCGCGGAAGTGGTGAAAAAATACCCGGACGTGATCCTCGCCGTGGACGCGGTTTCCGGGATGGCCGCCGCCAAGGTCGAGGTGGACGCCTGGGGCATAGACTACATCCTGGCCGGTACGCAGAAGGCCTGGAGCCTGCCTCCGGGACTGGCCGTGGCCGCGGTGAGCGAGAAATGCTTCAAGCGCGCCGAGACCGTGGAGAACCGCGGCTTCTACTTCGACCTCCTCAGCGCTCAGGAGTACGCCGCCGGCAAACGCACGAACCAGACCCCCTCGACTCCGGGCATCAGCCTGGTGTACGCCCTGGGCAGGCAGGCGGAGCGCTACTCCAAGGACCTGGACGCCCACTGGGCCAAGCACTTCGAGATGGCCAAGTTCGTCCGTGAATGGGCCAAGAGCCGGGGATTCGAGCTCTTCCCCGAGCCCGGTTACGAGAGCCTGTCCCTGACCTGCATCACGAACACCAAGGGCATCTCGGTGGCCGACCTCAACTCCGAGCTGGGCAAGCGCGGCTACTCGCTCTCCAACGGCTACGGCAAGCTCAAGGAGAAGACCTTCCGCATCGCCCACATGGGGACGATGACGCTGCCCGAGGTCCGCGACCTGCTGCTGAACGTGGACGACATCCTCGGTTTCAAATAGATTGAAGAGGTTCTACCCGCGAGGGCGGCCTCCTCAATACCCCTTCCTAAGGGATTAAAAGACTCCGATTGGAGGAGCGATGAAGGTTCTCATCTGCGATGCAGTGGCCGAGGACGCCGTCAAGATGATGCAGGACGCGGGCCACGAGGTGACCGTGAAGACGGGGATGACCCCGGAGGAGCTGGTGGCCGAGGTGCCGGGATACGAGGTCGCCATCGTCCGTTCGGCGACCAAGTTCCGCCAGCCGGCCATAGACGCCGGGACCAACCTCAAGCTCATCATGCGCGGCGGGGTCGGCATAGACAATATTGACGCCGATTACGCCCGCGAGAAGGGTATCCTGGTCTGGAACACCCCGGCCGCCTCGAGCGCCGGCGTGGCCGAGCTGGCCATCGGCCTCATGTTCGCCGTGAGCCGCCACATCTGCCGCGCCGACGCCTCCATGAAGAAGGGCCAGTGGGAGAAGAAGCTCTTCAAGGGCAACGAGCTGGGCGGCAAGGTCCTGGGCATCATCGGTCTGGGGCGCATCGGCACCGAGGTCGCCAAGCGCGCCAAGGGCCTGGGGATGAGCGTCGTCGGCTTCGACCCTCTCGTCGAGGAATGCGACTACGCCCGCATGGTGACCTTCGACAGGCTCCTGGCCGACTCGGACATCATCACCCTCCACCTGCCGCACACCAAGGACACCCACCACATCATCTCGGACCCCGAATTCGGGAAGATGAAGGACGACGTGATACTGATCAACGCCGCCCGCGGCGGTGTGGTCAACGAGGAGGCCCTGGTCCGGGCGCTCGAATCGGGCAAGGTGGGCCGGGCCGCCGTGGACGTTTTCGAGGTCGAGCCGATGGATCCCAAGAACCCGCTGAAGAAGTTCGACAACGTCATCCTCACCCCCCACATCGGCGCCTCGAGCGCGGAGAGTCAGGGCCGCATCGGCTACGAGCTGGTGGACAAGCTGGAGCGCTTCGCCAAGGGCAATTACTAGCGGAATCGGCACGAAATCAGGGCGGCCCCGGCCGCCCTTTTTTTGGGCTGACATAAGGAGGATTTTATTGTAAAGTATGAGGATGCTGCGGTGTTTCTCTATTCGGCGCCCCTGACCCGTGAAAACGAGCGCTGCCATGAGCGATGCACACGAGCGGTTCGAAGAGGCCCTGGTCCGCCTGGGGAGCCTGGACGGGCTCCCGATGCCGGACTTCCCCAAATGCCTTGGGGAGTCGGAGGTGCTGGAGCATCTTCTCGCGGCCCTGGAGGAGGCGTCCGCGGGATGCTGGAAAGCCGCGGCGGATGCGCTCCGGAGTGCGGACGGGGCCTCCGATACAGACGCCCGGAAGGCTCACGTGTACAGGGCCGCCGGGTTGCTCCGGTTTCTGCACGGGGACTACGAAGGTGCGGAGAAGGCTTACGCGGACGCCCTCGCCTACGCCGAATCCGCGGCGGACGAGACGGCCGGGCTCGAGTCCCTGGCCGGCCTGGCCTTGAGCGCATTGAAACGTGCGGACACGGAGCGCGCCGAGGGACTCTTCCTCCGGGGGCTGGAGCGGGCCGCCGGTTCCGGACGACGGGATCTCGCCGGAATCTTCCTCGCCGGTCTGGGGCGCGCCTGCCGGGTGCGGGGGGACACAGACGGGGCCCTCGCGCGTTTTACCGAGGCGGGGGAGGCGTTCAAAGAGGCGGGCGACGTGTCCCGCGAGGTCGAGATGCTCGCCGAGCAGGGCGCCGAGTTGCTCACCCGGGGCGACTATGCGCGGGCGGTGGAGATTCTCGAAGAGGCGCTCGGATTGAGCGCCGGTCGGCCGACGGCGACGGCGAAATCCCTCGTCGAGATGGGCCGGGTCCACGTCCGTAAGTGCGATTACGAGGCGGCGAAGCAGGTCTTCCAGCGGGCTTTGGCCTTCGCCGAAGATGTCGGCGATCAGCGGCTCGTCTCCAATATTTACAACAACCTGGGCAACGTGTACTTCTACGAGTGCGACTACTCCTCCTCGATCCAGGCCTACGAAAAGGCGCTGGCCATCAACCGGCGCCTGGGCGAGGCGGTCGTGACGAGCCGCATCATCCACAACCTCGGCTCGGTTTTTTTCCGCAAGGGCGATTACCCCGCCGCGCTGCGGGCCTACGAGCAGGCGCTGGAGCTGGAGCGCCGGCGGGGGAACACGACGACGGCGGCCAGTTGCCTGGGCAACGTGGGCATCATCCGCCGGGTGCGCTGCGAGTTCGAACAGAGCATCGCGGCCTTCCGCGAGGCCCTGGGAATATACGTCGAGCGCGACGACCTGTTCGGCCGGTCGGTAACGATGTCCAACCTGTCGAGCGTGTACCTCGATACGGGGGGATTCGACGAGGCTTGGGAACTGCTGGGGAAAACCCTGGAGCTCAGCCGTCGCTCCGGCGTTCCCCTGACCGAGGCCCACTGTCTGGGGAACCTCGGGCAGCTCGAGTTCTACCGCGGGAATTTCGACCGGGCGAAGGAGCTCCTCGGCGAGGCGCTCCGGATTCACACCGGAATCAAGAACCACTTCCTCGAGGCCTGGACTTTAAACTCCCTCGGGCGGGTGGCCCTGGAACGGGGCGACGACCCGACGGCCCTGGAACATTTCACCCGCGCCCTGGACCTGCACCGGCGGCTGGACCATCGGGAGGGGCAGGCGGAGTCCATGTCCAACCGGGGGCTGGTCCTCTCGCACCTGGGGCGGTGGGGCGGGGCTCTGGCCGACCTGAAGGGGGCCGCCCAAATCGCCGAGGGAATCCAGAATCCCGTCCAGGAGGCCCGGGTCGAGTGCCGGCTGGGTGAGGCGCTGGCCGTCGAGGGCGACTACCCCGCGGCCCGCCCGCTGCTGACGCGCTCCTACGACGTGTTCCACCGCTACGGCGTCCCCCTCGAGCGCGCCGAGGCGCTGGGGCTTCTGGGACGGCTGGCGGGGGGGCTGGGCCATCAGAAGTTGGCCTGCGCCTACCTCCGGGCCGCGATTGAGGGCTACACCTCCCTGGGCGTCATGCCGGGGCGGGTCGAGCGGCTGAACGGGCTTCTCGCTGAAACCGGGGCGGGATTGGATTTGGGAAAAATCCCCGAGCTGAACCTGGACGCCCCCCCGGAGATTCCGCTCACCTCCGAGTGAAACCCGCGCCGGGCCGGGGGGATGGACGAACCCGCGGTTGACAGCCGTCGGCGGGGGGGATAGAATCCTTTAAACTGAACAAGGGGTTTAAACCCCTTGCCTTAATGCGGGCGTTCCCTTTTTTTACCCCCACGGGGAGACGGTCATGTACAAGTTCGACTTCAACCACGAGACCACGGCCGAGGAAATCAAGAGCCGCTTCGAGGAGGAGGAGATCACCACGGTGGACCTGAAGTACGTGGACCTCCCCGGCCGCTGGCACCACGTAACCCTCCCGGTGGAGTTTTTGGACGAGAAGGTCTTCACCCGGGGGGTGGGTTTCGACGGCTCGGCCATCGCCGGCTTCCAGCGCAAGGTCACCGGCGGCGACATGGTGCTCATCCCGGACAAGACCACGGCGATGGAGGACGTCTTCTGGGAGGAGCCTTGCGCCAGCTTCATCTGCGACTGCTGCGCCGCGGGGACCGGCGAGCCGTTCTCCGGCGACCCCCGGCAGGTCGCCAAGCGGGCCCTGGCCTACGTCCGAAGTTTTTTGAAGAAGACCAAGCTGGCGAAGGAGGCCCTCGCCGCCGACGCCCTCTTCTCCCCCGAGTTCGAGTTCTTCATCTTCGACAAGGTCGTCTTCACCAAGCGCGACAACGCCCTGGGCTACGAGTTCGACTGCGACGAGGCCGACTGGAACTACGGCCCCTCGGAGCAAGGGAACCTGGGGTTTCAGATTAAGCACCAGGACGGCTACCACGCGGTCAACCCCCGGGACAAGACCCACGACCTGCGCACCGAGGTGATGCGCCTTCTCACCGAGATGGACATCCCGGTGAAGTACCACCACCACGAGGTGGGCGGCCCGGGGCAGCAGGAAATCGAGGTCCTGTTCAACGACCTGTTGCGCACGGCCGACGACGGGATGTGGATAAAATACGTGATTCAGAACCTGGCCGTCCTCGCCGGGAAAACCGCCACCTTCATGCCCAAGCCCATCTACGGGGTCAACGGGTCGGGGATGCACTTCCACCAGTACCTGTGCAAAGGCGATGGGGAATCCGCCTTCGCCGGGGACGACGAGACGGGCCTGAACCGTCTGGCGCGGGCCTACACGGCGGGGGTGCTCAAGCACGCCCGGAGCCTGGCCGCCATCTGCTGCGCCAGCACCAACTCCTACAAGCGGCTGGTGGAGGGATATGAAGCCCCGGTGTGGCTGTTCTACGCCCTGGCCAACCGGGAGGCGGCGGTCCGCGTCCCGGCCTACGCACCCCCCGAGAAGCGGCGCATCGAGTTCCGCCCCCCCGACGCCACCGGCAACATCTACCTCTCCCTGGCCGCGCAGCTCCTGGCCGGGCTGGACGGCATCCAGGACGCCCTGGAGCCCGCCGAGCTGGGCTACGGGCCGTTCGGTCCCGAGGGCATGGAACGGGTGAAGGGCATGACCGGGCCCGAGCGGAAGAAGCACGTCATCCCCCGCGACTTCGTCCAGGCGCTGGGCGCCCTGGAGTACGACCACGCGTACCTCAAGGCCGGGGGGGTGTTCGACGAGGAGCTCATCGCCGCGTACATCGGCTTCAAGCGGGAGAATGAAATCAACCGCATCGTCAACCGCCCGCACCCGTACGAGGTGTTCCTGTACTACGACCTGTAGTTTTCGGTGGTGTGTAAAAGCGGCGGGGATGGAATCCCCGCCCTACATTT
>CAZNZF010000030.1:0-18471 GCA_964577465.1 uncultured bacterium | reverse complement strand
ATATCGCTCTCTATTACTTCGCACTGATTTACAGTTAGACGTAATGCATCTGTACTATTCGATAACTCCGTATACAATAACTCGATGTATTTATTCTCACGTTCACTTTGTTCAATCTCTTTTTGGCAATCATTTATCTGTGCCGCAAGAAAAACACCAAGGAACACAATAATAAGTTCAAGAACTAACTTAACTATATCTTTATTTGTTAATCCTAGCACTTCTTCCTCCTAAGTACGTATGACGTATTTTAACACTCTTAGTTATTGAGGTGAAATAAAAAAAAGCAGGCAACCTCTTTACAGGCCGTCCTCACGTTCCACATTCATTTACATAACCGGCGGCGGCGCGGCCATGAAACCGGGCAGCAGATAGTGGAACCCCAGCCCCACCACGATCGCCGGAACCGTGGTCACCAGCGTCGCCGCCAAGGCGCTCTTTTTGTGCAGGCTCAACAGCGGGAAGAGGGCGTCACCGTCCTGGGAAAGCACGTTGGCGATGAGCACGCTGAACGGGACCATCCCCTGGATGAAGAGGGTGGTGACGACTATCTGCGGTCCGCAGCCGGGGATGAGGCCGATGACCGCCCCGCCGATGACCGCCCACGCTCCGGCGGCGCGCACCATCGCGGTCATGTCCACCCCGCTCCAGGCGTTGAAGGCGTAGAAGGTGAAGTAGGCCGCGGTGACCCACACCACCACGAAGGCGGTGTCCTCGGCGTTGTGGATGAGCATCTCGCGGTAATTCTGGGCCTTCTCCTCGTCCTCCTCGTGGGTGTCGTCGCGGAGGAATTTCTTGGCGAAAATCATCCAGGCCAGGCAGACGACGGCGCCCGTGATACCGAAAATCTCGAAGAGCGGGAAGCCGAACCAGCCGTCAATCGTCAAGGCGGGTATCTGGAGCATCTGGGACAGGAAGGTGAGGACGAACCCGGCCAGGAAGAGGCCCCAGACGAGCCAGAACATGTTGTGGGTGATGCGGTAGAAGAGGCTCCTGGGTCGGATGTGCGTCCTGTGGTGCAGGACGGCCTCCATGCCCGCGGGCTCGGTGTGCTCGATGCCGGGTAAAAGGCACGCCTCGCCTCTATGGACCTGCTCGGTGATGGCGGTCATGGCCTCGTTCTCCCGGCCCTTGAGCAGGTTTTTCCCGATGCCCAGGGCGTCCACCAGGTACCCGGTGGCGACGCCCACGGTGAAGCTGATGCCGTGGATGACCAGGGCGTGGCCCGGCAGGCGGCTGAAGATGACCCAGGAGCTGTCGCCCATGGTGGCCAGGAGGGTGGCAACGACGGTGCCGAAGGTGACGGTGCCGTTGACGAACAGCGGCATCATGAAGATGGCCCCGCCGCAGCCGGGGGAGACGCCCATAAGCGCGCCGAACACGGGCTGCCACCGCCGGAATCTCCGCATCCCCCGCACGATGCCACCGGCGGTACGCACCTCGAGCCAGCCGAAGACCAGGAGCATCAGCGCCACCCAGGTGCCCACGCTCAGGTAGGCGTCCACGGCGGCGGTTTTCAATACCTGGAAAAAGTCGGCCATTCCGTTCCCTGAGTCCGAACCGACCCACGAATGACGGCTCTGGTTTATACTACACCCGTCCCCGGTCGAAGGGAACCCTCCATGGAAGGCGACAAGACGCAAAAGCGCATACTGCGGGCCTTCTCGGCCTCCAGCTTCCTCAACGACATGGGCTCGGACATGCTCTTGCCCATCATGCCGTTGTACCTGTTGAGCCTGGGGGCGGGGACCGCGTTCATCGGCTTTCTGGACGGGCTGGGCACCGCCGTCGTTTCCCTGGCGCAGATGGTCTCGGGGTACCTTTCGGACCGGCTGGGGCGGCGGAAGATATTCATCTGGACGGGCTATCTGGCCGGGGCGCTGGGCAAGCTGGGATTCGGGCTCGGCCGGACCCCGGGACATATGATTGCGCCCAAGGTGGTGGACCGGCTGGGCAAGGTCCGCGGCGCGCCTCGGGACGCCATGCTGAGCGACGTCTACGGCCCTGAAAAGAGGGGGTGGGCCTTCGGCGTCCTGCGGGCGATGGACAACGGCGGAGCCTTTACCGGAGCCCTCCTGGCCTGGCTGCTGGTGAACACCATTCCGCTCCGCTGGATTTTTTTCATCGCCGCCGTGCCGTGCGCCGTCGCGGCCCTGGTCATCCTTTTCACCCTCCCCGAAAACCGCGTGAAGCGTGAACCGAAACGGCTCTCCCTCCGCCTCCTCGACCGCAACAGCCGCCTGTTCCTCCTGTTCGTCTTCACGGCCTCCCTGGGCCTCTTCTCCTACTCCCTGCTCCTGATCTACGCCGAACGAGCCGGCGTGCCGCCGGGGATGATCCCGCTCGCGTACCTGGCGATGACGGCGACGGCCGTGCTGGCCTCCTACCGGGGCGGACGGATGCTGGACCGCCTGGGGCGGCGGCCGGTCCTGGTCCTATCCCTCCTCTCGTTCATCCTGCTCTGCGCGGTCGCCGTCCTCGGGCCGTCGGGCTGGTGGTCCATGATTCTCTTGGTCCTGTACGGCCTGTGCATGGGTCTCTTCGAGCCCGCCCTGTCCTGCGCGGCGGTGGAACTGGTGCCGGCGGAGGCGCGGGGCACCATCCTGGGCGCGACGCGCCTGGTGATGGGGCTGGCGGCCCTCCCCGCGAGCTGGCTGGCCGGCTGGCTCTGGGAGTCCGTCGGCAGTTGGGCGGCCTTCCTCACGGGGGGAGCGTTCGTCCTGATTGCGCTGCTCCTGCTGCCCCTCGTGAAATTTCCCAAGGTCTCCCGCCCGTAAAAATGACGGCGGCGGTTTTCGAAAATAAAAAAAATTCACCGACGAGGAAATCTATCTTGACGGCCCGGAAACTTCGCGCTATACTGGAAACCGGATTAGGCACTTCGAGTTTCGCGGGTATCATGGACCTCGTAGACATCATCCAACGCACACGCCAGCCGGAAAACAACGACCCGCGCCGCCGGCAGATTCTGGAGGCCGCCGGCCGCTTCTTCTACCGCTACGGCTTCCGCAAAACCTCCCTGGACGACATCGCCCGGGAGTGCCGCATCAGCAAGAAGACCATCTACCAGTATTTCGACGGCAAGGACGGGCTCGTCAGCGCCGTGCTCTTCGAGCTGGTGTACGAAAAGGTCGATTCCGTGCTGTGGGTCTTCGGCGACCTCATCCCGGAGGAGCTGAAAAGCTTGGTCCCCGAACCGGCGGCCAGGCCGTCCATCCGCGAGATGCTCACGGCCGTCACCGGCTTCGCCCAGAAGACGCGGCAGCGCGTTTCCCTGCAGATGCTCACCGACCTGCGCACCGACTACCCGGAGCTGTGGAGCGATTTCTGGGCGATGCGCGAGCCCTTCATCGAAGCCGTCGTGGAGATGATAGAGCTGGGGCAGAAAAACGGCGAGGTGCGGCCGGACGTGAATCCCCTCGTGGCGACCGAGCTCATGCTCACGGGCTTTGAATCCATGTTGAGCTCGCAGCTGCTCGCCGCGCAGGGCATCGGTGTGAGCGATATCGGCGTCAGCTTCCTGAACATCCTGAGCTTCGGGCTCCTGACCGAACCTCCCCCGGAGGCGTCCTCGGAATGACGCGCACCCGCGCAATCTCAGCGCAAAACCTCCAGCCGGACGCGGACGACGCCCGCCTCGAGCATTCCGAGCGCCTTCGCCGCGGCGTAGGACAGGTCGAGAATCCGTCCCTCGGCCCACGGCCCCCGGTCGTTGATGCGGACCACCACGCTGCGCCCGTTCGCCTCGTTGGTCACCCGGACCCGGGTGCCGAAGGGCAAGTCGCGGTGCGCCGCGGTGTAGTCGTTCATGTCGAAAATTTCGCCGGAGGCGGTGGGCCGGCCCTGGAAGTCCCTGCCGTACCAGGAGGCCAGGCCGTACTGGGCGCCGCCGGGATGCTCGGGTCTCGGCCCGCGGAAGCAGCCCAGCGCCGACAGGATTACGGCGAGCGCGACGAACCGATAAAACCTGCTCACTTCCCTCCTCCGAGGAGTTCCAGACAGGCGGCGACGACCCGCTCCGGGTCCAGCTCGGACAGGCAGCGATGATGCCCCAGGGGACAGATGCGCGGGGGGTTCAACCGGCAGGGCTGGCACTCCAGACGCCCATGAAACAACAGCCTCTGCGGATGTTTTTCAGGCGGGCGGAAGCCGAAGACCGGCGTCGTGGGACCGTAGATGGCCACCACCGGAGTGCCCAGCGCCGCGGCAACGTGGAGCGGCGCCGAGTCGTTGGTCACCACCAGGTCCGCCGTCCGGACGAGGGCCTTCCACCCGCCCGGGGTGAGGTCCGTCAGGCGGAGGGAACCGGGGATTTGGGCGGAGACCTCGGCGCAGAGGTCCGTCTCGACCGGCCCGCCGCAGACGACGATTCCGGCGTGCGCCGCCTCCGCCAGTCGCCGGCCGACAAGAGTGAAGGATTTTTGCGGATACCTTTTACCGCCCCAGGCGCTGCCGGGGAAAATGACCACCAGCGGACGCCCGATGCCGCCCAGACGTTCGGCCGTCTCCCGGGAATCGCGATCCGAAACCGCCAGCGTCCCGGCGGGCTCGCCCTCCGCAACGAGGCCGAGAATTTTTGCCAGGTCGCAGATACGCCGGGCTTCATATCGGCCGAGGACGTACTCCACGCGGTGGGTGTAGAGGAAGCGCCAGAGGGTGAATTTCGGCCGGAGCCGCCGGTTCGTGAACGGGGCGGCGTAGGGCCTTTTCGGTGGTCTGTAGCCGACGCGAATCGGCGCCCGGGTGAGCCGGGCCAGGATGGCGCTGCGCGCCGAGCGGTGGGGAACGAGCACCGCATCGTACAGTCCGCGCAGCTCACGCCCCAGGGAGAGGAGTTTTTTCAACCCGGGCTCCCCGCGCTTGTCGTAAACTATCACCCGGTCCAGGTGGGGATGCCCCTCCAGGAGCGGGGCGGAAGCGGGGACCACCAGGGCGTCCACCGTCCAGCCCTCCCCGGCGAGGAGCGAGAAGAGCGGCGTGGTGAGCGCCACGTCGCCCAGGAAGGCGGTGTTCAGCACCAGCACCCGGCGTGCGGAAGAGGGGCTCATCAGGTTCAGTATATCACGTTCCGGCGGGGAGAATAGCCCGGCCGTCATTGGAAACGAAACTCAAACCTAAGCGAGATGTTATGGATGCAGTTCTCGAAATCCGGGGCCTGACGAAGAGCTACGAGCTGGGCCACCTGCGCGCCCCGGCGCTGCGCGGCGTGGACCTGACCGTCCAGAAAGGCGAGTTCACCGCCCTGGTCGGCCCCTCCGGCTCGGGGAAGACGACGCTGTTGAACATCGTCGGCTGCCTGGACCTTCCCGACGAAGGGAAAGTCGTCCTGGCCGGGGAGGAGGTGCAGAACCTCAAGTCCGGCCGCCGGGCCGAACTCCGCGGACGGAGCATCGGCTTCGTTTTCCAGACCTTCAACCTCATCCCGGTGCTGTCGGCCAAGGAAAACGCCGAGTACCCTCTCATCCTCGGAGGGCACTATAAGAGGGCCGACGCCCAGGAAAAGGTGAGGCTCAAGAAACGCCCGGCGGAGCTTCTGACCGAGCTGGGGCTCGCGGAGTATCTGGACCGCCGCCCCGACGACATGTCCGGCGGACAGCGCCAGCGGGTGGCCATCGCCCGGGCCCTGGTCACCGAGCCGGCCGTCGTCCTGGCCGACGAGCCCACCGCCAACCTGGACTCCGCCACCGGGACCGAAATCATGAAGCTCCTGAAGGAGATGAACGAGCGCCACGGGGCCACCTTCCTCTTCGCCACCCACGACCCCCTGGTGATGAGCTTCTGCCGGAGAATCGTCACCCTGACCGACGGCCGCATCTCCGCCGACAGGACCCAGGCCGGGGACGGTGGACGATGAACAACCTCAAACTAGCCGCCCGCGGCGTGACGCGGAACAAGCGCCGCACCCTCCTGGCCGTGGGTTCCATTGCCATCGCCCTGATGGTGATGGTCGTATTAGACGTCATCATGGACGGCGCCAACGAAAATGTCGCGGACAAGATAATCGAAACCTCGGGGCACGTTCAGCTCTACGCGCCGGGGTACTACGACGAGAGGCGCACCCTTCCCACCGACATCGCCATCGGCGACCTCGACCATACCCTGGCGGAAATCCGAGGGATGGACGGGGTCGTTGACGCCACGGCCCAGGTCAACTTCGGCGGGCTGGCCATCCACGACGATAAACAGATGAGCGGGCTCTTCACCGGCATCGAGCTCGAACAAGCCGACCGCATCCACGGCTATTCGGATAAAATCACCCAGGGGCGGTATCTCACCGAAGACGACAAGGACGGCTGCCTGCTCGGCTATCGGTTCGCCGAAATCCTGGGCCTCGGGGTCGGGGACGTGCTTTCCTACGTAAGCCAGACCTCCTACGGAGCCCTCACCGCCGCCGACCTGACGGTGGTCGGCATCGTGCAGACGCAGAATCCCCAGATTGACGAGGCGGGAGTGCTCCTGCGCCTGGAGGACGCCCAGAGGCAAATGGAGCTCGATGACGCCGCCACGATTATAATCGTCCTCGGGGATGACAAGAACAAATCCGTCGAGCTCAAGGAGAGCCTCCTCGCCCATCTGAACGCCGGCGTCGAGCTAAAAGCGGAGCCTCCCCGGCCCGTAACCCCGGAAGCCGAGGCCGATGTGCCGCTCTTTGCCGGAGGGGCTCCCACGGGGGGCTTCGAGGAGCCCGAGGAAGTCGTCAAGGCTCCAACCAAAGAAGGTTTCGAGGGCTACACCTGGTACGAGCTCAACCGCCTCATCTTCGATGTGATAAAGCAAAAGGCCGGGATGATGGACACCATCCGCGCCGTCCTGTTCATCCTGGCGATTGCTATGATCATCAACACCATGCTGACCAACGTCTTCGAGCGCACCCAGGAAATCGGCGTGATGATGGCCATGGGGGCCAAGGGGCGCCAGGTGCTCCTGGTGTTCCTCGGCGAGGCGACGACGCTCGGCATCCTCGGCTCGCTGGCGGGCGTTATACTGGGCACGGGGGTCGGGTTCTACCTGCAGTACGTCGGAATAGATTACGGCAACCTTTCCGGCGTTATGAACTTTCCCATGGGGCAGATCCTGTACGGCTACATTAAACCGTTTAAGATCGTGGCACTCTTCCTCGAAGGGGTTTTCATCAGCGCCATCGCCGGGTTGTACCCGGCGGCCAAGGCCGCCCGGATGCAGCCCACCAAGGCGCTGCGCTTCAACTGATTCATAAAAAGGACTACGGGACAAAGCTCAAGGGGGAAGGCCCTGTGAACAACCTCAAACTCGCCATCCGCGGCGTGACGCGCAACAAACGGCGCACTCTCATCACCGTTGCGGCCATCGCAGCGGCGATGATGATGATCGTCGTCATAGACTCAATCATAGAAGGCATCTGGAAGATGATAAACGACGATACGGTGGAGTCCACCGGTCACGCGCAGATTTACGCCCCGGGCTATTACGACGAGAAAATCACCCTGCCCATCGACATCGCCATCGGTCATCTATCCCGGGTCATGGAGACGCTCCGGAACACGGAGGGCGTCACGGACGCCACGGCCCAGATAACCTTCAGCGGCATGGCCACCTTCGCGGGAAACGAGATCGGCGGTGCTTTTATCGGTATCGAGCCCGAAACCGCCGGACGGCTCCACGGCTATTCCGACAAGGTCCTGGAGGGCCGGTATCTGGACGATGAGGACGCGGGCGGCTGCCTGATCGGGTACCGCATGGCCGAGCTGTTGGGCATGAAACTGGGCGACACGCTCACCGTCGTCACCCGGACCTCCTACGGCGCGTTGACCGCCATCGACCTCACCGTCGTGGGGATTGCGGCGACGATGAACCCGCTCATTGACGAGGGCGGAGCCCTGATGCGTCTCGAAGACGCCCAAGCGTACCTGGAGCTTCCCGACGCCGCCACCGCCATCATCGTCAACGGCGAAGACCCGATGCAGTCCGAAGCGCTGAAAGATAAAGTCCTGGCCGCCCTCGCCGCCATAACCCCGCCGGAAGGCAGCGATGATGCCGCGGTTGCTTCCGTAACGGAGCCGGCCGCCGCGGACGACGGGGAACCGGTCGAATCGCCCACCCGCGAGGGCTTCGAGGTCTTCACCTGGCAGGAGCTTTCTTCCCTGCTATTCGATATGGTGCAGGCGCAGCAATTGGCGGTGGGCATCATCCGCGCCATCATGTTCGTCCTGGCCATAGCGATGATAATCAGCACGATGCTCACCAACGTCTTCGAGCGTACCCGGGAAATCGGCGTGCTGATGGCCATGGGCGCCAAGGGACGGCAGGTGATGGGGCTGTTCCTGGGGGAGGCGGCCGTGCTCGGCGTCATGGGCTCATTCTTCGGGGTGGCGATTGGGGCCGGCCTGGGATTAATCCTCCAGAATGTGGGCATAAAATGGGCCGGCGACATAAGTTCCCTGATCAATATCCCCATGGAGAAAGTGATGTACGGTCTGGTAACGCCCGAGATGGTTCTCCAGGCATTCTTCTCGGGAATCATCGTCAGCGTCATCGCCGGGCTCTACCCCGCCGTCAAGGCCGCCCGGTTACAGCCGACCAAGGCCCTGCGCTTTATCTAAGACAAGGGGTTAACCCCTTGCCCTCCAAAGAGGTACTCAATGCGACGCCTGACCTTTTTCTGCCTGATTCTCCTCACACTACCGGCGGCCTCGCTCACGGCGGACGAGATTATCCAGGCCGTGGACGACAACATGACCTACGACACCATGACCGCCGTGGCCAAGATGGAGATAATCACCCCGGAGGGCGACACGCGCACCAAGCTCATGACAATCATCGCCCGGGACCCCAATGACGCCCTCATCGAAATCACCTACCCCCAGAGGGAGGCCGGCACCCGCCAGCTTCGCCTGGACGACGAGCTGTGGCTCTACATCCCCTCCGAGGACAAGGAGATCAAGCTGACCGGCAACATGCTCCGGCGCTCCATGATGGGCAGCGACTACTCCTACGAGGACATGATGTCGGGCCATGGGCTACTGGACGACTACTCGGCCGAGTTGGAAAGCACCGAAGATTACCGCGGTCGGAGCTGCTACGTGATTCTCTTGACCGCCAAGCGGCCCGACCTCACCTACCGGATCCGGCGGGTCTGGATAGACGTCGAGCTCCTGGTGCCGCTGAAGGAGGAGTTGTACGCCGCCTCGGGCACCCTGCTGAAGGAATCAACCTACGGGGGCTTAGCCCAGTACGGCGACCGCTGGTATCCCACCGTCATGGTGATGCGCGACCTGGTGCGCGGCTCGGGCAAGACCACGGTGACCATGTCCAACCTCACCTTCGACGTGACCATACCCGAGGGGACCTTCAGCAAGTCCAACCTGCGCGGTTGACATAACCCCGTGCCGCTGGCATACTTCGGTGGAGTAAAAGGATTTACCCTATTCCCCCTGGAAGTATGGACGCTAAACGCGACATCTGCCCCAACTGCGGCACCCGGTACGAGGCGGACGGCAAGTTCTGCATCATGTGCGGAACGCCCCGCCCCAAAGGGGACATGGTCTGCCCCTCCTGCAGCGAGCCGGTCAGGGAGACGGACATCTTCTGCGGCAACTGCGGTTTCCGCCTGCGCGGCGACGGATCCAAGATGCCGGCCCGCCTGGAACCCGAGGAGGAAGCCAAGCTTCACCACACCCCCACCGACGCGCCCATCACCCTCTCCGAGCTCCTGGCCGTGCCGCCGAAGCTTCCCGACGACGGTCTCATCGTCCGCAAGGCCACCACGGGGGTCAAGTACGGTCCGGGCTCCTTCGAGCGCATCAAGAAACTCATCCGCAAAGGGGCCATCACCGGGGACGACACCATCGGCACCGGGGACGGTCGCTGGTGGCTCATCAAGGACCACCCCCAGACCTGCGAGCTGGTCGGCGTCGAGGTGGAGGAACCCGAGGAAGTCAAGATCGACCTCGCCGCGCCCCGCATCGAGCCGGAGACGAAGAAATCCGTCACCAAGGTGTCCGCGGAGGAGGAGAAGGACCTCCCGCCGCGTCCCGGCCTCATCCCGCCCGACAACATCTACATTTACCTCATCGACTCCAAGAAAGAGATGGGGCCGATGAGCTACGCGACACTGGTCAAGTACATCCGCAACGGAACGCTGGCCAAGCACGACTACATCTACTCGACCAAGAACAAGTGGACCAGCTTCCGCGACCTGTTGAAGGAGGCCGGCGAGGGGGCCTAATAGGTCTTTGGTAAATTACGTAAACTTGAGGGCGGCAGCTTGAGAGTGCCGCCCGTTTATCAAGGTAAACAGGCGGAGTGTTCAGATTCCCGTTCTATATCCCGTTGTGACTCTCGTAGGGACCGACCGACGGCGCGCCGTTCAGGTCGGCCCGCAGCCGACCGTGGAGGACTCGCCTTTAACCACGGTATTCAGGGTCGGCCTCGTCCGGTCCGATGTGCTAAAATAGTATCGATTTAAAGCCTTCCGGAGAGGTTGGCGTGTACTGTCCCGCCTGCGGCAAGGAAAATCCCGACCACGCGCGCTTCTGCCGTCACTGTGGCACGCGGATGCCCGACCTGGCCACGGAAACCACCACCGACGCCGACCTCGAGCTCATCGAGGGCGCCAGCGAATTCGTCGGCCAGACCCTCGGCCGCTACCGGGTCCTGCGCAAGCTCCGGACGACCTCGACCGGCATCGTTTACCGCGCCCTGGACACCCAGCTCGACCGCATCGTCGCCCTGAAAATCCTCCCCCGCGGCCTCGGCGTCATGGGGCCGGATTCCCCGAGCCCCGTGGAAGAGGAGGAAGCGCTGGAGGCCTTCCGTGAGGAGGTCAACCTCGCCGCCAACCTCGAGCATCCCAACATCCTCCCCGTCCACGACTTCGGCCGCTTCGGCGACAACTACTTCGTGGTGATGAAGCAGGCCGACGGGCACTCCCTGGCGCGGCACATCGAGAAGCGCGCCCCCCTGGCGCCCGTCGAGATGCTCCGCATCGGCATCCAGATAGCCACGGCCCTCGTGTACCTCCACAAGCGCTTCATCATCCACGGACGGCTCTCGCCCTCGGGGATAATCCTCCAGGACTCGGGGCACGTCCTCCTGCGGGACATCACCTTCCTCGGACGCAAGTACCCCCGGCCCCTCTCGCCCGAGGAGAAGATCTACCAGGCGCCGGAGCTGGAAAAGGGAGGCACGTTCGACGCCCGCTCGGACATCTACTCCCTGGGCGTCATCCTCTACCAGTTGCTCACCGGCCACCTTCCCTACACCGAACAGGGCGGCGAGGCCGACGAGCTCACCGTGCGGGGCGTTCCACTGTCCCTGGAAGAGCTCCTCATCTCCATGATTCAGCGCGACCCGGACAAGCGGGTGAACTCCGTCGAGGACGTCCGCGAGCGACTCCGGCGCGCCTACTCCCTCTCCATCACCTCCATGGCCGGCGAGGAGGACCTGACCGGGGAGTTCATAGACTTCTCCCGGCTCTCGACGGCCCAGGAAGCGGACCGTCGCGTCATCCTGGAGGGGCTGCTCGGCGCCCTGGCGAAGGACATCGACCTGAAGGGCCTGCAGGTCGTGGACACCGACGCCGAGGCCCTGGACGCCATCGCCGACGGAGAACCGGCCCCCACGAACTCCATCGGGCGCCTGTCTTTCTACTCCGCCCTGGACGAAACGGTGCGGCTGGCCCGGATGGGACAACTGGCCGATGCCCTGGAAAACCTCCTCGGTGAGACGAAAATCGCGAAACAGAAGGCGCTGCCGGCGACAAAAACGTTCCTGTCCCGGGTGGGGGAGAGAGAGAGGAAGCTCAAGCGCGCCCGCTTCATCCTGGGTAACAACCTGGTGACCGAGTTCCGCCGGGCGGCGGAAAGCTTCACCCAGGTGCTCTCCAGCGACTCCAACTGCGAGGAGGCCCGCGAGGGGCTCGCCATCCTCTCCAGCCTCGGCGAATTCTGGCAACAGGCCCAGGAAAAAACCAAGCGGAAGTGGCTCCTGCCGGCCATCATCATCGGCGGGGCCGCGATTCTGATTACGGTTCTACTCCTGGTATTCGGCGGCCCGGACCCGGGGATGCTGGCCGACACCCTTTCCCCGCGCGGCTTCCTCCCCGGCGGCATCCAGAACCTTCTCGGCGAGGCCACCGAGGCCGAATCCGTCCTGGCCCTGCCCTCGGCCCCGGTCAGCGAGCCCACCTTCTCCGGCGACTGGGTCCTCGTCCCCCTCGAGGGGGCCACCATGGCCGCTTACTCCCTGTCCTCGGACGAGGAGGTTTGGCGCCAGAGCGACTTTCCGGTGGACCACCCCCCGCTGGTGTACCGGAAGGAAATCATCTCCGCTTCGGGGCAGGTTCTCACCCTGCGCGACGCCGACGGCTCGACCATCGCCACCCACAACATCGAGGAGCGCCTGGCGGGAATCCCCGCCCTGGGCCCCGAGGGTCAGCTCTACGTGGCCAACGAGAAGGGAACCATCTACGCCTTCGACCTGGCCACGCCGCGCAAGCTCCGTTTCCTGTGGTCCATCTCCAGCCAGGCCCGCCCGGCCGGCCTGTTCCCCACCCCGGCGGGGAAGAAGCTCCTGGTCAGTTTCATAGACGGCTCCCTGGTGCTCTTCGACGGTTTCAACGGCGGAGAGCTTTGGCGGTATCAGATTCTGGGCTCCCCCGTGCCCACCGCCCGTTCGCCCCAGCCGGTCATAATGGGGGACGCCGTCTACATCGCCTCCTCCAACCAATGCATCGCCCTATCCCTGGAGGACGGCTCGTTGCTGTGGGAGCAGGAGCTCTCCGGGCCCCTCGGCAATCCGACGCTCTGGGAAGGCTCCCTCTTCATCCCCTCCGGCGACGGTCGGATTTACAGATTGCTGGCCGACGGCGGCAACGTGGCCGAGGTGGAGAACCTCGGCAGCGGGCTGACCCTGGAAAGACCGCTGGTCTGCGGGTCGGAGCTCATCCTCCGCCTGACGGACGGCGGCCTGTTGCCGGTGCGGACCACCGACCTGCGACCGGTGAACCGGGAGCTGCCCAAGGCCGACTTCCCCCTCTGCGCCACCAAGGGCTCGACCTGGCTCATCCGAGGCACGGTGGTGTACAGACTTTCGAGCAACGAGGAAGATTGACCATCCCCCGCACAATCCGCGCATGACCGACGATTCCCAGAACGTCCCCTTCGTCCATCTCCACAACCACAGCGAATACTCCGTCCTCGACGGCATGTGTCGCGTGGAGGACATGGTCTCCCGGGCCGTGGAGTACGGCATGGGCTCGCTGGCGCTCACCGACCACGGCAACATGTTCGGCGCGGTCAGCTTCTACCAGACCTGCCGGCGGCGGGGCGTCTTGCCCATCATCGGCTGCGAGGTGTACCTGGCCCCCGGCTCCCGCTTCGACAAGGACCCCTCCCGGAAGGAACGTCAGCACCTCATCCTCCTCTGCGCCGACGAGACGGGCTACCGCAACCTCATCAAGCTCACCAGCCTGGCCCACACCGAGGGCTTCTACTACAAGCCGAGAATCGACCGGGAGATTCTGGAAAAATACTCGGCGGGCCTGATATGCCTGTCGGCCTGCCTCTCCGGCGAGATTCCGCGACTGTTGCGCAACGACGACTACGCGGGGGCGCTGGCGGCGGCCGGCTGGTACTCCGAGGTCTTCGGCCGGGAGAATTTCTTCCTGGAGCTGATGTACCACGGGCTCGACGAGGAACGGAAGGTCAACCACGGCCTGTTGTCCCTGGCCCGGGAGCTTAATCTGGGAGTCGTGGCCACCAACGACTGCCACTACCTGGACCACTCCGACCACCGCGCCCACGAGGTCCTGCTCTGCATTCAGACCGGGAAGACCCTCGCCGACCCGGACCACATGCGCTTCCCCTCGGACCAGTTCTACTTCAAGAGCCCCCGGGAGATGGCAAAGACCTTCGAGGAGCTCCCCGGGGCGCTGGCCGCCACGGAGGAAATCGCCCGGCGCTGCCGCCTCGACCTGGAGCTGGACCCCCTGGGCGGCAAACTCCCCTCCTACCCCGTTCCCGAAGGCCACGGCACCCAGAGCGCCTACCTGCGCGAGCTGGTGCTGCAGAATCTCCCAGAGCGCCGCCCCGACTACGGCGATGAGTACAAAGCCCGGCTGGCGGAAGAATTGAACATCATCGAGGCCATGCACTTCCCCGGCTTCTTCCTCATCGTGTGGGACATCATCCACCAGGCCCGGCAGATGGGGGTCGAGGTCGGCCCGGGACGCGGCTCGGCCGCCGGCTCCCTGGTGGCGTACGTCCTGGGCATCACCGATATAGACCCCATGGAGTACAACCTCCTCTTCGAGCGCTTCCTGAACCCCGAGCGGGTCAACCTGCCCGACTTCGACCTGGACTTCGCCGACGACCAGCGCGAGCAGGTCATCGAGTACGTCAAGCACAAGTACGGCGAAGCCAACGTGGCCCAGCTCATCACGTTCTCGCGGCTGGGGGCGCGGGCGGTCATCCGCGACGTGGGGCGCGTCCTCGGCGTCCCCCTGGAGGCGGTGGACCGGGTGGCCAAGCTCGTCCCCTTCGGCCCGGGCGTGACGCTGGCGGGGGCCATGGAGACCACTCCCGAATTAAAGGCCATCCAGCGGGACGACCCGCTCATCGCCGAGGTCCTGGGGTACGGCCGGAGCCTGGAGGGGCTGGTCCGCCACGCCGGCACCCATGCCGCCGGGGTGGTGCTCTCCGACCACCCCCTCGACGAGATGGTGCCCATGTACACGGGCAACACCACCCAGTACGACGGAAGCTCGGTGGAGAAGGTCGGGCTGTTAAAAATCGACTTCCTGGGCCTGAAGAACCTCTCGGTCATCCGGGACTGCCTCGAGCTCGTTTACCGCCGACACGGGAAGCGCATCCGGCCCGAGGACATCGCCTCGGACGACCCGAAGACCTACGAGCTGTTGAAACGGTGCGACACGGCCGGCGTCTTCCAGCTCGAGTCGGAAATAGCCCGCGACGTGCTGCGGCGGGTGGCCCCGGACAACTTCCGCGAGCTCATCCCGGTCCTGTCCCTCTTCCGCCCGGGACCCCTGGGCAGCGGGATGACCGAGACGTACATCAAGGGCAAGCACGGGACGACGCCCATCTCTTATCCCCACCCCTCCCTGGAGGGCGTCCTGGCGGAGACTTTCGGGGTGATGGTTTACCAGGAGCAGGTGATGCAGGTCGCCAGCACCCTGGGCGGCTTCACCTACGGGCGGGCGGACCTCCTGCGGCGGGCCATGGCGAAGAAAACGGGGGAGCTCGACAGCTTCCGCGAGGAGTTCATCCGGGGCGCCGCCGGCAAGGGAATCGAGGCGAAGGTCGCCCGGCAGGTGTTCGACCAGATAATCCCCTTCGCCAGCTACGGTTTCAACAAGAGCCACTCCGCCGCCTACGCCGTGGTCACCTACCGCACCGCCTGGCTCAAGGCCAACTACCGCCCGGAGTTCATGGCGGCCCTGTTGTCCCACGAGCTCTCCGACGAGGACAAGATAGCCTTCTACCTGGGCCAGTGCCGGCACGACGGCCTGGAGATTCTGCCCCCCGACATCCACCAAAGCTCCACGCTCTTCACCGTGGAGGAATCTAACGGCGGCACCGCCATCCGCTTCGGCCTGGGCGCCATCAAGAACGTGGGCCTCGGCATGGTGGGGGGGATAATCGCCGACCGCGACGAAAACGGTCCCTTCGCCTCCCTGAAAGACCTCGCGCTCCGGCTGGGCACCCAGCAGGTCAACAAGCGGGTCCTGGAAAGCCTGGTGAAGAGCGGCGCGGTGGACTGCCTGCCGGGCACCCGGAGCCAGAAGTACGCCGCCATCGAGTCCATCCTCGAGACGGCGGCCGCCGAACAGCGCGACATGCAGATGGGCCAGGAATCCCTCTTCGGCGGCAAGACCGGCGAAATGCCCGCCGACCCCCTGGATTCGAACCTCGAACCCTGGAACGAGCACGAGAAGATGAGGGGGGAGAAGGAGACGCTGGGAATCTACCTCTCCGGCCATCCCCTCACCCGTCACCGGGCGGTCATCGAGCGCTTCGCCACCACCGACCTCTCCCGGGTCCAGAGGCTGCAGGGCGGGGAACAGCTACGCGCGGCCGGCGTCTTCACCCAAATCACCCGGAAGCTGGACCGGAACAACCAGCGCATAGCCTTCGCCACCCTGGAGGATGAGGGGGCGTCGGTGGAGGTGGCGATTTTCGCGGAGACCTACGCCCGCTACCGCGAGCTGGTGGCCAAGGACTCCGTCGTCCTGGTCGTCGGCCAGGCGCAGACCAACCGCGAGGAAATCAACATCCGCGCCAACGCCATCTACGACCTGGCCCAGGTGCAGCGCCTCCTGGCCCGGCAGCTCCACCTGGAGATTCTGGGCGGCGCCCTCACCGACGAGGACCTGCTGCCGGTCCGGAACCTCCTGGCTAAATACCCCGGCGAGCTGGAGGTTTATATCCACCTGAAACTGACCGGTGGCGGGGCGACACTCCTGGCCGGACTGGCGTACCAGGTCGCCCCGGACGAGGAGCTGCTGAAAGGCCTCGAGGAGCTGCTCGGGGAGGGGAACGCCTATTTCACCCCGGCCCCTGAAATGGGTTAAAATTTCGGACACATACGCCCCTGGGGGCGACGGGAGGCGGTATGCGCCGCATCACGCTCGTCATCGTTCTGGCGACGATTACCTCGGTGTCGGCCGGTTACACCCTCTCCGGCACGGTCTCCGGCTGCGGGAAGACGGGCACTGTCTTCGTCGCCGTCTTCGACGAGGACGCCTGGGACGCCGAGATGCCGCTGTGGCACGTGGAGCTGGAACCTCCGAAGAGCGGCTCCGCCCTGAGCTTCTCGTTCACCGGCATCCCGGCGGGCGAGTACGCGGTCTTCGCCTTCCAGGACGAGGACTACAACGGAACGCTGAACCTGGGCCTCCTCGGACCCACCGAGCCCTGGGGAACGTACCGGTACGTTTCCATCATCCCCACATTTTCCGCCATGGCGTTTCAACTGAACGGGAACAAGACCGGCATAAAAATAACCATAAGCTGAGGGGGACAGTCATGGGCAAGCTGAAGGTTCTGTTAATCCTCTTCATCGCCGCCGCGGCTCTGGGCGACGCCGGCTATCTGGGGTCCGTCACCTCCGGCGCCTCGCCCATCGGCGGGCACTCAGGGATAGCCATGACCGCCGAGGACGTGGTCCTCGAGCTCCAGCGCCGGCACGTGGACTACGAGGACTGGAGCGCCGACCTCTACGACGCCACGGTCACCGCCGACTTCCTCTTCACCAACACCGGGGACGCCGACACGGTCTACATGTACATCCCCCACGCGGTGCGGACCGTCTTCGTCTCGTACCTCTACGAAGCCGAGGACATGGACACGCCGTTGGAGAACCCGCGGGTTCTGGTGGACGGGGAGCCGGTGGAGGTGCGCAAGGTCTGCCTGGGCGCCTTCGACCCGGAGTTTTTAGGGGACATGACCTGGGACGAGTTCGCCGAGCTGACCCGGCCGCTGTTTGACGAAGAGCCGAAGGCGGGCGAGCCGTTCTACTTCACCCGCTACTTCGTCGAAGGCGATGAAGAGTGGGGGGGGAAAATCACCCACCCCGCCGAGGCCGTGCTGGCCTACTGGGAGGTCCCTTTCGCCCCGCGGGAGTCGAGGCTGGTCGAGTACGTCCAGGATTACGCGATGACCTCGGACTACGGCGAGAACGTCTTCCGGCTCACCTACCCCCTGTTCACCGGGGCGGGCTGGTCGGGCGCCATCGGCGAGGGTGTCGTCAGCGTCGTGGGGGACGAGGGCTGCGACTGGAACGATTTGCTGTACTACGTCGGCCTCCACCTGCCGCTCCCGGCGGAGGAGGAGGGCTACCGCCTGGACGTCCTGGACGGAATAGCCGGGCACCCGGCTTTCGATGAATGCAACCTGGCAAAATACGACGGCGAGAAATTTTCCCACGCCATGGTCTGGAGTTTCTCCGACTACGAGCCCTACCCCGGTCAACTCAACTCCTACGCCCTCTACCCCGACATCGGCGACATCGGCAACTACCAGTACATGCTCTACGGGGACTTCGAGGCCGGCGACGTGGAGGCGTACGACAACCCGTGGGACTACTCCATGATTTACCTCTACCTGGGCCGCTTCGAGCCGTCGTACTACCTCTGTGTCGACACCGACGGCGTGCCGCTTTTCGATTCCCCAGGCGGCGAGCCGCTGGGCGAGGCCGTCGCCTTCACCCGGAGCGCGGAAATTCTTGGGCGGGAGGGAAACTGGGTCAACGTCAGGTCTAGCGACTGGGAAACGGGGACCGACGTGGAAGGCTGGGCCAACCTGCTGCCGCTGGACGATAAATGGGAGGTTCTGCCGAGCCTCCTGCCCGTGCCCGAGTCGTACTACGGGGAAGTGCATTGAGCGCGGCGGACCAATAAAATGACGCAGGGCGGGAGCTTGAGTACCCCGCCCGATTTTCGCTGCACCCCCCTTCCCGACCTCCCCCCCAGAGGGG
>CAZNZF010000029.1:0-18519 GCA_964577465.1 uncultured bacterium | reverse complement strand
CAGGACGCGCACCCCGGCGGGAAGTTCGCCCTCGAAGCGCCAGTCGATTAGGACGCCCTCGTCGGTCGCATCCGCGCCGAAGTCGACGACGTCCACCCCGCCGCCCAGGTCCACGTCGAAGTACCAGTCCGTATCCACGGCCCAGTGCCCCCCGTCTTCGCCGTCGACGGATTTCACCCGCCAGTAAACGCGGTCCCCGTCATCGATTCCGTCTATTATCCGATACTCGGATTCACTTATATCGGATACTTCGTTGTAGGTTTCGAAGTCCGGGTCGCTCCCCCACCACAGCGTGTAGCTCTCGTGGTCGGGGTCGGGGGAGTTCGCCCAATCCAGAAGCGGCGTCAACGAATCGACGACCTCACCCTTGTCGGGCTCCAGGAGGTGGAAGCCGTCGGGGTCGTAGCTGGCGTATTTCAGCTCGTCGGTGCCGGCGTCGAAGTAGCAGATGTGGGGCAGGTCGTTGGAGTCTAGCTCCAGGGAGGTGTACTCGCAGTCTCCTGTACAAACAACGACTTCCTCGTTCTGCCAATCGGTCCCGTTCCACCGCGAATATCGCAGGCTATGGCCGTTTGCATGAGAACAGTGTGGCCAGTCGTTATCATCCATTTCTATCGAGCTGTAATACCCTCCCTCATCATCATATAATGGATTCCAATACCCGTCATAGTATGCGACACCAAGCGTCCCACCTCCACATGACGCCCAGGGGATATCATTTGAATCAATTACCAGTGAGAGGTATCTGGTACCTAACTCCGCATATGATATATCCCACTCCAGCCCGTTAAAGAAAGCATATCTCGCATATTCCCATATATCATAATTGTTGTAAATAATGTGGGGATTGTTTTCTGAATCGACAGCGATAGAAATGTAGACATCATCCATATCTTCGTCGATTACTTCAAGATGTTCCTGGTCCCAAAAGTCGCCATTCCACACCGCGTATATAAGACAATATCCATCACAGAATGCTACGTGTGGGATATCTAATGAATCAACGGCAATTGAACAACCTCCGTGTGGAAAACCATCATTAACGATATTTTTAATCCATGATGTGCCGTTCCAGTGAGCATATCTGACGCCTTCCTGCGCCCATATAAATCTGTGTGCTATATGCGGCAGGTCATTGCTGTCAACTGCGATGGACGTTTGCCATCCGCACGGTACCTCATCCTCCACAATCTCCAGTTTCCATTCCTCGCCGTTCCAGTGTGCATAACTTAAAGAACCTAGTAACAGGTCATCACTGTGATAACTAATATGTGGACGGTCAAGGCTATCCAACGCCAGTGAGCAATCACCGTATACGTCGGTGGCAACCGTCTCGATGCGCCAGGCGCCGGCGAGGGCCGCCGCGGCGAGGCACAGAAGTAAGGTCATTATTTTACGCATAGTCCAACCTCCTTCATCGCACTATAAGATACTACATTTATACCCGCCCGTCAAGGTGTAAAAAAGCAGCGCCCTACGGTGCCGCTTTTCGGTCGAAGTAAGAGGCGGGGATTGGAGGTTAGAACACCTCCTCGAGCCAGATGATTTGGTCGCGGCGCTGGCCCACGCTGATGGCCACCACGGGCACGCCGCAGCCCTGTTCGATGAAGCGCAGGTACGCCTGGGCTTTTTTCGGCAGGTCGTCCCAGGAGGTGATGCCCGAGGTGTCGGTCCGCCAGCCGGGGAGGGTTTCGTAAACCGGCTCCGCCTCGGCGATGAGCGCCACGGGGAGCGGCATTTCGGTGTAAATTTTCCCGCGGAGTTTATAAGCCGTGCAGACCGGAATTTCCTCCAGCTCGTCCAGGACGTCGAGCTTGGAGACCACGGCGCCGTGGAGGCCGTTGACGCGGGCGGCCAGCCGCAGCGGGACGAGGTCCAGCCAGCCGCAGCGCCGCGGCCGGCCCGTGGAGCGGCCGTACTCGTAGCCCCGCTCGCGCAGGTACTCGCCGGTGGCGTTGACTAGCTCGGTGGGGAAGGGGCCCTCGCCCACGCGGGTGAGGTAAGCCTTGACCACGCCCAGGGCGTAATCGAGCTGGTCCAGTCCCACGCCGGAGCCGATGGCGGCGAAGGGGGCCACCGGATTGGAGCTGGTGACGAAGGGGTAGGTGCCGAAGTCCACGTCCAGCAGGCTCCCCTGGGCGCCCTCGAAGAGGACGCTCTTCCCGTCGGCGATGTAGCCGTTGATTAAAAGCGAGGTGTCCACGATGAAGGGGGCCAGGCGCTTCCCCTCCACGGCCAGCTTCGCGTAGACCTCGTCGAGAGGCGGGTAGTCGCCGGAGCCGGTCCAGCGGGCGCGGTAGGCGTAGGCCGCCTCGAGCTTGGCCCGCAGGTCGCGGTCGTCCAGGAGGTCCTCGACGCGGACGCCGTAGCGGGCGTACTTGTCGCAGTAAGCGGGGCCTATTCCCCGGCGGGTGGTGCCGATGGGGGCGGAGGACGAATCCTCGAGGGCGCCGTCGGCCGCCTTGTGGTGGGGCAGCACCAGGTGGGCGAAGCCGGAGACGAAGAGCCGGTCGTCGAGGTCGATGCCCCGCCGCCGGAGGTCGTCGTACTCGTCGAGGAGCAGCCCGGCGTCCACCACGCAGCCGTTGCCGATGACGCAGGCCGCGCCCTCCCGCACCGCCCCCGAGGGGACGAGGTGCAGCACGTACTCCTCCCGGGCGACGACGATGGTGTGGCCGGCGTTGGCGCCGCCGTTGAACCGGACCACCATATCGGCCCGGGCCGACAGGCAGTCCACCACCTTCCCCTTGCCCTCGTCGCCCCACTGGGCGCCCACGACTACGATAGTGGACATTTTTCCACCTCGATGACCGGTCGTCGGTCCGTTTCTTGCTTTATCCATTTCACCCCGGCGGGTGTTGGGCGCAAAACCGCGTAATCCTACCACGAAGCCCCCGCCGGGGCAAGGGTGGATTATCCCCGACCGCATCTGGTTAGAATTGCGCGACTTGGCTTCCCGTCGGACTTCCAGCCCTAAACATGTTATAATATGTACAAGTCGGTGGGTTGATGCGAGCCCCGACGATGTGTTCAAAATGAAGCTATCCACGACAGTCGGGTGGGTGTGTTTTCTGTGTACCGTTTTCACGGTACCGGCAGCCGCCGGCGTGGAAACGGAGGAATTCTACGACCGGGGGCTCTTCGGCGTCACCGAGCTCCTGGCCACCCCCGAGGCGCTGCTGAACGCCGACTCCGAGGCGCTCTTCCTCCTCGGCTCGGCGGAGTTGGCCGAGGGCTCCCCCGAGCTGGCCACGCACCACCTCGAGCTTCTCATCCTCAACGACCCCACCGACCGCCGCCTGGAACGGTCGCTCTTTTCGGTGGGTCAGGGCTACCGCGCCACGGGCAGTCACGCGCGGGCCGCGGCGAGTTTCCGCGGCGTAACGCGCGTCACCACCGACGTGAAGACGCGCCGCCTCTCCCTGTACTATCTGGGCGACAGCCTCTACGCCCTGGGTGATTACCCGGCGGCGCTGCGGGCCTATCGGGAAATCGAACGCGAGTACGAGCCGTCATGGAGGCTTTACTTCGCGCTGGCCCAGACCCAACTCCAACTGGAGGATGCGGCCGGGGCCGAGGAGAGCCTGGGCCGGGCCGGCGAGCTCTGCGACGAGCCCGCCTGGCGCGGGCAGATCAGCTACTGGCAGGGCCGCACCCTCGTCGCCCTCGGGGATTACGCCGGGGCGGCGTCGGCCTTCAACCGGTCCCTCGCCGATTTGCCCCACGGCCTGGTGGCGGAGGTTCTCTACGAGCGCGGGCTGGTCCTGTGCACCCTGGGCGAGTACGCCGAGGCCGCGGACAACCTCCACGACGCCCTGGGCTGGAAGGAGTTCGAGCCCGAGAGGGACGCCGTCGCCCGCTACTATCTGGGTTACGCCTCGTACAAGGCCGGCGAGTACGCCGCCGCGGAAGCCGCGGCCGCCGGTCTGGGGGACGACCCCCATTGGGGTGAGGCGGCCGATTGGCTGCTGGCCGAGGCCGCCTTCGCCGGGGGGGATTATACGGTGGGGGCCGACGCCTTCGCCCGCATCGCCGGGAACGGCGGGGAGGGGGCCGACACCGCCCGGTTCGAGGCCGGTCTGTGCCTCTACCGCGAGAGGGACTACGCCGCCGCCGAGGGGTGTTTCGCCGCCCTGGCCGGGACGGGGCTCGCCGACATGTCCGCGTATTGGAACGGGATGGCGGTGCTGCGTCAGGGACGCAACGCGGAGGCCGCGGGCCTTTTGGAGACCGTCGCCTCCGCCGACGGCGGCCTGGCCGACGACGCCCTGTTGGAGTTGGCCCGGATGGACTACCGCTCGGGGGACGACGCCCGAGCCGTCGAGCGGTTCGGTGAGTTCCTCGAGCGCTTCCCCGACAGCGACCTCGCCCCGCTGGCCCTCTACGGACGGGCCCAGGCCTACGTCGGGTCGGGGGAGCACGAACGGGCTCGGCGGGACTACGCCCAGCTCGTCCGGCTCTACCCCGCCGACGAGCTGGCCGACGACGCCCTGTACCTGGTGGCCAACGCCTACTTCGAGACCGGCCGCTACGCCGAGGCGCTGCCCGAGTTCGACCGCCTCCTCGCGGCCTACCCCGACTCGGGCTACTACGACTACGCCCGCCTGCGTATCGCCGACTGCCGCTACGGCCTGGAAGAATACGACCGGGCCTACATCCTCTACTCCAACCTCGCGGCCCAGAGCCGGTTGACCGAGGTGGTGGACGACGCGGCCTACGGCGTGGAGCTGGCCGCCTGGAGGAGGGGGAGGTATCCCGACGTGGCGGCGGCGACGGAGGCCTACCTGGAGCAGCGCCCCCGGAGCTACCTGGCCCCGGAGCTCACGCTGATGCTGGCCCGCAGCCACCGGGATTCGGGTGACCTCGAAGGCGCCATCGGGCTCTACGGACGCATCCTTTCGGACTACGCCGAATCCCCCGAGGTGGCCGAGGCCACGCGGGAGTTGGCCCGGTGCTACCGCAGGACCGGCGAGCTGGACGAGGCCCTCACCCTCCTGCTCGACGCGCTGTCCGCGGGCACCTCCGACTCGGTCCGCGCCGGGCTCCACTTCGAGATAGCCCAAATCGCCCGAGAGCTCGGCGACTACGACCGCGCCATCCTCCACTACTCGAGCGTCGTCAACGGTTACCCCGGGAGCTCGAGCTACGTTCCGGCCCTCTACGAGCTGGCCTCGTGCTACAAGGAAATCCGCCGCCTCTCCTCGGCCCGTGACGCCCTGGACCGGCTCCTGGCCCTCGATTCGATCGACGGATACCGGGACCGGGCCTGCCTCCTGCGTGCCTTCGTCGAGCAGATGGACGGCCGCGAGGCCCGGGCCATCGAGTACTACCGTCAGGCCGCGGCGAGCACCAATCCCGAGATTTCCGTCCAGGCCACCTTCTGGCTCGGCGAGTGCTACTTCGGGGTCGGGCAGCTCGACGATGCGCTCTCCACATTCCAGCGGGTCATAGACGACTACTCGGACCGTTACCCGTCCTACGCCGCGCGCGCCCTCCTTCGCCGAGGTCAAATCTACGAGCGCCGGCACCAGCCGGTCGCCGCCCGGCGGCAGTACGTCATTCTAATCCGCGGCGACTTCCCCCAGAGTTACCGCCAGGAGGCCGAGGCCCGCCTCGGCGAGCTTCGGTGAACCGTGCGGTGACCCGCTCCCTTATCGTACTCCTCCCCCTCCTCCTGACGCTCCCCGCCGTCGCCCTCACCCGTTCCGAGGAAGCGGCCCTCGCGGAGACCGAGGGGCTTCTCGGCGAGCACGGCGCCCCGGACCCCCGCACCGAGGCCCTGGCGCGCAGGGTGCTCATCGCCGGGGAGCGGTTCACCGACAGCCCCGGCGTCCTGGAGACCGACCCCGCCGGGGAGGCGTTCCACCCCGAGCCGCACACCCAGTTCTTCCGCTTCGACGGCTCCCTGGACTCCAACGTCAACGGCAAGGCGGGAGTACTCCACGCCCTGGAGCTGGGGCGTTTCGCCTATTCCCTCGCCGGTTCGTACGACGCCAGGGACCGCCCGGTGGGGCTGAGGGAGGAGATAGAGGGCCGGCTTTCCGCCGGATGGCTGGACCCCCGGGGTCACCGGCTGATCCTCCGGTCGGGCTACGACCGGTGGAGCCACGCCCTGGAGGAGGGCTACCAGGAGCAGAACGCCTGGACGACGTCCCTGTTGGGCGTCTGGCGGCCCGAGGACGAGATAACCACCTTCGCCGAGGCGGGAGTGGGCTCCCTCGAGCAGCGCGGCCCGGAGGGGTTCGACGTCCTGGACGCGCACTCCGCCTTGGGCGCCAGGCTCTTCATCGGCTCCAGCGATTTCCTCGCCGCCGACATCGCCTACCGCTACTCCGACGCCGCCGCCTCGCGGCACGGCGCGCGCCTGTACCTTTCCAACACCTTCACCTCGGACAGGGTCCTCTTCGTCTCCACCGGGGCGGGCCTGACCTTCGCCGGGGAGCCGATTTTCGAATACGGCGGAGCGGTGCGTCTCCTCTTCGGCCCGCTCTCCCTCGTCAGCCTGGTCGGACGGCGCCGGGCCGAAATCCCCGAGCCGGACCGGGTGTGGCTGCGCGTCGAGGGGCTGAACCGGCCGGGGCCGATGGAGGTCCGCGTCACCGAGGACTACTACCTGGAGTATTCCCTGCACCTGTCGGAATCCTCGGTGGTCGGCGTGCGGGGCGGGTACCGCCGGGTCGTCGACCCCCCCGAGTACGCCCTGGACCCGGGGGGCGGCATCGACTTCGCCAACGGGCCTGCGCGGGAGCTGCTCGTCTTCGACGCGTACTGCGATTATCAGATTCCCGCCGGACTCTGCCGCGGTCGCCTGCGTGTGAACTACGAGCTGGCCGACGCCACGCCGCCCTGGGGGCCGGCGGACGCGCTGCCGCCGCCTCACTTCGCCCTGCACAGCCTGGACGTGAATCTGGAGCTCGCCCCGCTGGACTGGCTGACCGGCTCGGTCAGCCTGGGGTACACGAGCCGTCGCCGGGACGGTCTCGGCGGGGAGCTGCCCGGGGCGGTGGATCTCGGCCTGGAGGTCGGCTTCACCCTGAGCGAGGTGGCCCGCCTGACCCTTATCGGGACGAACGTCCTGGACCAGCCGCTCTTCGCCTACGCCGATGCCCCGCGTGATCCGCCGGCGCTGGGGCTGGGATTGACGCTTGCCTGGTAGCTTGCCCCCGTCCTCCGAGTGGTGGTATAGTTTTTACGAAAGGGTGGTCAACCGGGGAAAGCATGAGCGAAGAGTCCCGCGTGAATATGCGCGCCATCGGCCGTTGTGTCTGGAATTTTCTGGGGTCGGTGCGCGTTTTATTTTGGCTGGTCGTGGCGCTGGCCCTCGTGAGCCTGGCGGGAGCCTTTATCCTCCAGAACGGCCCGCCCTGGGCCTACACGACGCTCTACGGGGAGGGCGGCGCCGGCTTCATCTTCGCCGTGGGCGCCGACGACGTCTTCCACACCTTCTACTTCATCGCCCTGGAAGCCTGGGCGGCCCTCGCTCTCGTCGCCTGCGCCATCAACCGTTTTCGCGCCCTCGGCGGTCACCGGGCCGAGGACGGTCGCGGCTTCCCCGCCCAGCGGACACTGGGTCTCCCCGGCGAGCCGCGGCAGTTTCTTCCGGGGATCCGGGGGCGCCTGAAACGCGCGGGTTGGCGCGTGAAGAACTTCGACGGGGAGGCCCTCTACGCCGACCAGGGGAGGTGGGCCTGGTGGGCCTCGCCGACGCTCCACTTCGGGCTCGTCCTTTTTCTCCTGGCCGGGCTGGTGAAGCTCCTCTCCGGACAGAGCACCTACCTGGCGCTGTTCGAGGACCAGACACAGCTCCTTCCCCCGCGCCTCGCCGCCGAGCTCGCGGTCACCGCCACCAGCTTCGACACCGTGGTGGACCCCAATTCCAACCGCGTGCTCACCTATTACACCGAGCTTTCCGTGGACGGCCCCGGAGGGCGGGAGACCCCGCGCATCGAGGTCAACGAGCCGTACACCAGGGACGGCGTGACCTTCTACCAGAGCTTCGTCGACGAGCTGGAGCCGGCGCTCCTCCTCATCGGCGATCGCGGGGAAATCGCGTCCTACGCGCGGAGCCTGGGGTCCTACGAGGGCGCGCCCCTGGTCATCGAATCGCTGGAGTTCCGCCTGACGCCCCTGGAAGATGTAGGGCGGGGATTCCCATCCCTGCCGACCACCGCCCCGGCGACCGGTTTCGTCACGCTGGAGCTCTCCGACGAGCCGTCCCCCTTCCCCGGCACGCCCTGGTCCGTGGCGGTGCGCGGCTACTACCCGAACCACCTCCTCGAGCCGGGGACGGGGGCGGATACGAACGCCAATCCCGAGCCGAATCCGGCGGTGCGGATGGACGTCTACCTCGGGGACGAGCCGGTGGCGGAGGGCGCGCTGGTTTACCGGCTGCACCCGGAGTACCTCGACCCGAAGCTGGCCGCCGCCGGGGTGAGGGTCGAGCTGGGCAGCGTCCACTGGAGCCACCAGCCGGAGCCCACGCTTCCCGAGGGCGTTCTCGCCCACCGGTTCTTCCCCGGGGAGCCGTCCGAGGGTCTCGAGGGGGCTTGGTTCGGGCTGCCCGACGGGACACCCGCCCTCCTCGAGGTGGACCCCCCCCGCGGCCTGAAGCTGGCCACCCCGGAGGGGGAGCTGATTCTCCCGGCGCCGGTGACCGCCGACGGGGGGAACGTCTTCGATTTGGGGGCCGGGCTCGCCGTCGGTTACCTGAACGCGGGAACGGAGCCGATAACGGGGCTGGAGGTCAAGCGCGACCCGGGGCTCTTCCTCTTCTGGGCGGCGGCGGCCCTCGTCGTCCTGGGCGGCTGCCTGGTGTTCGCCTTTCCCTGGCGGCGTCTCTGGCTGCGCGTGGAGGACAGGAGCCTGGCACTCAAGACCCGCCGTCTGCCGGAGAGTGAGCTGCGCAAGTTGCTCAACCCGGAGGGGGGTGATCCGCTGTGAGACGGCTCCTGCCTATCATCCTCCTGGTGACTCTCGCGTCCGCCATGCCGCCCGGCGACACGCCCCGTCTGCCGGACCGCGACCCCGGCGCCGACAGCCCCCGTCTGTGGCTCGAGGTCTCCCTGCCCCCCGAGCTCGAGGAGCTGGGCCTCAAGGCCACCGGCAACGAGGAGGTTTTCCTCTCCTTCGCCATGTACGTGCAGGGGCTGCTCCTCGACGGGTACGTCCCGGACCATCCGGCGGCGCAGCTCGACGCGGTGCGCCTGACCCTGTGGTTTTTGACCGGCGGCGCCGACTCCGAGCCGGTGTTTCATCTTCCGCCCCTCCCCGCTCTGGACGGGGAGACCACCGACCGGGTCGCCGGCCTGGGGCTCTCCGGGTTCGACGGCTTTGTCGGCCCGGTGGAGGCCCAGGGCGTGCTCGACGCGCTCGGGGGGCTTGCCGCGGCCTCCGATGACGACGCTCTGCGCGGGTACGTCCGCGACCTGCGCCGGCGCATAGGCGGGCTGGCCGAATCGGCGACCCTCGTGCAGCTCTGGTGGCTCGCGCCGATTTCCGCCCACGACTACGTCTGGTTCAACCTGGAGCGCGGCGCCGACGCGACGCTCATGGACGCCTCCCGCTCCTCCCTCGAGGAGTCCCTCTCGTCGGGGGACGAGGAGTTCACGCGGGCGGTGGACACGGCCCAGGCGAACCTGGAAGATCAGGCCGCCCTCTACGGCCTGGCGCGGGAGCTCGGTGCGGCGGCGCGGACCGGGGACCCCGGGCTGACCCGCGAGGCCTTGGACGCCTTTACGGCCCGGCTGGAGCAGGCCAACGCCTGGCGCGGCGGTTACCCCGACGAGGATTACCGTTCCATCTACGCCACCTTCCACCGGCTGCCGCTCTACGACTGGGCGCACTACGCCTACGCCTTCGCCGCCCTGCTGTTCGCCCTGGCCCTGGCCTTCAAACGGCCGCGCATCGCCTGGCTCGGAATCGGCGCGACGGGACTGGGGTTCGTGGCGCACACCGTCTATCTGGTCCTGCGCTGGTTCGTCGCCGGGCACTCGCCCACCTCGGGCATATTCGAGTTTCTGGCCCTCCTGTCCTGGTGCCTGGTCGGGGCGTTCATGGCCTACGCCCTCCGGCGCGACGCCCACCACACCGGCCTGGGGGTCATGGCCCTGGTCTTCGGCCTGTTGGCGCTCACCTCCATCGCCGACGGGCGCATCGTCCAGCAGCTCATGCCGGCGCTGAAGTCCGTCTGGATGACCATCCACGTAGGGCTGACGGCCGTGAGCGAGGGGTTCCTGGGGATGGGATTCCTCTTCGCCGTTCTGTACCTCGTCAAGTCGTACACCGCCAATCCCGAACTGCCGGGGCGCCTGCCCCCCCTCTGCGTTCTCGAGGAGCGGACGTACCGCAGCCTCCTGGCCGCCTTCCCGTTCTACACCGCGGGGGGGCTGGTGGCGGGGATGGTCTGGGCCGAGGAGGCCTGGGGCGCCTGGTGGAGCTGGGACCCCAAGGAGACGCTGGCCCTTTTCGTCTGGCTCATCCTGGTGCTCTTCCTCCACGGGCGGATGGTGAAGGGCTGGAAGGGCAGGCCCATGGCGTGGCTGGCGCTGGCCCCCTTCCTGGCGGCGGTCTTCAACCTTCTCTCCAACCTCTTCATCGCCGGTCTGCACTCCTACGCCTGAACGCCGTCGGTGGAGGCTCATCTTTGGTACAATAACCGGACACGGGCGGACGGTCCTTTAACAAGGGGTTTTGCCAAGGGCATAGCTCGCTTCGCTCGGTTAAACCCCTTGTCTCCCCGGGGAACGGACATGACGTTTCGGTATTCGACGATAATCGTATTCCTGCTGCTGACCGCCGCTCCGGCGGTCCTCGGGGCGACCCCCCTGGGCGTGGACGAGGCGGTGGAGCTGGCGCTGGCCGCCGACCGGCGGGTGTCGGAGGCCGTGTCCTCTTACGAGGCGGCCGATGCGGCGACCCTCGCCGCCTGGGGGGCCTACATGCCGCTCGTCGGCTTCACCGGCGGTTACGCGCGGGACTGGACCGGGCCCAACACCATGTCCTTCTCCGACCCGGACCTGGGGCTGGACTACGAGCTCCAGATTCCGGAGTCGGTGGACAACAGCCTGAGCCTGGGCGCCAACGCCACGCTCTACCTCTTCCGGGGCGGAGCGAATTACGGCGGAATCGCCGCCGCCGACCACGCCCGGTCCGCGGCCGCCGCCAACGTGGACGCAGTTCGGGCCCAGGTCGTCTACGACGCCCGCGGCGCCTACGTGGTCCTCTACCGGGCCGAGGCGCTTCTGGCCTCCGCCGAGCGCTCGATGGATTCGGCCGATGAGCAGCTCCGCTTCTCCCGCGCCCTGGCCGCGGTGGGCTCCATCTCCGACGCCGACGCGCTGAAGGCTCAGGCCGCCGCCGACGCCGCCGCCCTGCGGGTCATCGAGGCCCGCAACGCCGCCCACGTAGCCGCCGCAAATCTGGCCTTCATCTGCGGCCTGGCGGTTTCCGCGGAAATCGAGATAGCCGAGACCCTGGAGGTTTCGCCCCGGGCGGGGGACCTCGAGGAGGCGCTGGAGCTGTCCCGGAGCGGCTCGCCCGAGCTGCGCCTGGCCGAGGAGGGGGCGGCCGAGGCCGCGGCCCGCGCCGACACCGCCGCGTCCAACTACTGGCCCCAACTCGCCCTCCGGGGCGCCTATTCCTGGTCCGAGGATACGCCGCTCTCCGAGAACCCCTTCGACGAGAGTTACAATTACTCCCTCGGCGCGTACCTGACCTGGACGCCCTTCGACAACTTCGCCACCGAGGCTCGGCGGGCCGCGGCGAGGCTGGACGACCTCCGGGCCCGTCTGGCGCGGCGCGACACGGAACGCCAGCTCGAGTTGCAGCTCCGGCTGGCCCTGGTGGATATCGATGCCGGCCGGGAGAGCGTCGGCGTGGCGGGAACGAGCTACGAGCGGGCGATGAACGACCTGGAGCTGGCCCAGCGCAAGCTCGAGCTCGGTTCCGGGACGGTGCTGGCCGCCCTCGAGGCCGAGGCCAACCTGTCCGCCGCCGAGACGGCCCTGGCCGACGCCCGGGCGAAGTACGCCCTGGCCTGCTACAATCTGGACCGACTCCTGGGCGTGGTTCCCTGAACGTCCGGGACCGGTCGGTCGATCGATTTGCCGAGGGCATAGCTCAGTTTGCCAGGGGTATAGCTCGGTTCGCTCGGTTCGCTCGATTCGAGGATTCAGGCCGGAACGGGTTAAAACCCGTCTGAGTAAAGCCGCTATTCCTTAGATAGGCGCCGCGGAAAAATATGACCCCGACTTACCGCGACAGGCTTCTTCAGGTCATCGGCGAGAAGGAAAGCCGCGTCTGCGTGGGGCTCGACCCCCGCTACGACCGCCTCCCCGAGGAGCTCCGCCGGTCGGTGGAGGAGCGGACGGGCGACGCCCTCACAATCGCCCGGGCCGAGGCCTTCCGTCTTTTCTGCCGCGGGGTCATCGAGGCGGTCGCCCCCCACGCCGTGGCGGTAAAGCCGCAGCTCGCCTTCTTCGAGGAGGCCGGCCCCGCCGCCCTGGCCGCCCTGGTGGACGTGATTCACCACGCCCGTAGGCAGGGGCTCCTGGTCATCGGCGACGCCAAGCGCGGGGACATCGGCTCCACCGCCCGGGCCTACGCCGGCGCCTTCCTCGGCCCCGAGGCCCCCTGGCCCGTGGATGCCCTGACCGTCAACCCCTACCTGGGGTCCGACGCCGTGGAGCCGTTCCTGAAGGATGCGGCCGCCGGGGGGAGGGGGGTCTACCTCCTCGTGCGCACCAGCAACCCCGGGGCGCGCGACGTGCAGGATTTGGAGTTGAAAATCGGCGGGCCGGTCTGGCGCGGCGTCGCCGGATTGATCGGCCGCTGGAGCGCGGACTATCTGGGAACCGTGGGCGCGGTCTTCGGCGCCACCTACCCCGACGAGCTGCGCGCCGGGATGGAGCTCCTCCCCGACGCCCCGCTGTTGCTGCCGGGCTACGGGGCCCAGGGGGCGCAGGCCGCGGACATCGCACCAGCCCTCACCGGGGCGAACCTCGTCAACTCCAGCCGGGGCGTCATCTTCGCCTTCGAGAAGACCGGGGGCGACTGGCGCGAGGCCGCCGCCGAGGCGGCCCGGACGATGAAGGACGAACTGAACTCCGCCTCGGGTTCTTAAAATCCCCAAGCCTTTCCGGCGGACGGAGGATCAATGCGGGCGACCATTTTCCTGACCCTGGTGTGCGTGTCCCTGGCCCCGGCGGGGGGGCCCGATTTCTCGGCGGATTTTTACGCCCTTTTCGGCTCCGACTTCACCCGGGGCCAACTGGATTACGCCGATTACGCGGGCGACGGCGACGGTCTCTATTTCGGCGACCTCCACCTCCGGCCCTCCATGGTCTGGGAGGATATAGGCGACCTGCGGGCCGTCCTCACCGTGGACCTGGACGACGTGGTCGACCCCAAAGTGGAGCTGGGGTTCTACGAGGTGACCGCCGGGGCGGAGCTGCCGCTGGTGGGCGAGCTGCGGGCCGGGGCCCTTTTCATCGCCCTCGGCGACGGGGGACGGTACAACGCCGAGCTCGGCGGGCTGTATCCCGAGGCGCGCATCTACGGCGTCCGGCCGCTGGGATTAAGCCTGGGGCGCGACTTCGGTGGTCTCTACTACCGCTTCTGTGCCGGGGTGGGCCGGACGGACGAGCTCTCCGACGACTCCCTCTTCGCCCTGACGCTGGGCTACACCGACGAGACGGTGGACGTGGCACTGCACGCGGCGGCCGACTCCAAGCCCTACGACGTGCGCAACCTCTTCTTCACCCAGTACGCCTCCCGGGCCCCAGGCGTGCGCTTGAATTACGAGCCCGGCTCCTGGAAGGCCCGCGAGCTGCAACTCGACTACAATCCGGTGACCCGCCACGACCCCCTTCAGACCCTGGCCCTGGGGATGACCCTGGACGGGGGGGAGGAGGAGCAGCTCGGGTACCACCTCACCCTGGCCTACGTCTCCTACGCCGACGCGGATCCGGGGGCCACCGAATACAACCTGACCGGCGGGAGTCACCTCTTCCTCTACCCGGAGCTCGTGTTCCGCGTCGGATGGTTCGAGGCCTACGTGGCCGGTCTGGTGGATTACTGGAAGTCCAACGACATCGACGGCATCGACGTCGTGGACGCCTACGGCATCGGGGAGCTCATCTCATCGACCCTGGCCTATGAGATATACGCCGAGGGCGATTTCCAGGTCACGGACGACCTGCGGCTCGCGCTGGGCGGAGGCTACACCGAGCCCTCCACCTCGGGGCAGAACATCACCTCGACCGTGGGCGACGACACCTTCGACCTCTCCATCTTCGCCACCCCCCGGGTAATCTGGTCCGTGGATTCGGGACCGGTGGCGCTCGAGTTCACCCTGGGCGGCGAGTACCGGCAGTGGGCGGTGGCGCTCTACGACATCAGCGGCGGCGACGTGGACGAGAGTCGGGAGATAACCGGCTGGCTCCGGGTCGAGGCGCGCTTCTGACCCGACGGGAACCGGCCCGCCGAAATCCACGTTTCCTCAGTGGGATTTAGATGAATCCCACAATGCGGACACGCTATGATTGAGACCGGTCGCGTGCTGAAGCGTCTCGACGGGGGCCGGGTCGAGGTGGAGGTCGTCCGCGGGGAGGAATGCGGCGATTGCAAAATCTGCGCGGGCCTCGCCGATGGTAAACCGGCCACCATCGTCGCCGACAACCCCGTCGGCGCTGACGAGGGGGAGTGCGTCCGAATCGAAATCGAGCCGAAGAGGATGGTCGGCCTTTCCGCCCTGGTGTTTCTCCTCCCCGTACTCGCCTTCGTCGCCGGTTACGCCCTCGTGGCGGTTTTCGTCGGTCAGGGGACCGCCGGGCAGACCGCCCTCGGCGTCGCGGGCGGGGCCGTGCTGCTGGTCCTCTCCTTCTTTCCGGCGATCCGCATCGCCCGCAACTCCAAGACCCCCCTCGTGCGGGTCGTAGAGCGCGTGGAGCCGCCCGCTTGACGGAACCATTCCGGTCCGCGCCGGACACCGGGTCCACGGAGGTGCGGCCGTCCTCCTGTTTCCGCAAAGAATCTGCGGCCGAAGGCATATCTGCGGCCGAAGGCATATCTGCGGCCGAAGGCAAATCCCCGCCCCACGCGCCGTTTTGGCCCCCCCAGGACGGCGTCTTTTCCTCATCCTCCTTCTTTTCACCGTCTTCCCCGCGGGGGCGTCGGAGCTGGCCGAGAGCTACGAGGCCCTGCCCCGGGTGCAGGTGGAGCTCACCGCCGACGGGACGAGCGCCCGATTCCGGCTCCCCCACCGGCTGATACTGGCCGGCAGCGAGCGGGTGCTGCGCGCCGGAGCGCCGCTGGAGCCCCTCGCCGATTACCGCCTGGACTACACCGCGGGGGTCCTGGTAATCCTCGCCGGTCCCCCGCGGGCCGGGACCGTCCTCGCCGTCTCCTACCGCTACCTCCCCCTCGGCGAGGCCCCGATTTCCACCGAGCCGCGGAACCTCTTCGAGCGGCCGGCCGACTACGTAGGCGCCGGCGACCGCGTGAACATCTCCGGTTCCAAGGGGGTCGGTCTCCGACTTACCAGCGGCCAGGGGCTGGGCGTCGTCCAGTCCCTCGACGTGGCCCTCTCCGGGGAGCTCGCCTCCGGGCTGTACCTGGAAGGCGTCCTCTCCGACGCCGACCTCCCGGTGAGCGTGGAGGGGACCAGTGCCGAGCTGGAGGAGCTGGACGAGGTGCGGCTCTCGGCCTGGACCGACAACGTGCGGCTCGACCTGGGCGATTACTACACGAGCGGCGGAAGCTTGGCGGGGACGGACCGGTACGGTCCCGGCGAGCGTCGTCTCGAGGGCGCCCAGCTCAACCTGGACTACGCCGGGTGGGGCCTGTGGGGGGCGGTGAGCCGGGCCAAGGGCCAGGTCGCCGCCAACCGGTTTACCCCCACCCCCGGCGTGTGCGGTCCCTACCAGCTCCGGGGCGAGGAGGGCGAGACGAACCTGGTGCTCCTGGCCGGGAGTGAGGAGGTGTACCTCAACGGGGTGCGCCTGGAGCGCGGGGCGGCCGCGGACTACACCGTGGACTACTCCCTGGGCACGGTGACCTTCAACCCCGCCCTGGCCCTCCACGCCACCGACGAGGTCCTGGTCCGCTTCAGCTACTCCTCCCTCGGCTACCGGCGCGACTTCTACGGCGGCAGGTTCCGCCTGGGAATCGGCCCCGGCGACCTGGCGCTGGCCTATTACCACGAGGGCGACGACCCCTCGGCCGACCTGTGGGGCCTGACAGACGCCGACCGCGACATGCTCTCCCGGGCGGGGGACGACCCGGTGAGCCGCCCCCTCTCCGGCCCCGACGCCTTCGAGTACGTGGGCGAGGGGGATGGCGACTACGACCTGGTTTACGACCCCCTGACCGGTCAGTACTCCTTCCAGCCCTCGCCGGGCGGGGCATACCGCCGCCGGGTCTGGACCATCCCCGCCCCGAGCCTTCACCGGCTGGCGGTCCTCGGCGGGGATATACTGAAGTTGGAGGACTTCCGCCTGACCGGGGAGGTGGCCCTCTCGGACTACGACCAGAACCTCTTCTCCTCCAGGGACGACGAGGACAACGCGGCCCTGGCCGGGCACACCGAGGTCGAGTGGCGGCTGCCCCTGGGTCCCGACGCCCTGACGCTGGGCCTTGGCGGGGAGCGGCGCGAGCCGGGCTTCCGGGCGCTCACCGCGGCCGAGGACGACCCCGAGCTCCACCGGCGCTGGGGCTACGACCCCGACGGGAGATACCTGCGCGAGGGGGTGTCGGGGGAGGCGGCCTACGGTTTCGGCTGGGGGCCGACGCTGTCGGTGGGCGGCTCCGGGCTGTGGCTGACCGGCGAGGCGGAGGAGCGCGATAGCACCAGGCCGGGGCTGGCCCCGTCGCGGGGGTGGTGGCGCCGGCTGTGGGAGCTGGAGACCGGCGTGGACTGGCCCGACCCCGTGGGGCTCTCCTACACCTACCGCCACCAGGGGGGGTGGGCGTCGGTGGAGCCGCCGGACGCCTTCGGGCCGGGGGATTCGACCGCCTCCGAGGTGGAGGTGGGGGCCGAGGTCCACGATGGGCTGCTGTCCCCCGATTTCGGCTGGATCCGCCCCCGCGCGTCGGTTTACACCGAGGACCGCACCGGCTCGCCGGATTACGCCCGGCGGGAGCTGGGCGGCGGTTTCACCCTCTACCCCGCGCCCGCCCTCACCCTGGACTACGACCTGGGCTGGGGCCGCGAGCTGGGGACGGTGGAGGAGGGGCGGCCCGAGCTGGCCGGCTGGCTGGACCACCTGGGTCAAATCGCCTGGCGGGAGACCGACTGGAGGCTGTCGGTGAGTTACAGCCACGAGGACGCCTTCGACAACCGTGCGGGGGAGCTGAACCCCGGTGCGAGTGATTCCGGTCGCCTGGAGGCCGGTCTCGAGCCCTGGTCCGGGGCGCTGACCGTGGACGTCGCCTACGAGCTGGCCCGCCGCTGGAGCTACCCACTGGTCGAGCAGTTCATCTACGCCCCCGACGGGGAGGGGAGCTACCGCCGCGAGCCCGACCCCGACGACCCCGACGGCTGGATTTACATCTTCGACCCCGGCGACCCCGAGGCGTACTATGACCGGGAACTGCTGCCGGCCGGGGAGCCGGTGCGGGCGTTGAGCGTATCGGGGGGCATCGCCGTCGGCCTGGCCCCCTGGCGGATACTCGATGATGACTGGGCCAGGCTCTTCGAGCTGGAGCTCGAGGCGCAGGCCGCCGACGAGGGTGAGGGGGGGAGCACCTTGGACCGGGCGCTCTTCGGCGGGCTCCTGGGTGTGGATACGTTAAGCGGCTCGGCGTCGGCCCGGGCCGGGTTGACGCTCTTCCCCACCGCGGCGCTGGGCCGGCTGAAGGTGACTTACTCCTGGCGCGAGGGGCGCGACCGGAGGGTCATCCCCCGCGACGAGCGCTACGGCGCCCGGGGACTGGACCTCACCGGGCAGGTGAACCCGCTGGCCTGGCTGCGGTTCTGGGGTGGGGGGAGCCTGGAATGGGAGTGGCGGCGGGGCTCGCTGTCCTACTTCGGGGCGGGGGACTCCGACCGGGACGTGAATAGCTGGCGGGCGTGGCTGGAGCCGCGGTTCATTTTGGGGGCGTGGCGGCCGCGGATTCGGGCGGCGCGCGAGGTGAGCGTGCAGACCGCCTACACGGGAGAGTCGGTGCTGTCGAGTTGGGAGCTGACCCCGGCGCTGGAGCTGCGCATCGGCGGCGTGGGGGATTTGAGCCTGTCCTACCGCTGGCGGTCGAACGCATTGACCGGCCCGCCCACCACCGAGTCGCTGGTCTACCGGCGGCCCGGGGTGGACCACTACTGGCAGGCCTCGCTGCGCATCAGCATCGAGCATTACGCGTCGGTCACGTTTTCCTACACCGGGGAGGCCGAGCCGGGGCGGGAGACGGTGCACCGGGGGGAAATTTCGGCGAAGGTGTTTTTCTAGCCGGCGACCCGCGCCCCGTGCGTTTGCGATGACGTAGGGCGGCCCCTCTGCGGGCCGCCGCGTATTGCGCTGACGTAGG
>CAZNZF010000028.1:0-18956 GCA_964577465.1 uncultured bacterium | reverse complement strand
TTTTTATAAGGAAGCCCTCACCCCGGCCCTCTCCCACGGGGAGAGGGAGAAGATGTAGGGCGGGGACTTTAGTCCCCGCCGCTTTCTACCGGCCATTCGCTGCCGATTTCTACCGGCCCACGGTCACCCGCCCCCGAATCGCCGCCAGCTTCCCCTCCCCGATTCCCTCCACCCGTAACAAATCCTCGACCGATGAGTATGGCCGACCCGCGATAATTCGGCGCGCCAGCACCTCGCCTATGCCCGGCAGCCCTATCAGCTCGTAGGCCGGGGCGCGGTTCACATCCAGCGGCCCCGTCGGAGCCGAGCGGGATTCCAGCCACGCGCGGTCGAACCACACCAGCGCCGGCAGGCCCGGCGTCACGGGGGGCAGCCAGGCGGCGAGGGCGGGGTCGCCCCCGGCCCGGCGGTAGATGTAGGCCAGGTCGGGCGCGGTCCCCCGCAGGAAGGGGTAGGCCCCGGGGCGGGCCACGGCGTCGCCGAAGACGTAGGCGTAATCCACCGCGGGCTCTTCGGCGGGGGGAAGGGTGCGGGTCCGGTCGAGGGAAATGAAAATGGCCGCCGCGAGGGCGAGCGCGACCACGGCGGCGGTTTCGGCGCGCCCGATCAACGCTCCAGCTCGGCTACGGCGGCGACGTTGTGGGGGTCCAGGGTGAGCACCCGCTCCCAGAGCTCGCGGGCCTCTGCGCCCCGATCCGTGGCCCTGAGCCACTTGGTGACTATCTGCACCAGGTTGTTGTCCAGGCGTCCGCGCTCGAGCATGGCCCGGGTCGCCTCCAGGGCGGCGGGAAAATCGCCCTGCCGTACCGCTACGATGCCCACGGCCCGCCAGGCGGAGCCGCTTCCCGACTGGTCGGTGCACCACCGCTCGGCCAGCTCCTGGGCCGGGACCAGGTCGTCCTTCTCGTAGTAAATCTCGAACAGCGGCTCGAAGGCGTAGGCAAAGGAGGGGTTGAGCTCCAGCGTGCGCTCGAAGGCGCTCTGGGCTTCGTCCTTGAGGTCGTTGAACAGGGAGGCCATGCCGTGGAGGTAGTGGTAGTCCGGGCGGGCGGCGTCCAGGTCCACCAGGCGCCGGGTGAGCGGCAGCGCCTCGAGCGTGTTGCCCTGCTGGAGGAGGCTCTCGGCCAGACCGGCCAGGACCGGCGGGTTGTCCGGCAACAGCTTGTCGGACATGCGGAACATCTCCACCGCGTTGCCGTAATCCCGCACGTACTTGAAGATTATCCCGAGGTTCTGGAGGAAGATGGGGTCGCCCTGATACTCGCTGATGAGCGGTCGGAGGAGCCGGAGCGCCTCCTCGTACTGGCCCCGGGCCAGCGCCACCTGCCCCAGGCCGTTGATCGCCGCCGGGTAGCCCGGCTCGAGCTCCAGGGCCCGGGTGAAACTGACCACCGCCTGCTCGTAGTTCCCCTCGCGCAGCGCCACGTTCCCGTCGCCCACCATCTCCAGGGCCGAGTCGGCGGACGCCGGGACGGTGAGGATGAGGAGCGCGAACAGGAACTTTATCGCGGCATTTCCCATACCCTCACTCTTCCAGGTGCGAGGCCGGAAGCCGCCGCACCTCCTCCGCGCTCAAGCCCTTAACAGCGGCCAGCTTGTCCCAGAACCGGCCGACCTCACTCTTCCAGATGCGCGGTCAGGAGTCTTTCGACCTCTTCCGCCGTCAGGCCGGAGACGGCGGCGAGCTTGTCCCGGCTGGTGAATCCCCGCACCAGCTCGACCCGGTTCCGGGGGATTCCCAAAAGCTCGGCCAGGAGCCCCACCGCCTCGGCGTTGGCCCGACCGCCCTCCGGCGGGCTCTTCAGACGGAGCTTCAGCACCCCGCCGTGGAGTCCGGCCGGTCCGGGTCGGCGCGCCCGGGGCTGGACGTGAAGCGGGACCAGCGCGCGCCCGGATGCGTCCTCGCCGATCTCAAGGGGCACGGGGCGCGTCTTCGGGACTGTCCAGGTCCAGCTCCACGGGCACCTCCGGCGTCGGTCTCGCCGGCCGCGGGGAGCCCTTGTAACCGCGGAGCTCCAGCTCGTCGAGGAGGTTCATCTGGGCCTGGAGGAAGGCCCGCATCTCGGCGACGTACACCGTGCGCTGCTGGCTGAGCTGGGCCAGTTCGGCCTTGATTTCGTCGCGGCGGCGCTGGGCCTCCTGGATGAGCTCCTCCGCCCGAACCTCGGCCTCCCGGACGATGAGTTCCCGCTTGCTCTCGGCGTTCTTCGTCATGTCCTCGGAGGCCTGGGTGGCCGCCATCAGCGTCTTCTCGATGCTCTTCTCCAGGCGGCGGTACTCGCCCAGGGACGCCTCCAGCCCCTTGAGCTGGTCCCGGAGCTTGGTGTTGTCCTGGTGCACGTGCTCCAGCTCGTCGGCCACACGTTCGAGGAAGGCGTCCACCTCCTCGACGGTGTAGCCCCGCACCGAGCGGTTGAACTCCTGGTGGTGGATGTCCTGCGGCGTAATCCTCACCGGCGGCTCCTGGTCTGGGGTGGTACGGAAGATTTTAGTTTACATAATTATAGGCCCATCCGGGGCGCATGACAAGCCGCCGGGGTCAAAAAGGATTCCCGCGCCGGGTGCGGGGTTGTCCCGTCGTGAGAGAAGGCCGGTCCGCGGACAGGGACTGTGTTTTTGGGCGGGTGTGAACACCTGTCTCCACGGGCAGGGCGTGAATCAGGCAGAGCCCTCGTAGGGGCCGACCGACGGCGCGCCGTTCAGGTCGGCCCCCCCCTCACCCCAGCCCTCTCCCCAGAGGGGAGAGGGGGTAGCTGCATCACTCACCCCAACCCGTAAGCGCGCGTCCCCCCAAAGGGGGGAGGGGACAGGCAATGGGTTTACCAATCGCCGCGCCGAGCGAGGTCGTGCCAGGCATCCAGGAACGCCATGAACGGCCGGCAGAAGCGGAACATCTCCACCGCCTCCTCCAGCCAGCCCCGCCGGTCGAGCCAGTCTCCCGGCTCCCGCGGCGCGTAGGTCACCAGCCCCCGGTAGAGGAAGAGCTCGGGGTGGGGTAATTCCAACCCCCGCGCCTCGGCGGGCGTCCGCTTGAGCTGCGGTCCCGTCAGGGGGTACTTTTCGCGGACCCGCTCCACCTCGTCGCCGAACCGCCGGTTCACCCCCGGGTCGGCCACCCAGCTCCGGTAGGCGCGGACGGCGGCCGGGGACGGCGCGTACCACCCGTTGGTCCAGAACACCTCGTCGGTGGCGAAGTGGAGGTAGAGGCAGGGGCTGTCCGAGCGGTCGCCCCGGAAAATCAACAGGCCCAGGTGCGTCTTGTACGGCGACTTGTCCCTGGAGAAGCGCACGTCGCGGTTGAGCCGGTAGAGGCTCCGGTTGACCCGCGGGTCGGCGACGTAGCCGGGGTAGAGCGGCCCGACCTGCCCCCAGACCCAGCCCAGAATCTCCCGCAGGGCCGGGACCAGGACGTGGTCGTAGTAGTGCCGGTTCTCCTCGAACCAGCTCCGGGCGTTGTTGCGGGCGAGGTCCCGGAGGAACTCGATTCCCGCTGAGGGAAAAACGGGTTGCCCGGTCATGCGTACCCCCGTCGTCGGCGGCCCGTTCATTTTACCCCGGCCGCGCCGCCCTGTCAGCCCGGTCTACCGCATAGCCGGTCCATGGTTTATAATGACCGGAAAAGCCTTTCCTTTTTTCCCGGCGCAAACACCGGCGCCACAAACCGGAGGCCGGAGAAGATGGCCGTCGAGATTCGACCCGTGGAGACCAAGAAAGAGCTCAAGGAGTTCGTCTACCTCCCCCGCCGGATATACGCCGGGGTTCCGCAGTGGGTGCCGCCCTTCTACGACGAGGAGCGCAAGTACTACGACGCGAAAAAGAACCCGGCCTTCGCCTCCGCCGACGCCAAGTGCTTCCTGGCGTATAAAGACGGGGAGCTGGTGGGGCGCATCATGGGCATAGTCTCCCACAAGATGAACGACCGCTGGAAAACGAAGGACGCCCACTTCTGCCTGCTGGAAAGCCCCGACGACATGGAGGTGGCCCAAGGGCTCCTGGGCGCCGTGGAGGACTGGGCCAAGGCCGCGGGCATGGAAACCGTCACCGGGCCCCACGGCTTCTCCGACCAGGACCCCGAGGGGATGCTGGTCTCGGGCTTCGAGCACCGCGCCACCATCGCCAGCTACTACAACTTCCCCTACCTGCCGGAGCTGGTCGAGAAGTGCGGCTACGCCAAGGACTACGACTACCGCGTTTTTTGGATAAAAATCCCCGACGAGGCGCCCCCCGTGTACCTGAAGATAATGGAGCGCCTCGAGCGCCAGGGCTTCGTCCTGGTGGAGTTCGAGACGAAGAAGGAGCTCAAGCCACACCTGGACAACTTCGTGGTCATCATCAACGACACCTTCGAGCACATCTACGGCTACGCCCACATGACGGCCGAGGAGGGCCGGGCCCTCATCGACTCCTACCTGCCCCTCATCGACCCCCACTTCATGAAGTACATCTACCGGGTTCCCAAGGAAGAGGTCGGGCGGCCGGTGGACCCCAAGACGGACGAGGTCGTGGGCTTCATCGTGGGCATGCCCGACATCACCGAGGGCATCCAGAAGGCGAAGGGGAACGTGCTGCCCTTCGGCATCTTCAAGTTGTTAAAGGCGCGCAACACCACCAAGCAGCTCGACCTCTTTTACGCCGGGGTGCTGGAGAAATACCGCAACCTCGGCCTGACCACCATGTTCGCCGTGGGGCTCATCCGCGACGCTAAGGCGCGGGGGCTGGAGTACATCGACGCCCACCAGGAGCTGGAGTTCAACTCGAAGGTCCACGAGGAGTGGGGCCGCTTCGAGCACCGGGAGTGGAAGCGCCTGCGCATCTTCGTCAAGGAGCTGGTTCCGGGCGGGTTAAAGCGCTACCAGGACAACACCGAGGAGGCCGTCCCGCGGCACATGATACAGGGCGCGGAATAAATTCTCCCTCTCCCCTCTGCGCCTACGGGTTAGGGTGAGGGGTAAAAAAACGGCGGGGACCGAAATCCCCGCCCTACATTTGGAACAGCGCACCTACCCGTAGGGGCGACCGTCCACGGTCGCCCGCGGGCGGGGACGGAGCCCCGCCCCTACGTCTTCGCAATCTGCGGGTGAGGGGTAAAAAACGGCGGGGACCGAAATCCCCGCCCTACATTTAAATCGACATCGGTCAACCATCAAACCGGCGCGCGTGAACACACGGCCCCGGATAACCGACCGGCCCCCTAGTGGACCAGGAACTCGAAGGAGCCCACCGCGACCGGTATCTCCTTGACCCAGGCGTACCCGCCGCTGTCGAACTCGAAGGGACCGGCCAGCTCGACGTAGAACGTGTACACGACGCGGTAGGCACCGGTGACCACGGTGGGCGGGTCGCCCCACGCCCGGCCGCAGTTCTCGATGGTCCGCACCCGGTTCTCGGCGTCCAGGCCGAACTCGCTGGGCAGGATGCCGAGCATGGTGGCCTGGTCCTTACCGCCCTTGAAGGGGTTCCCGATCTTCGTCCAGGTGTAGAGCGGCACCTCGCTCCCCGGCGCGTAAACCTCCAGGCGGTGGCCCGACGAGAGCACCTTCTCCGCCCCGGTCTCCACCTTGATGAGGCCGATGTGCATGGAGTAGTTGTAGGGCAGGTAGGCGCGGGCGTAGATGGTGATGTCGGCGCCGAAGACGAAGGAGTCCTGGGTGAGGTACTCCACCACCGGCCTCTCCTCGGTCATCGGCTGGTCGGAGAAGTAGATGACCCCGACCTTGGCGGCGGGGGCCGCAGAGCATAGAATGAGCACCAGAGCCGTTGCGTACTTGAGCCAGCGCATGACGCACCTCCCGGTGCGGGATTAATCGTTACTTAATAGTATACTCTAAAACGCGCTTCGTCAAGGCGTTCCGTACACCTCACCCCGCCCTACGGCCAATGACCGACGTAGGGCGGCCCCTCTGCGGGCCGCCGGGGTCTTTATAGAACGACGGGGACTGAAGTCCCCACCCTACGTCCAATAAGAAAAAACGTAGGGCGGCAACTCCGTGTGCCACCCCGTACCACGATTGAAATAGGGCGGGGTACGGAGCCCCCGCCCTACACTTCAGAATACATCGGAATAAACGGCGGGGACTGAATCCCCGCCATACATTCATCCCCATCTGAAAAACAAACGCGGCCCCCCGACCTATACCGGCCCCAACTACTCCGGCAGGTTGGCCTCCAGCTTGGCCCGGAAAGTATCCTCCGTCTGGGAGCCGACGAGCACCTCCACCAGGTCCCCCCGGGCGATGATGAAGGTGACCGGGATGGCCTGATGGGCGTAGAACGTGTTGGCCTCCTCGTTGGAGGCGTAGGGTTCCTCGGCGGCCAGGAGCACCGGCACGGTGATGCCCAGGTCGTCCACCATGCCCTGGGCCATGACGGGCGCCGTGTCCTCGGTGACGAAGATGAGCTGGAAGGGCTTGCCCCCGTACTCTTTGGCCAGCCGCAACATGCCGGGCACCTCTCTGTAGCACGGCTCGCACCAGCTGGCGAAGAAGTTCAGGAAGACCAGCTTGTCGGAATAATTGGATAACTTGTACATCTTGCCGTCGAGCCCCTTGGCCTCGAAATCGACGGCGGGGTTGCCCAGTGTGCCTCCGCCTCCGCCGCAACCGGCGGCCAGGATGAGTGCGACCGTCGCCGCGGCGACGGTGAAGGTCAATTTACGCATCGGCCTCTCCTTCCGGCTCGGTCCCTGTTTCCTCGTCCTTTTCCTCATCCTTCTTCATTTCGGCGGTTCTCTCCAGGCCGTACTTGCGCATATAGCGCTCGACGCGGCCCGCCGAATCCACCAGCTTCTGCTTGCCGGTGTAGAAGGGGTGACAGGCGCTGCACACGTCCACCTTTATCTCTTTCTTGGTGGAGCGCGTCTTGACCTGATTGCCGCAGGCGCAGGTGATGGTCGCTTCCACGTACTCGGGGTGAATCTTGGGCTTCATGGTTGCTCCCGTAAAGTCGCCCGGCGGTGCCACACTGCCGGGAGAAGGCGGGTTCCACCGCCGTCGGTCTGACTGGAATCGCGATACCCCCACCGGGGAGCGGTATGTTACCCGAATTCGCGGCCGCCGTCAACGGTCGTCCGCTATCCGCCCGGCGTCGGGCGGGGCTCCTTGGGGTTGCCCTGGCGGGTGAAGCGATGATAGTCCACGTAGGAGGCCGGGTCGGCCTCGTAGTCGTCGCGGCTCTCGTAGAGAAAGGCCACGTCCTCCTCCACGCTCCAGATGTACTCCTTGCGCTGGAGGAAAACGCGGGTGGCCTCCTCGGCGATGTAGCAGCGGGCCGGGTCCCGGGGGTTGTCCGGATTCCCGGTGAAGACGAGCATGGACTGCCCGCGCCGCAGGATCAGGGATTCGCGCCCGACCACGGTGATGGTGAGCTCGTACCCGCCCCCGTTGATGATGAAGAAGCCGAAGACGTCCACCGGAAGCTCGGACACGTTCTGCAACTCCAGCCACTCCGAGTTGAACCGGGGCAGCCCCTGGGCGAGGCGGTACTCGCGGTGGGAGTCGGGGTGAATGGATGCGATTCTGACGCTGGGGCGACGCAAGCTGGACCTCCGCCGGGATTCGCGGGAAGTAGAGTTTAGCAGGGCGCGGCGGGTCTAGTCAACATTCATCGGGTTGAAAGCGGCCGGGCGCTGTGCTACCATGCCGCAATAATCCAACGAGTACGCGATGTTCAACCCACCCGCCGCGGCAGCCTCTTTCATCTACGCCGTGGGCGTCCAGGCGGACCGCCTGCTGGACGGCCTGCGCGGTGGCGTCCGGACCCGGACCCCGGTGGTGAGCGTGGGAAACCTCGCGGCGGGCGGCTCGGGGAAAACGCCGCTCGTGCGCTGGCTGGCCAGGCGGTTGGGGGAACGGGGGCTGGCCGTGGGCGTCGTGACCCGGGGCTACCGGGGAAATTGGACGCGAAGAACGAGCCGACCGGCGCTGGTCCGTGACCTCTCGCCGGAGGAGGCGGGGGACGAGGCGGCGCTCCTGGCCCAAGGTCTCCCCGGCGTCGAGGTCGCCCTGTGCCGGGTCAAGGCCCGGGCGGCGGAGCTTTTAGATTCGATGAGCCCGGACCTGATTCTGGTGGACGACGGCCTGCAGCACCGGCGGCTGGCGCGGGACTACGACGTCACGGTGCTGGAGCGCGGCGACTGGCTGGCCTACGTCGAGCGCGGCACGCGCCTTCTGCCGTGGGGGAGGATGCGCGAGCCCTTCGGACGCCTGGAGCGCGTGGACGCCGTGGTCTTCTGGGACGCGTCGGAGGAGGAGGTGGGGCGGCTGGCCCTGCGTTTTCCATTACCGCTGATTCTGCGCGCGAGGCGGGAGTCCGTGGAGCTCGCCCCGGACGGCGGGGAGATTCCTCCCGCCGGATTACAGGGGAAACGGGTCTTCGCCTTCTGCGGCGTGGCCCGGCCGGAGGTCTTCTTCGACGACTTGAAAAAAATGAGGGCGGAGACGGTGGAGACGCGGGCCTTCCCCGACCACGCCCGCTACGACGCCCGGCGCCTGGACGGGCTGCGGCGACTGACGGAGGCCCACCCCGACGCCCTTCCCGTCACCACGGCCAAGGACGCGGTGAAGCTGCCCCCCGGTGCGCTTCCCGGCCTGCGGGTCCTGGACCGGCGCGTGGTCTTCACCGGGGGGGACGGGGCGAGGCTCGTCGGCGAAGTCGCCGCCCTCGCCCGGAGGCGCGGACGTGGATGAGGCCGGCTACTCACCCACCCTGGGGCACCGGCTCCAGTACGCCCTGGTCTGGCTGGTGTTCCTGCTGGCCAACCTGAGCCCGCGCGCCCTGGCCCGCTTCAACGCCTGGCTTCTGGGCAATTTTTTGTTCCTGGTCCTCGGCCGGCGGCGGCGCATCGCCGAGGGGAACCTGCGCGAGCGGCTGGGGCTGGATAAACGCGCGGCCGCCCGCACCGCCCGCCGCAACTTCTGCCGCACCGTGGCGAATTTCGTGGACTTCATGCGCCTCCCGTATTTCACCGAAAAAAGGCGGCGCCGGTGGATGACGGTCGAGGGGCTGGAGCACCTGCGCGGAGCGCTCGCCAAAAAAGGCGGCGTCATCCTGGCCTCGGCCCACGCCGGGCCCTGGGAGTTGACCTCGGCCTACCTCTCGGCGGAGGCGGCCCCCGGCGCGGCCCTGGCCTTCCGCCAGCACAACCGGCTGGTGGACGGGTTCCTGAACAGGCTGCGCGCCAAGGCCGGCCTCGACGTCGTCTTCGTGGACTCCGAGCTGCGGCCGGTGGTCCGCGCCCTGAAAAAAAACCGCATCCTCTACGTCCTGGGGGACCAGGACGCCGGTCCCGGCGGCGAGTTCGTGGAGTTTTTCGGCGCCCCGGCCAGCTTCCACCGGGGGATGGCGTATTTCGCGTACAGGCTCGGCGCGCCGGTCTGCTTCGGTTTCGCCCGCCGGGGAAAAAACGGCCGCCTGCACGCGGAAATTTTCCCCGCCCTCTACGCCGACCGCTCCGCCGACGAGGCGACCGAGGTCCACCGGCTCACGGTCGAATACGCCCGCGCTCTGGAGGACTGGGTCCGGCGCTATCCCGCCGACTGGTACTGGCTCCACCGGCGCTGGAAAACACGTCCCTTGTAAAAAGCGCACGATCGGCGTTAGAATAGCGCCCAACACTTCGAACGGGATAATTTTTTAACACGGGAACCGGGAACGGCGTCATGAACCTCTCCGATGCGATAGAAAAAAAGGCCGTCCTCCTCGACCTCAAGGCCGGGACCAAGGACGAGCTCCTGAACACACTCACCCAGGCGGTGGGCCGCTCCGGCCGCGTAAAGGACCCCGCCGAAGCCCGCGAGGCCATCCTCGAGCGCGAGGCACTCTCCCCCACCGGGATGGGCTTCGGCGTGGCCATGCCGCACGCCCGCGTCAAATCCGTCACCTTCCCCGTCCTGGGCTTCGCCCGCCTCGCCGGCGGCGTGGACTACGGCTCGGTCGACGGAGAGCCGGTCCGGCTCGTATTCCTCCTCCTCACCCCCACCACCAACCCCGAGCTCAACGTCCAGCTCCTGGGCAAGCTCTCCCGAATATGCCAGCAGGAGGACAACCGCCGCCGGCTCATGGGTCTCGAAAAGACCGGCGATTTCCTCACCTTCATCCGGGAGATGGACGCGTTGAACGGCATTCCGGGTTAACACGCCCGTCCCAATCAATCGCAGCCGTCCCTCCGGCGCCGGGGCGCCCGAGGCCGCGGCTCAGTGAGCCGTTTCCGCGCCCGAAGGCATCTCCCTCCGGTCCGGGATGCGGGGCGCCGGTCGACCGCTTCGAATAAACGTCGCCAATTCAAGGAGTTGCGATGCCCTCCCGCCAAGTGCGCGACATTATGGTCACCGAGGTCATCACCTGCCGCCGCGGTGACAAGCTGCGCGATGTCGCCGCCCTATTCGCCGACCGCACCATCTCCGGCGTGCCGGTGGTGAACCCCGAGGGGAAGCTCTGCGGCGTCATCACCAAGCTCAACCTCCTGGGCTTTTTCCTCCCCGAGTACCTGGAGCTCTTCGCCGACATCGACTTCATCCAGGATTTCTCCACCCTCCAGTCGTGCAACCTGGACGTCCTCGACGCGGACCTTCTGCTGGCCGAGGACGTGATGAACTACGAGCCGCTGCGGGTGGGCCCGGAAACGACGCTGTTGAAGTGCGCGGCGCTCCTGCACAAGCACCGGGCCGACATCCTCTGCGTGGTGGACGACGGGGGGAAGCTCCTGGGGGTCATCACCGCCACGGACATCGCCCGGGCCTTCTTCGGGAAGTACATCCCCGGCGCCGGCCCGAAGGGGGATGAACACCTGAAAAACGGCGGTTAGCCGGTATGGGCACCTTTCCCCAAATCGCGTCCATCGCCGTCTTCGCGGGCGTCTTCGCCGTCATCATCTCGGGGCGCATCGACAAGGCCAAGGTGGCCGTCTTCGGCGCCGCCCTGATTCTGGCCCTGCGCATCTGCACCTTGGAGGAGGTCTGGACACATTACATCAGCTTCGAGACCCTGGGGCTGCTGTTGGGCATGATGACCCTGACGGCCATCGTCAAACGCACCGGCGTCTTCGAGCTCATCGCCCTCCGCCTGGCCGCCCTGACCCGGGGCAGGTACGGGCTCATCCTCGTGGCCTTCTCCGCTATGACGGCGCTCATCAGCGCATTTTTGGACAACGTGACCACGGTGCTCTTAATCGTCCCGGTGGCCATCGAGATAACGCGGAAAATCAAGAAGAGCCCCCTGCCGCTTTTAATCGCCATCACCATGGCCTCCAACATCGGCGGCACGGCGACCATCATCGGCGACCCGCCCAACGTGATGCTGGGCTCGATTCTCCACAAGAGCTTCCTGGATTTCCTAGGCAACCTGGGCCCGGTGGTCCTGCTGGTGCTGGTGGTCAACACCCTTTACATCCGGCTGGTCTTCCGGGGCCACTTCGAGGGAGGGGCCGCGCCCCGGGAGGCGCTCCCCGACATCCGGACCGAGGGGGTCATCCGGGACCGACCCCTGCTGGTCAAGAGCCTGGTCGTCCTGGGGCTGACCCTCGTGGCCTTCACCTTGGACGAGACCCTGGGAGTCCCCCCGGCGCTCATCGCTATCTGCGCCGCCGCGCTTCTGGCCATCATCTCCGGCGTGGACACCCGGAAAATCATCGCCCAGGTCGAGTGGCCGACGCTGCTATTCTTCACCGGGCTGTTCATCATCGTCGGCGCGCTGGAGTCCACCGGCGTCATCGCCGCCCTGGCCAAGCTGGTGGTGTCGGCCCACGCCCCGCCGCTGCTGTTGGCACTAATCGTCCTGTGGACCGGCGCCCTGTTCTCGAGCATTCTGGACAACATCCCCATGGTGGCGGCGATGATTCCGCTTCTGGGCGGGGCCATCGGGCACCTGGGCCTGGATGCCGCCGCCGCTGCGCCCCTCTGGTGGGCGCTCTCCCTGGGGGTCTGCCTGGGCGGGAACGGCACCCTCATCGGCGCCAGCGCCAACGTCATCGTCGGCGGCCTGAGCCGGCGGACCGAGACGCCCCTGACCTTCGGCAGCTACACCCGGGTCGCCTATCCCGGGATGCTCTTGAGCTTGGTTATCTGCAGCCTGTACATCTGGGTGAGGTACTACCTTTAGCAATCCGCTCCATCGAACCGAGAGTTGACCGCCATGGGCAGCATCGCACCGTACTTCTCCTCCGCCATCTTCGTAGCGGCCTTCGTCCTGATCATCTCGGAGAAGGTCCACCGGACGAAGGTCGTCGCCCTGGGCGCCGCCCTGCTGCTGGTGACCGGCGTCGTCCCCCTGGGGGACGCCTGGCGGGAGTACATCGACTTCAACACCCTGGGCCTGTTGTTCGGGATGATGCTCATCGTGAACATCACGAAGCGCACCGGCGTGTTCGAGTTCGTCGCCCTGAGGATAGCCCGCTGGAGCGGCGGCAGCTACCTGAAGGTCATGGTCGGGTTCTCCATCATCACCGCCGTCTTCTCCGCCTTCCTGGACAACGTGACGACGGTCCTCCTGATCGCCCCGATCACCCTCTACATCGCGGACCTCATGGGCAAAAGCCCGCGTCCGCTGTTAATCGCCGAGATACTGGCCTCCAACATCGGCGGCACCTCCACCCTCATCGGCGACCCGCCCAACATCCTCATCGGCTCGGCCATCGGGAAGGGTTTCTCGGAATTCGTGACCAACCTGGGCCCCGTCATCATCGTCGTGCTCGCGGTCACCATCCTCTACAACCGTTTCGCCTTCCGTCATGAGTTCGCCGGGGTGAGCAACGGGCAGCGGACCGCCAGCTACGACGAGAAGAAGGCCATCCACGACAAGCCGCTCCTGGTCAAATGCCTGGTGATTCTGGGGCTGACCATCGTGGCCTTCATGGTCCACGACCTCTTCGGGCTCCCGCCGGCGGTGGTGGCGCTGGTCTCGGCGGCCCTGCTGGCCTTCATCACGAAGCCGCATGTCGAGGAGCTGCTGCGCGAGATAGAGTGGCCCACCCTCGTCTTCTTCGCCGGGCTCTTCGTCCTGGTGGGCGGGTTGAAGGCCACCGGCGTCACCACCGCGCTCGCCGGCCTCATCGCCGGTTCAACCACGAGCATCCTGGTCCTCAGCCTCATCATCCTCTGGGGCAGCGCGTTCCTTTCCGCCTTCCTGGATAACATCCCCTTCGTGGCCGCCATGATTCCGCTACTGCAGGGCACCGTCGCCCAATTGGGGCTGACCCCGGTGCAGGCCGACCCGCTCTGGTGGGCGCTCGCGCTGGGGGCCTGCCTGGGCGGCAACGGCACCCTGGTCGGCGCCAGCGCCAACGTCATCGTCGGCGGCATCAGCGAGAGGACCAAGGACCCCATCACCTTCCGCAGCTACCTGAAGGTCGGCCTTCCGGCCATGCTCATCTCCATGGTCATCTGCTCGGTCTACATCTACCTGAGGTATTTCGCCTAGATGTGGGGTTTCCCGACCATCGCGACACTGGCCGTCCTGGCCTTCGTATACTTCTGCGTGGTCACGGACAGGCTCGACAAGGCGAAGGCGGCCTTCTTCGGCGGCGTGCTCTTGATAGCCGCCGGGGTGACGTCTTTAGAGGAGGCCTGGCGATACTTCATCGACTTCGAGACCATCGGCCTGTTGGTCGGGATGATGCTCATCGCCGGGGTCATCGGTCAGACCGGCGTTTTCCAGTTCGTCGCCCTGCGGGCGGTGCGGCTGACCCGGGGGCGCTACGGCCTCCTGCTGGTGGCGCTGTCCGTCATCACCGCGGTGGCCAGCGCCTTCCTGGACAACGTCACCACCATCCTCCTATTGGGCCCGGTGGCCGTCTTCGCCGCCGACGCCCTGCACCACAAGCCCTACCTTCTATTAATCGCGCTGACGCTGGCGGCCAACATCGGCGGCACCGCCACCCTCATCGGCGACCCGCCCAACATGCTCATCGGCTCGGCCGCCGGGCTGGGATTCCACAGCTTCGTAATCAACACCGGCCCGCCATCCGTCCTGGCGCTGGCCGTGAGCCTCGGATTCCTCTTCGTCGCCCGGCGCGATGAGCTCCGGCCCACGGGCCGCACCATCAGCGCCGACTCCTTCGACGAGACCAAGTACATCCGGGACCGCCCGACGCTGGCGGTGAGCCTGACCGTCCTGGGCCTGGTGCTCGTCGGGTTCGTGGTGCTGCCCACCTTCGGCGCCACTCCGGCCGCGGTGGCACTGGTCGGCGCCGGGGTGCTGATGCTGGTCAACCGGGCGAAGCCCAGGGAACTGCTGGGCCACATCGAGTGGCCGCTGATATTTTTCTTCCTGGGGCTCTTCGTCATCACCGGCGCCCTGGAAAAGGTCGGGCTCATCGTCGTGGTGGGGCGGTTCTTCGCCTCGCTGACCCCGAACCCCTTCTGGTTCTGCATCGCGATTCTGTGGGTCTCATCCTTCGGGGCGGCCTTCCTCTCCGCGGTGCCCTTCATCACGGTCATGATTCCCATCACGGCCGCGGCCGTGGCGCACCTCGGCCTGGGGCCGCTGGCGGCGGAGCCCGTCTGGTGGGCCCTGTCCCTGGGCGCCTGCATCGGCGGCAACGGCACGCTCATCGGCTCCGCCTGCAACATGGCCATGAGCGCCATCTCCGAGCGGACGCCGGAGCCCGTCAACTTCAGGAGCTACTTCCGCCTGGGCTTCCCGGCGATGGTCCTGGCCCAGCTCGTCTCCAGCCTCTACCTCTGGCTGCGCTACTTCGCCTTCCACTAAAAAAAACGGGGGCCGCGGCCCCCGTTTCCACGTTCACATCGCGTTACCGACCCGGCGTCCACACGTCCCCGTTGCTGTAGGGGGTCGTGTGCCACCAGTGGTAGTCGTCGCCGTCGCCGTCGGCGTCGAGGGCTATGATGGCCCAGGCGGATGAATCGCTGCGGTCCTCGTAGAAGTTGACGTAGAACATGTTTTCCGCGTCGTCAAACAGGCCGTACCAGTCGGTGCAGACCTCGACGTCCCAGCTGAAGTCCTCCGGGTCGGCGCCGAACATGCTCCAGAAATTGTCCGTCTCGTACAGGGCGAACTGCATCATCTCTTCGAGCTTGTCGTTGGAGTACGACTCGATTTCGTCTATCTCGCCCCCCTGGTCGCCGTAGTCGTCGCCGTTGCAGTCGCCGTCGGAATCGACCACGACACCATAGGCCGCGTCGTCCTCGTTCTGGAAGAATATCTCCCAGTACGAATCGGCCTGGGGCCGGCCCAGCATGCACTTGTCGTCGGCCCAGGTGCACCAGTAGTCGACGATGTGGGCGGCCGATTCCCAACCGGGCCAGTGGTCCTCGGCCCAGGCCTTCGCCTTGTCCAGCGCCCAGTCGAAGGCGTACTGCGTCAATCCACCACCGCCACCCCCGCCGGTGGTCGTGGTGCAGGAGAAGAGGAGCGCCGTGGCAAGAACCAGCGTCAGTATCACTATCTTCTTCATGGTTCGTCTCCTTTTCCGGTGAGGAGTATCGGGTTCCGTCGATCAATTGAATCATGTTACCAGAGTTGCGACCGCCGGGCAATAAAAAAGGGAGCGGACCTATTCCACCCCCGATTTTGGGCCCAGGTTGCGCTGATGTAGGGGCGGGTCTAGCGACCCGCCCGCGGGCCGACCTGAACGGCGCGCCGTCGGTCGGCCCCTACGAGGGTGTCGCACGATTCACACCTCACCCCGGACCGCGGCAGCCCTCACCCCCGGTTGCGATGACGTAGGGGCGACCCTCTGCGGTCGCCCGCGGACCGACCTAAAGGTCGGCCCCTACGAGGGTGTCGCACGATTCACACCTCAAGCCTGACTTCTATTAAATGTAGGGCGGGGATTTGCCTTCGGCCGCAGATACCTATCCCCGCCGCTTCACCCCTCACCCGAACCCTACCCCCAGAGGGGGGAGGGGATGGCTACACATCAAAGCCACAGGGAGCCGACGAGGCGTACCAATCCCGCCGTGAGCCAGGCCAGTACGGTGAGGTAAACGACGGTGAAGGCCACCCAGCGCCACTTCCCGGTCTCCCGTCTTATCACCGCCAGCACCGCCACGCACGGCACATAGATAAGGACGAAGACCATGAGCGCGAGCGCCACCAGCCAGCCCCCGCCGCCGGTGCGGGCGTCCCAGTCCTCCTTCAACCGGCCTTGCAGCGACGCGGTTCCCGAATCGACCCCGACCTCGGCGTAGAGTACGCCGAAGGTCCCCACGACGACCTCCTTGGCGGCGAAGCCGGCCACCAGGGCGGCGCTCGTCTTCCAGTCGAACCCGAGCGGCCGCATCACCACCGCCAGGCCGCGGCCGATGTAGCCCAGCGGTGTGTGGTAGAGCCGCTCGGCCTCCCGGTCGGCGTCGATTTCCGCCAGCCGCGCGCGATGGGCGTCCCGGGCGGCCAGGAGCCTTCCAGCGGCGTCGAGGACGAGGTCCGACCCGGCCGGGACCGGCGCAACACTCCTATTGAACGGGAGCGGCGCCGATTCCAGCGCCTCCAGACGCCGTACCGCCCCCATCAACGGCCCGTTTTTCTCCAACTCCGGCAGGAAGCCGTCGCCGGCCACGGCGGAGACATCCCCCGTTTCGAGGCCGAGCGAATCCGCCACCGCGGCCTGCTCCCCCGCGTACTCGCCGTCCGCCGTCGCAATCATGTCGCCGAATTTTCCGGCGTCCTCGGGCTCCAACGGGAAGGCGGTGAGCGCCCAGATGATGATCATGGCCGCCAGAATCACCGTCCCCGCCTTGCGGATGTACATCCAGGCCCGGTTCCAGGCGTGCAGGAGCACCGCCTTCACCGTGGGCGCGTGGTACGGCGGCAGCTCCATGACGAAGGGGACCTGCTCCCCCTTGAGGACGGTGGAGCGCAGGACCTTAGCGGAGACGACCGCCAGGACGACCCCCAGGATATACACGCCGAAGATGACGGTCCCGGCGTAGCGCGCCGGGAAGAAGGCCCCGGCCAATAAAATGTACACCGGCAGCCGGGCGCCGCAGCTCATCAGCGGCACCGTCAGAATCGTCACCAGCCGGTCCCGGGGGTTTTCCAGCGTGCGGGCCGCCATCACCGCCGGCACCGTGCAGCCGAAGCCGATGACCATGGGGATGAAGCTCTTGCCGTGCAGCCCCAGCCGGTGCATGAGCCGGTCCATGACGAAGGCGCCCCGGGCCATGTAGCCCGAATCCTCCAGGATTGAAATCATCACGAACAGGAGGAGGATGTTGGGCACGAAGATCAGCACCCCGCCCACGCCGCCGATTATCCCGTCCGCCACCAGGGACCGGACCAGGCCCGCGGGGATGTACGTGTTCGCCAGGTGCGAAAGCCAGCCGAACAGCCCCTCGATGATGCCCATCAGCGGCGCGCCGAGCCGGAAGGTGACCTCGAAGGTGAGCCAGAGGACGACGGCGAAAATGGGCAGGCCCCAGATGCGGTGGGTGAGGACGCGGTCGATTTTCTCCGCCGTCTTGATGCGCCCCTCGATGTTGCGGGTGAGGGTCTCGCGGATGGCCCCGGCGGCGAACCCGTAGGCCGCCTCGACGAAGTGGTCCTCGGGCTCGTGGCCCAGGAGGCCCCGCATTCGCTCCCGGGATTCCTCCACCAACTTCACCAGCGGCGCACCCGTTTCGCCCAGATGCGCCAGTCGTTGCTGGTACTCGGTGTCGGCCTCCAGAAGCTTGACCGCCTGCCAGCGCGGCGGTCCGCCCAGCTCGAGGCCGGGGTGCTCCCTGAGGAAGCTCGCGACCCGCGCCACCTCACGCTCCAGGTCCCGCCCGTAGTGGACGCGGACCTCCTTGCGCGGCTCGTCGGAGGTGAACACCCGGACCACCGCCGCGAGGAGCTCGTCCAGGCCGCGCTTCTTTACGGCGACAACCCCGACCACCGGGCAGCCCAGGAGCTCCGCCAGCGCCGCCGCGTCCAGCTCGTCCCCCCGGGCCTCCACCACGTCCATCATGTTCACCGCCACCACAAGCGGCAGGCCGAGCTCCAGGAGCTGGGTGGTGAGGTACAGGTTGCGCTCGAGGTTGGAGCCGTCGAGGATGTTGACGATGATGTCGGGCTCGCCGGAGGTGATGAAATCCCGGGCCACGAGCTGGTCCGGGGTCAGCGGGGAGAGGGAGTAGGTGCCGGGGAGGTCGGTTATTTCGAGGTCGTAGCCGTCGAAGGAGCGGCGGCCCGTGCGGCGCTCGACGGTCACGCCGGGCCAGTTGCCCGTCTGCTGCCGCCCGCCGGTCAGGGCGTTGAAGAGCGCCGTCTTGCCGCAGTTCGGGTTGCCGGCGATGGCGACCGATATGCGATTCTTCGGCTTTTCTGTCATATCGGTCAACGTCCCACGTCGATGTTACTAAGATATTGTCTCATTATCGTCAGCGTTCATAAAGGAAGGAATCCAAGGATTCCATGCGGGAGAAGGGCGCCGAAAGCCTCACCCCTCCCCATCTTCCACCTTCCTGACGTCCACCTTGCGGGCCAGGCCCCGGCCCAGGGCCAGGCGGGTGTCGCCCACGCGGATGATGAGCGGGTAGATCTCCTCGACGACGGCCCTGACGCCCGCGGCCAGCCCCAGCTCGCTGAGCCGCATCCGCGCCATGCGTCCGCCGTGGATGGCGACGACCTCGAAGGCGTCGCCGGGGGACAGGTCCTCGATGAAGGGCCCCTCGCCGGGTCCTCTCTCGATAAGGCGGCCGAAGCCGTGGTGCCTGCCGAAGCGGTGCGGGGAGCCGTGGATGTGTCGCAACTGTCCCGCCTTAATGAGAACCATTCTCATTCATAGTCTAGCCTAAATTAGATTAAATGTCAATAGGAGGTAACGAGCAACACGGTTGTACCGACGTAGGGCGGCCCCGTAGGACGAGTCCTCTGCGGGCCGCCGCGTTCCGCGCCATCGTAGGGGCCGACCGACGGCGCACCCTTCAGGTCGGCCCGCGGTCCCCTCTCCCCTCTGGGGGAGAGTGGGCGGGTGAGGGTGAGGTGCGCGAACGGCGGGGACTAACCTAGATCGGAAGAGCGTC
>CAZNZF010000027.1:2719-19376 GCA_964577465.1 uncultured bacterium | reverse complement strand
CGTAGGGCGGCAACTCCGTGTGCCGCCCGGTTCCATAATTGAAAATAGGGCGGGGTACGGAGCCCCGCCCTACATCCAGGCATTAACAGTGAAAAGGGGCCGGTTTTTACCGGCCCCCTGAAACACGCACTCCCTCCTACAAAAGGGGCCGGCCAAAAGACCGGCCCCCTTGGGGGGAGTAGGCCGAACCATCCGGGGCTTTCCTTGGGGGGAGGAGGAGAGACGGTTCAGCCTACAGGTGGAAGATAATAGGTTACGGAGGTGAAGCGGTCAAGGAAAAAGTGGGGGGCGGTGGAGGAGTTCTTGACCGTCGGGCGGGCGAGCCTCTATAATACCCCTTCTGAAAGGGGCGCCCCGTGATTCTGGACGTCAACGCCACCCGCATGGAGCTGATGCGGCTGAAGAAGCGCCTCGTGATAGCGCGGCGCGGCCACAAGCTCCTCAAGGACAAGCAGGACGAACTCCTGCGGCGTTTCTTCGCGCTCATCGAGCGGGCCAAGGGGCTGCGGAACCAGGTCGAGGAAGAGCTCCGCCGGGCCATGACCGGCTTCGTCATCGCCCGGGCGCTCATGGACGAGCAGACCACGGCCACGGCCCTGGCGCTACCCAAGGTCACCGGCGAGGTAAAGACCACTACCCGACAGGTGATGAACCTCAAGGTGCCGTCCCTGGAGGTGACCCTGGAGGGCAACGCGCTGGCCTACGGGCTGGCGACGACGCCGCCGGAGCTGGACCTGGCGGTGGAGGGCTTCCGCGGTGTGCTGCCCAGGCTGTTGAGCCTGGCCGAGTTGGAGAACTCCATCGAGATGCTGGCCCGGGAGATTCAGCTCACCCGGCAGCGGGTCAACGCCCTGGAGTACATTTTAATCCCGAACCTGGAGGAAACGATTCGCTACATCGGGCTCAAGCTGGGCGAGCGGGAGCGGGGGACGCTGACGCGGCTGATGAAGGTCAAGGAGATGCTGGAGGCCGAGCGCGAGTAACATCGCCAACACGTATTAAAAAACGGCCGGAATCCGGCCGCTTTTTTTTATCGGGGATGGGCGCTATTCCGTGTACTCGATGGCCGTGACCTGGGCCTCGAAGGTCCACTGGTTCTCATCGCCCAGGCCGTTGTTCATGTAGTAGGAGGGGTCTTCCTCGAGGTCGGCCAGGGAGCGCTGTGTCATGGTCGGGGCGTCGGTGGAGCTGTTCAGCACGGAGAGGCTTCCGGCGCGGAAAGCCATGGGGGCTTCCGCGCCCTCCTCGCCCGAGGTGTCCTTGACGCCGGCGGCCAGCCAGACGGACTCTCCGGTCTCGGCCGCCTCTTCCAGGCGGGCGAGCTGGCGGGAGTCGGTGACCGGAATCCAGTACACCTGATCGCCCTGACGGACCTGGATGCGCGCCTGGGTGTGGCCCATGTCGTAGGTGACACCCGAGCGACTGGCCACGTTGGACTGGACCACCTGGGTCACCAGCTTGTCGAGGTTGTTGTCCACGCTGGTCTCGGTGCCGGAGACGGAGCCGGTGTACGCCCTCTCGGCGGCCTTGCTCTCGGCCCGGTCCCGGGTGTCGTCGGAGACGGAGGTCGGGGAGGCCGTCACGCCGCCGACGGCGCCGCCCGAGTGGTACGCCTCGGTATCCTTGTCCACCTCGCCCGCATCGACGGCTTCCTCGGCCACGGTGGCCCGGGTCACGCCGACGTCGAACACCGAGGTGTCCTCGTCGATGACGCCCGAATCCGCGAGCTCGCGGTGGACCGCCTCCTCGTCGTACACGTGGTCGCCCTCGTAGATGTAGCTCGCCACGCGGCCCGAGTCGTCCACGTAGGTCCGGCGGTAGGAGAGGTACTCGAAGGAGCCGTTGGTCCCGAAGGCCACCTGCTTGAAGGAGTCCTCGCCGTAGGTGGAGAGGCCGGAGCAGCCGATGGCGAAGATGGAGATGCCCCGGTCGTTGGCGTCATCCACGGCGTCTTCCAGGGTGTAGTACTCGTCGGGGTAATCGTGGGGGCCGGCGTCGCCCAGGAGGAAGGCCAGCTTGGTCACCTCGCGGTCGGTGTCCCAGTCCAGCTCGTTGATGCCCTCGTCCAGGGCGCGGAAAACGCTCTCCGGCTCGTCGCCGCCGCCGCCGGCGTAAATGGCGTCTATGGCATCCTGGATCACGAGGACGTCGTAGTTGAAGTCGGTGAGCTGGGTCACGTACGCGTCGCCCCGGTCGCGGTACTCGACGATGGCGAAGCGCACCGCCGGGGCCGGTGTGCCCTGGGCGATGTTCACGGCGATTTTCCGCATCTCCTGCTTGACCACTTCGATTTCGTCACCCATGGAGCCGGTGGTGTCCACGAAGAAGGCCACGTCCACGCGCGGCGCGCCGGAGTTCGGGTCCACGAAGAGCACGGGGGTGTATCCCGCGCCGTAGCGCAGGGAGCGGATCTTGTCCACGAGCTGGTGGGAGACCAGGTCCACCATCTCGAAGACGCCTCCGGAGTCGGTAGTCTCGGCTCGGACGCCGCCGGCGATTTCACCGGACTCCACGAAGAGGACCTGGGCGTCCAGCCGCATGCTCCCCTCGACCACCGTCAGGGAGCCCATGACCATCAGGTCCAGGCCGAGGATGCGGCCCAGCTCGACGGCGGTGACGGGGTCGGTGATGCCGGAGCCCGACAGGGAATGCTCGGCCAGGACCTGGTCCAGCCGCTCCCGCTCCACCACGGTCATGTCGGGCTGATTGGCCAGGTCGGTCATCAGCATCTCGGCCATGCCGGTGGAGAGGTAGTCGTAGGTGTCATCCGGCGCGGCGACGTCGAAGTAGAGCACGCCGATGCGCACGCCGGCCAGGACCGGGAGGGCCAGGAAACCGAGGAGCACAAACAAAAGAGCGTTACGCATGGTTCCTCCTGAGCTTCTTTCATATCGAAAGGAATGAGGGATTAAGATTTTACGTCGGAACAACCCGGCGGGTTCCATTAGCATCCCGCAGCTTACACAGAGCGCGGGTAGTATGTTAATCTACCCCCGTGCCCGGAGGCAACACCCAGGCGATGGGGGCCCGCTATCTCGGCGTGGACGTCGGCTCGACGACCACCAAGGCGGTCGCGCTGGCGGACGGGAAGGTCGTGGGTCGCTCTCTGAGGCCCACCGGTGAAGATTTCGCGTCCGCCGCCCGGGAGGTCATCGCCGACGCGGCGGGCGGGAGGCCCGGTTTCATCGTGGGCACCGGGTACGGCAGACGGCTGGTCCCCGGGGCCGGTCGGACGCTGACCGAAATCACCTGCCTCGCCCTGGGGGCCCGGGCTCTGGACCCGAACGCGGCGGCCTGCCTGGACATAGGCGGTCAGGACGCCAAATTTATCTGGCTGACGCCCGACGGCCGTCCGGCGGGATTCGCGCTGAACGACCGCTGCGCCGCCGGAACGGGCCGATTCCTGGAGCTGGCGGCGGCGAGAATCGGGCTCTCGCTCGAAGAGTGGGAAACGGTCGGGCTCGACGAGGCGGGAGGGCTGTCCCTTTCGGCCACCTGCGGCGTCTTCGCCGAGAGCGAGCTGGTGGGGCACCTGGCGTCCGGGGTCGATCCCCGCGTCCTGGCCGCGGCGGCGGCGCTCTCCATCGCCGCGCGCATGCTGCCCCTGGCGAGCCTGGCGGGACGTCCCGGGATGCCCGAGGACGGCGGATTGGTCCTGGCGGGCGGCGTGTCGAACAACGCCCTGGTCGTGGCGGCGCTCCGCGGGGCCTTCACCGCCCTGGGGCTGCCGGTGCGGGTCCTGCCGGAACCGAGTCACGCGGTCGCGTACGGCGCGGCCCTGGCCGCGTTGCATTTTACTTCCACCGGGAAGGAGCCGGAGTGAAAAAGCTTCTCGTCCCCCTGTCCCTCGCCCTGGTCGCAATCGTGGGCTGCGGACCCAGCGTAAATCCCAACATCCAGCTGGCGGGGAAGATAATGTACTCGACGGAGTACGAGGGCGGAATCCACATCATGCGCATCGACCCCCAGGGCGAGCACCGCGAGGCGCTCACCAACTCGGAAACCATCCGCGGCGCCAGCTCCTTCTTCGACGCCTGTATGCTCCCCGACGGGAAGAGCTTCGTGGCCATGGCCAACATCTACGGGAACTACGAGCTGGTGATGATTGAGCCCGGTTCCCCGCCCAAGGTCACCCAGCTCACCCACGACGAGGCGCGGGACGTCTCGCCCTCGGTGACCCCCGACGGGCGGTACGTGGTGTACGCCTCCGACCCCGGTGGTGACCTGGAGCTGTACAAGCTCGACCTGGAGAACCTGGACGCTGAACCGGAGCGGCTGACCCACTCCAGGTCCAACGACACCGACCCGGCGGTACGGTCCGACGGACGCTTCGTCGCCTTCGTGAGCGACCGACAGGGCGCCTACGACCTCTACGCCGTGGACCTGACCGGCGCGGAGCCCCTACGGCGCCTGACCGACGAGGACGGGGACGTCTCCAAACCCAGCTTCTCCACCGACGGGAAGTACGTCATCTATGAGCTGATGATCCACGGGAATCCCGAAATCGCGTACTGCAACTTCGACTCCCCCACCGAGCACGGCACCGTCATCGAGACCGAAGAATGGAACGAGTACTCGCCCTGCTTCTCCCCCGACGGGGATTACATCTGCGTCGTGAGCGACCGGGAGGGGACCAGCGACCTGTGCATCTTCACCTTCGGGGGGGACTTCATCCGCCGGGTGACGGACACCCCGGAGTTCGACACCGACGTGTCCTGGATACCGTGATACGGTGGACTTTTCGCTCCCAGCTGTGCTAGACTCGCCGCGTTTCAGCCTCGCTCTCGAGGTCGTCGGGAGCGTGTCACCCGTGCCCCCGTCGGGGACACTCGCCGAATTCCTGGAGCTCCTCGTCCGGTGGAACCGCCGGGCAAATCTGGTTTCCCGCGCCAGCGACCCCGCGGACCTCCTCGCCGACGCCCTGGTCGACGCCGCCGCGCTGACCCAGGTTCTCGAGGCCGGCGACGGCAAGGTGGCCGACCTCGGAGCCGGGGCCGGGCTCGTATCCTTCGCCATCGCACTCCTGGCGCCCGGTCTGGACCTGGTGCTGGTCGAGTCCAACGCGCACAAGGTCGACTTCCTGCGACGGGCGGCGGCGCTCCTTAGCGGCCGGGGAATAGGCGGTTTCGAAGTTGTCGACGCCCGCCTGGAGGAGCTCGATGAGGGTACACTCTGGCGGGCCGCTTTTTCCCGGGCCGTCTGGCCTCCCGCCCAGGGGTGGAGGAAGGCGGCTCCCCATCTGATTCCGGGGGGTCTCTACACCGCCCTCGCCGGACCGGACGCCGCCGCACCCCGGGGGTGGAACCGGGCGGATTACGCCGAGCTATTCCCCCATCCCGAGGGCTACGGCTCCCGCAGCCTTCTATGGCGCTATAAATGAGCCGACGCATCGCCATCGCCAACCAGAAAGGCGGGGTGGGCAAGACCACCACCGCCATCAACCTCGGGGCCTCCCTGGCCGCCGCGGGCCGGCGCGTGCTCATCGTCGACGTCGACCCCCAGGGGAACGCCGCGTCGGGACTGGGCGTATTCGAGACCGATTCCAGGCCCACCGTTCTCGACACCCTCCTGAACCGGGCCGAGCTGGAGGAGACGATCCGTCCCACCGACTCCGACTGTCTCTTCATCTCCCCCAGCGTCCCCGAGATGATCGGCCTCGAGCGCGACCTCCTGCACGCGAAGGACGCTCCCTACCGGCTCTCCAAGGCGGTGAACCGGCTCGCAGATTTCGACTTCGTCCTGTTCGACTGCCCCCCGTCGCTGGGCATTCTGACCCTCAACGCCCTCTTGGCGGCGCAGAGCATCCTCATCCCGGTCCAGGCCGAGTACTACGCCCTGGAGGGCCTGACCCAGCTCCTGCGGGCGGTGGAGTACGTCCAGAAGCGCCTCGGGCACCCCCTGGAAATCGAGGGTTTCCTCTTGACGATGGGGGATTCGCGGACGCGCCTGTCCGCCGACGTGGAGGACGAGGTCCGCCGGCACTTCAAGGACAAGGTGTACCGGACCATCATCCCGCGCAACGTGCGGCTCTCCGAGGCGCCCAGCCGCGGGATGCCGGTCATCGAGTACGCCCTGGCGAGCAAGGGCGCCCAGAGCTACATCGCGCTGGCCCGGGAGCTGATGCTGCAACCGGCAGGAACGCCATGAGCCCCCGGGACCCCAAGCGCGGCCTGGCCCGCGGGCTGGACGACCTGTTGGGCGACCTGGCCGCTACGAGCCCGGGACGGCGAGCCGTGCCGGCCGAGGGGGAGGTGGCGCTCGACCGCATCGAGCCGAATCCGCTCCAGCCGCGCCGGCACTTCTCCTCCGAGAGCCTGGAGGGGCTGGCCGCCTCGATTAAAGCCCAGGGCCTCCTCCAGCCGATTCTGGTCCGGCCCAAAGAGGGCGAGGAGGGCCGGTATCAGGTCATCGCCGGCGAGAGGCGCCTGCGGGCCGCGAGGCTGGCCGGGCTCGAACGGGTTCCGGTCATCGTCCGCGCCGTGGACGACCGGAACGCCCTCACCCTGACCCTGCTGGAAAACCTCCAGCGGGAGGACCTGCGGCCCATCGAGCTGGCCCAGGGCCTGAAGGAGCTGGTCGAAAGGTTCGGCCTCACCCAGGCCGAGCTGGCGCGGGGCCTCGGCGTCTCCCGGGAGCAAGTCTCCAACACCCTGAGGCTGCTGAAGCTGCCGGAGAAGGTCCGGGAACTGCTGGACGACGGGCTCATCACCCCGGGGCACGGAAGGCTCCTGGCCTCCCTGGACCCCCCCGAGGCGGCGCAGGCCCTGGGCGAGCTGGTCGTGGAGAGGGACCTGACCGTCCGCGAGCTGGAGATGCTCATCGCCGAGCAGGCGGTGGTCGAGATGCCGACCGAGCCCGGAAACGGCGGTCCGGCGACAGCGGCCCCCCGTCGGGAGGCGCCCAGGGACCCCGACCTCGTCCTCTTCGAGGAGGAGCTCCAGCGCCGCATCGGCACCCAGGTAAAAATCCGCCACCTCCGGTCGGGGCGCGGACGGATAATCATCGAGTACTACTCCCCCGACGAGCTGGCGGGGATTATCGAAAAGCTGACCGGCCGGTCGGCCGGTATTTGAGACAAGGGGTTTAAACCCCTTGCCCCCATACCGGCTCCGCAAACAAACGCACATCCAGAGCGCGACGCGCGCCGAATATATTGGGTAAAAAGCAGCCAGAGTGGGAAGTCCACATCATCCCCCGTTCGACGGGGAGGCACAGGGTTTTCCGTCTCACCGAGCTGAAGAGGAGGGTCCTCCTCATCGGCGCCGGTCTGGTGACCCTGGTCGCCTTCGTCGCCATCGTCATCACCGTTCTCCTGTCCTTCGGCATCACCCTGGGGATGGACCAGTTCAACTTCGTCGAGCTCAAACGCCTGCGGGTGGAGAACCAGGAGCTCCGGGACGAGCTGGCGCTGGTCGAGGACCTCGAGCGCGAGGTGACCCTGGGCGAGGAGATCGTCAGCCGCCTGCGCGGGATGCTGGGAATCGACCTCGCCGAGGAGCGGCGCGCGGAGGCGGAGAGAATCCTCTCCTCGGCGGTGCCCTACGTGCCCGGCGAGGAACCGGAGGCACTGGACCTGAGCGGCGAAGCGGCGACTTTCGCCCCGACCGGTCCGGCGGCGGGCAGGACCGGTGAGCTGGCGGCTTACGTGGCCCGGGCGGCGGTCCAGGGGCTGTCCACGCCCCGGGGCTGGCCGCTGCGGGGCTGGATAACGCGGGGGTTCGTCCCCGCCGGGGATTCCAAGCACGCCGGAATCGACATCGCCTGCGACGAGGGGAGGCCGGTTTCCGCTACGGCGGCCGGGGTGGTCGTCTTCGCCGGAGAGGACAGGCATTACGGGCTGAAGGTCGTCATCAGCCACGACTCAGGGTACACCACCACCTACGGCCACAACTCCAAGCTCCTGGTCAAGGTCGGAGACACGGTGGAAAGGGGGCAGCACATCGCGCTCTCCGGCAACACCGGCGCCAGCACGAGCCCCCACCTGCACTACGAGATACGGCGGGACGACATCCCCATAGACCCCACGCCGTTTTTGGAGGAATAACCTTTTTAACAAATACCGGCAGCCATCCCAGTAAAGCGAGGCCTGATGACCAAAGAAGAGAAAAAGTACGACCGCGGTTCCTCCGGCGTGCACTCCATCGTCGGCGAGGGCACCATCTTCGAGGGCAACATCTCCGTCCAGGGCAGCCTCCGCATCGACGGCATCTTCAAGGGCACCATCAAGTGCGACGCCTTCTACGTGGGCCGCTCCGCCGAGGTTACGGCCGAGGTGGAGGCCAACCGTAGCGTCATCGGCGGGAAGATTCACGGCAACCTGGTTTCGCCCATGTCCACCGAGATAGAAGAGACCGCGGAGATAATCGGCGACGTGCGCACCGAGTCGCTGACCATCGCGGAGAAGGCGGTCGTCCATGGCTTCATAGACATGGGCAAGTCCGAGGGGTACAAGAACCGCCTCGCGTCTCTGGGCAACCTGACGAAACCGGGAGGAGGCGGCGGAGAGAAGGGCCGGGTCGAACCGAGGCCCGAGAACAGGCCCGAGCCGAATTTCCCCCATCGCCCCCCCGAGGCGAAAAAGTAGCGCGGCTCCGATTCAAACGAACAACCGGCAGGGCGGCGGCGACGCCCGCCTTCCGGCGGTGTGGGATGCGAAGGATACTGACCGGTATATTCATCCTGGTCCTGTTGTCCCCCGCGGCGGCGGGGAGAAGGGCCGGCCTCGAGGTGAAGGGCGGTGTGCTCCTCAACGCCGCCCAGGCCATCAACGGCTTCCTCAACATCGGCCCCCGCGCGGACGTCGGATACTACGACCACTGGTTCTACGTCGGCGGACGCGCCTCGTACCTCTACTCCGACATCCACGACGGCTGGAACCTTCGCGCCGGCGTGTTCTCGGGATGGCGCTCCAACTTCGTCCGGCACGAGCTGTACGTCACCGCCCTCCTGGGCGTCGAGTACAACCAGGCCCCCTGGGACGCCCTCGTCTCCGGGGACGGATTCGGACCCTCCGGCGTCTTCTCCATCACCTTCGAGCCGGGGTTGACCGCCCGCGTCACCGATTGGCTCTCAATACACGTCGAGGTTCCCATCGCCTTCCCCCTGGGCCGGGAGGGGCTGGATGCAGACGTGAAGGGCTTCCTCTACGTGAACGTCTACTGCCTTTGAGGGATGACCCGGCCTCGCGGTTTGTGATGACGTAGGGGCGGGTGTCCACACCCGCCCGTTTTAGTAAAATCCGAGCGCTCGAATGTAGGGCGGGGACTTTAGTCCCCGCCGTTTTTTTTACCCGAAACCCATCCCCCACCGACTCGCGCTCATACCGTGGGCGGGGTATCGAAGGGCAACGGCCCGTCCGGGAAACCATCAGGGCCCGTCTTACCGCGAAGGAGCCGGAAATTCCTCGGCTCACCGAAGCGCACCCCCAGGCGGCGCTCGAGCCACTCCAACGCGCGACGACTCAGGGAATCGGTGTACGGGCCGGTGAACAAGGGGCTTAAGCCCCTAGTCTGCGAGGCGGCGACCCGCGCTCCCATCGGCGCCGGGTGCGTCCCGGTGAAGGGGACGATGTAGCGCGAGTTTTTGTAGACCGTCTCGCCGAGCGGAGTCAGGCGCCCATCGAGCTCGGCGTCGTCGTCTACATAGAGCCGGGTGAAGTTCCGCTGCTTGACGCGGAAGGACTCCTCGGGCCGGGCCCAGCCGTAGTGGTAGACCTCCGCGTCCGAGGCCCAGACCACGCCCGGTTTCCGGCCGTCCGAAAAGCGGAAGCCCATGGCGTCGCCCCAGGATTTCAGCCTTCGGCGAGCCGCGATGCCGAGGCGGATGGCCCGCACCTCGCGGCGGTACCACTGCCGCCCGGTGTGGATGGTGCCGTAGCCGCCGTAGAAGTGGCGAAAGCGGAACAGGAGCCCCTGGACGTCGGCGTCGGCCAGGTGGTGCCCCAGGCAGGCGCGGATTGCGGGGTGGTAGCGCTGGTGAACCGCCTCGTCGGCCTGGACGTAGAGGCCCCAGTCGCCGGCGCAGCGCTCCAGGGCGACGTCTGTCAACCGGGCCAGAATCCGGCCCCCCGTCCGCAGCGACTCGTCCCAGGCCGCCTCGGAAATTACCACGCGCACATCGTCCAGCTCGCCGCGGAGGAAATCCAGCGTGCCGTCGGTCGAGGCGGCGACCACGAGCTGAAACTCGTCGCAGAGCGGCAGGACGCTCCGCACCGCCTCCACGACGGGGTAGTCGTTCTCCAGGGCGTTGCGGACGAAGCTGAAGCCGCAGACCCTCACACCTTCAGCCCCTTCCACTTGCCGCCGCCGAACCGCCAGTAGACGAGCCCGGCGCGGATGTAGAACGCCAATACAGACAGGGCCCAGAACCCGACTATCCCCCACTTGAACACGAACACGGCCAGCAGTGAAAATGGGATGCGTAGGCCCCAGAGCCCGATGGCGGCCAGGATCAGGGTCCAACGCGTGTCGCCCGCGCCGCGCAGGCCGCCGGTCAGGGGCATCATGATGGCCAGGGCCGGCTGCTCGAGGGCGGCGATGGTGATGAGCACCGCGCCGGTGGAAAGCACCTGGCCCGAGGGCGCCGGTGGGAAGAGGGCGGGCACCTTCTCGAACCAGCCCTGCCCGGTGTTCACCAAGGCCGCGGCGCCGGTGTGCAGGAGCTTGACCCCGGTCGCGCTCTCGTCTATGAAGACCCCCACGAGGTCTTTGGCGAAGAGGGCGAAGACCACCCCCATCGCGCCCATGAGGACCAGGGCCACTAGGGCCGAACGCCGGCCCGCCTTCTCCGCCAACTCCGGCTCCCCCGCGCCCAGGTATTGCCCCACCAGGGTCGTGGAGGCCAGCGCCAGCCCCCACCCCGGCATGAAGGACAGGCTCTCCACCTGGATGCCGACCTGATTGGCCGCCAGGGCCACCGTCCCGAGCTGGCTCACTATCCAGACCGAGACCATCTGCCCCAAGCGGAACACGCCCTGCTCGAACATGGCCGGGGTGCCGACGTGGAAGATGCGGCGGACGGCGGACCAGTCCGGCTGCACCGTCTCGGAAAATTTCAGCCGCTCCTTGGTGAACCCGAAGTAGAGGATGACCACCGTGGCTACTCCGGCCGCCGTCATGGCCAGCGACGACCCGAGGGCGGCCCCGGCCACGCCCAGGGGCTCGATGGGGCCCAGGCCGTAGATGAAGGCGTAGTTGAAGGCCACGTTCAACAGGTTAGCGATAAAGGTGATGACCAGGGGCCGGATGTTGTCGCCGAAGCCGCGCATCACCGATGCGCCTACCATCGTCACCACCCACGGCAGGCCGGCGTAACACAGGATGCGCACGTACGCCTTGGCGTCGGCCATCACCGCCGGCTCGGCCTTGTACAGGGTCAACAGGAGCGGGAGCAGGAAGGGGCCTATGGCGGAGAGGAAGAGGCCGAAGCCGAGGGCCACGAACATGGACTGGCCGCCGATGAACCGCGCCCCGTCGCGGTCCCGACGGCCCCAAAGACGCGCCACCACCGCCGTGGTGCCCACCCCCACGCTGGTCAGCAGGAAGAGAATCGGCCACACCACGCCGCCGCCCAGGGCCACCGACGCCACGCCGTTCTTCCCCAACGCCTGCCCGATCATGATGGTGTCCACCACGCCCACCATGGTCTGCAGGACCATCTCCCCCACGGCGGGGAGCGCCAGGCGGAAGATGTTCCCGTTCAGGTGCCGAGCGTCGAGGACGAGGTTCTCTTCGCGGACCACGGGCTACCCTTTTTCAGGAGCGGTCGAGCGGGCATTATTTAAAAAGAACGGCGGAACCGCGGATTGGACGATGGAATCGGGACTCGTATCGTTGTTTCCGACTCCGCCGTCCTACGGCACAATTCCCAGGCACCGGACCAGCACCGTGGCCGGGCCGTGGTCGGGGCGGGCCAGGGCCGGGTCGGGGTGGAGGCCGACGACCTCGCCGGAGACCATCCGCCCGCCGAGACTCTCCGGCGCGTCGAGGAGCTCGCCCCGCAGGTAGTTGCCGGTGACGCCTATCTGTTTCCCGGACGGACCATTTCGCCGCTCGACGAGCAGACGGACGCGGGCGCCGATATTCCCCTCGGCGAAATCGTGCGCCAGCTCGGCGGAGAGTGCCCGGAGGGTGCGGGAGCGCTCCTTTTTTACCAGGGGCGGGACGCGGTCGGAAAAACCCTCCGCCGCCGTCCCCGGCCGGGGGGAGAAGCTGAAGACGTGGAGGTAGTTTGCGCCGGATTTCCCGATGGCATCCACCGTCCGGGCAAAGTCGGCCTCGGTCTCGCCGGGGAAGCCGACCATGACATCGAAGCCGAGCCCCAGGCGCGGTATTTTTTCCTTCGCGTACCCGATGTTTTCCAGGGCCCGCGCGGCGGTGTACGGCCGGTTCATCCGCCTTAAAATCCCGTCGGAGCCGGACTGGAGCGGCACGTGGAGGTGCGGGGCGATTCTGCCCTCCGAGGCGGCGATGCAGTCCACCAGCCCCGCGGTCAGCTCGTCGGGCTCGATGGAGGTCAGGCGCAGGCGTTCGAGGTTTGGGGTTTCGAGGAGCGCCCCCAGCAGGTCCGTCAGCTTTTTCCCCGATTCGGTCCCCCAGGCGCCCAGGTGCACGCCGGTCAGCACGACCTCCCGGTGCCCGGCGGCGATGAGGCGCTCCAAGGCCAACCGAGAATCGGTAATCGGGCGACTCCGGGCCTTCCCCCGGGCCAGACGCACCTTGCAGTAGCTGCAGGCGCCGTCGCAGCCGTCCTGCACCTTCAGAAAAGCCCGCGTGTGATGCAAAAAACCGCCGGCCGGGTCGGGCCAGCGGTCCTCGTCGATAATTCCGCCCTCCACCGCCTGCAGCAGAGCGGTCCCCGCGAGGGGGACCACGTCGGTCACGCCGGGGATGCGCTCCAGCACGTCCGGGTCGGTGACGGCGTAGCACCCGGCGGCCACGACCCTCCCCCCCGGAGCGACTACTCCAGCCGCCCGGCGCAACAGGTTCCGCGAACGGTAATCCGCCCTCCCCGTGACGGTGCAGGTGTGGACGACGCAGACCTCCGCGGCCTCCCCGAATCCCACCGGTGTGTACCCGGCCCCCACGAAGGCGCTCAGGGTGGCCTCGGCCTCGCAGGCGGAGAGCTTGCAGCCGAGGCTGGCGACGGCGACCCGCACCTAGAGTTCGATGCCGCTCAGGACCTTGCTCCGGTCGCGGGCCACGGCGGCGAACCCCTTCAGCTCGGTGTCGAAGGCGAGGAGCGCGCCCTTCATCGACTCCGGCTTCGCCTCGACCGAGCCCAGGCCCTCGCCCGACTGCACGAGACGGCCGACCTTATCCAACAGGCCCTCGTCGTAGGAGTAGAGCTGGTCCAGCACCTCCCCCGTGATCTTGAGCGGGTCGGTCTTCCCCGAGTAGCCGTAATCGGCGTAGCGGAAGGCGTCGGTCACCGTCTCCAGGCGGTCCTCCACGGCGTCCACCGCCTTGAGGAGCTCGAGCAGGCCGTTGTTGGTCAGCGAGATGATCATCTCGCGCAACTTGACCTTAAGGCCGTCCAGGCGCGCCACGAGGATTTCCCGCAGCAGGCGGTCGGCCTCCCGGCGGGTTTTGAGCTCCTTGTACCCCTGGTAGCCCGGGACCAGGCGGGCGAGCTTCTGCTCCACACCCGAGCGGTCATCGGCGATTCGGTCGCGAAAATCATCCATCGGCGTACTCCGAAGTAAAGTGGCAGGAGACGTTTATCGAATCTACCATCGCCCAGGGACGGGGGCGGTTGGGTTGCACCGATTATAACCGCCGACCGGGGTAAAATCCAGCCCCCGGACCGGTTCGAGCCGCGCGGTGACGGTCAGTCCTGGACCGGCGTCTTGGGCGTCCGCAGCCCTTCGATGAGGCTGAAGCTGTCCAGCCACAGCTTGCGCTCGGAGTAGAGGTCGTGGGACTCCTCGAGCACGACCTCGCCGGAGGGACCGACCACCTTGGTCTTGGCGTAGTTCCAGGCCCGCCCGGATTCCGTGGGGTTCATCCCGTAGAGGGTGGCCACGCTGGATTCCACACCGCTAACAATCTCCACGGAGAAGGCCCGCTCGCCGGCGAAGACGCCCGCCACGCAGCCCAGGTGCCGCATGGGCAGGAAGTAGCGGAACTCCACGCGGTGCAGGCCCGGCGGGAGGGGAATCTTCACCTCGCCCGCGTTCTGGTGCAGTACGGCCACCAGCGAGTCGTCCACCAGGGCGTGGACGTAGGTCGAGCTGTGCTGGCTGGTGAAAAATATCCGCAGGACGCCGTCCGCCGTCGGTCCACCGTCCCGGGGCTCGATGGCCCGCGCGAGGGCCAACCCGGCCTCGGACAGGAAACGGGGGAAATGGAGCCGGTCGGGCACGTCCCCTTCCAGCGCCAGGATTAACTCCTCCGTCCGGGCGTCCACGGCGAAGAACGAGACGGTGGAGTTCATGCACGTGTTGTTCAGCTCGCCCCAGAACGCGTACCGGCAACCGGCCTCCCTGGCCCGGGCGGCGGCCGCCTCCAGCCCGAAGGTGCTTTGCCGGATGAGCCCTTCCGGGGGCTCCAACTCCTGCTCGGCCAGTTTTCCGAGCTCTACCAGGTCGGGGTGCAGCACGACACGGAAGTCGGGGCCGTAATCGTCCAGCGCCCCCTCCACCTCGGCCGCCGCGATGAGGCTCATGTAGGGGTCCTCGTAGGAGAGGACGAAGGGGAGGGCGAGGATGCGGTTGCGCCTCGCCTCCAGGTCCAACGGGAGACGGTGGCCGTACCACGCCATGTCGGTGTCCGGCGGCAGCCTCCGGGACACCGCCAGCGTCAGGGCGTCCAGCCGGGTGAAGGCCGGAGCGTCCCCCAGGATGGTCAGGGACCGGCGCGGGTCGTCCCCACCGAGGGGGTTGAAACCGTAGAGCCGCATCAGGGAGCGTGAGAGAACGCGGTCGAGCTCGGCGGAATCGCCTTCGGGGGGAACACCGACTATGCCCCCCACGACCCTGCCGGTCCGGGTGTCGTAGGTCGGTGCCAGTTCCTCTACGACCTGGGCGCTCTGGACGATGACGTCGGCCCGGAGCTCGTCCTCGGCGGCGCGGGTGAATTCGAGGGAGCCGAGGTCCGGGAGCCGGGGACCGGAGAAAATCCGCCGGACGGCGTCGAGCGACCCGGTCAGGTCCGGTTCGACGTACACCCGGGGCGGCGAATCCCAGCGGCACCGCCAGCGGGTGTCGGCATCCGCCGGTGAGGTGGCGCTGGAGTCCCGGATGAAATCCACCAGGGAGACCGGAACATCGCCCAGTCGCACCACGGCGGGAATGAGGGCGACGGTGACCCGCTCGGTGCGCCCCACGGGCCGCTTGTACGGGGCGAAACGCTCCCCGGCCTCGACCGCCAGAACCCCGAAACCGTCGAAGGTGATGCGGAACTCACCCCGGCTGTCGGCCTGGACCGATTCATCCAGTATGTTCACGGCGGCCCCGGGCACCGGCGCGCCGGTGGCCGCGTCCAGAACCACCCCGGCGATGAACTTCGCCTGGGCGCCCCAGACCAGGACGAGCGTGAGGAGCAACTGCAGTTTCAGCTTCAGCATTGACGGCTACGCTAGCATAAGAAACCGCATCTGACAAGCGGACCGGGAAGTCACGATTTCCCATTCGACCGCGGCTGGATTATAATCACCCGACCGTGAGCTACGAACCACACGAACCTCTGGTCCTCATCGCCGGACAGGGACGGCTCCCCCTGGTGGCCGCCCGGACCCACCGGGCGGGTGGCGGACGCCTTCATCTCATCAGCCTTTCCCGACAGACCGATCCGGAGCTGGAGGAGCTGGCCGCCGAGACCGTCGTCTTCAGCGCCGGACAGGTCGGCGGCATCCTGGACTACGCCATCGGAACGGGCGCCCGCCAGGTGATTCTGCTGGGCAAGGTGGTCAAGGGGAAGCTCTTCGACGGGCTCAAGCTGGACGCCATGGCGATGAAGCTCTGGCTCACGACACGCGACCGGAGCGACAGGGGCCTCATGCTCACGTTCTGCGACCTGACGGGGGAAATGGGGCTCGAGGTGGTCAGCCAGCTCGAGCTCCTGCGGGAGTTGGTCACCCCCGAGGGGCTGCTGACGAAGAAAAAACCCGGCCAGGTCGAGGGAGAGGACGCCCGGCTGGCCTTCCGTCTGGCACTGGAGTGCGCGCACCTGGGCATCGGCCAGACGGTTCTGGTCCGCGGCGGAATCGTCGTGGCCGTGGAGGCGCTGGAGGGGTCCGACCAATGCCTCGCCCGGGCGGGGGAACTGACCCGCGGCGGCTCCGGGTTGTTCAAGGAGGGTCTGGTGATGGCCAAGGCCGCCGGATGGGACCACGACGTCCGCTTCGACGTGCCCACGGTGGGGACGGACACCCTGGCGAAGGCAAAGGAGGCGGGCGTGACCTGCATGGCCCTGGAGAGCGGTCGGACGCTCGTCGCCGACGGGGTGGAGGAGTTCGCCCGGACAGCCGCAAAGCTGGGCATCGCCGTGCTCGGCATGCCCGAGGATATCCGCTGATTCAACCTACGGGTTTTTTAGGCCGGATTTAACGGCTAAGCGAAGTCACCATTAACAAAGGGGCGGTTCAAAACCCGCCCCTTCTTTTCGGCTGATTCTGCCTTATTTATCAGCACGTGGCATAACCCTCGACAGAGAGGCGG
>CAZNZF010000027.1:0-2619 GCA_964577465.1 uncultured bacterium | reverse complement strand
ACGTGGCATAACCCTCGACAGAGAGGCGGGTTTGTAAACCCGCCCCTTCTTTTCGCAATAGCGGAAAAAGCCCGCCCCCTTACCGGCTGATGACCAGCCGCTGGGTCAGCGAGCCCGCCGTAGTCTCCAGGCGGTAGAGGTAAACGCCGCTGGGAGTCGCCGAGCAGTTCCAGGTTGCCTCGTGACGCCCCGCGGTCAGCTCCGAGTCTATCGGCGTCGCCACCCGACGCCCCGCCAGGTCGTACACCGACAGGGACGTCCGCCCGTCCTCCGGCAGCGAGAACACGAAGTTGATGGTGTCCCGGGACGGGTTGGGGTACGCCGCGTAGAGCACCAGCTCCGGCGCGTCCTCGGAGATGGTGACCACATCCGAGGGGCCGAACCTGCACGTCACGCCGTCGGAGGTCAAAACCTCCAGCCAGTAGCGATACTCGACGTCCGGCTCGGTATCCCGGTCCAGGAAACGCTTCGCCGAGCCGGGAAGCGCATCCGTGTGCAGCGGGGTGATATCCCTGCCGACCTCGCGCAGCACCCGAACGCCCGCCGGCATCTCGCCCTCGAAGCTCCAGTCGACCAGGACGCCCTCGTCCTCGGAACGGACGTCCAGGTACGCCAGCTCAATGTCGACGCCCAGGTCCACCGTGAACGACCAGTCCTTCTCCGGGGCCCAGAACTCGTTCGCGGACGAATCCAGCGCCTTGACGCGCCAGTAAATCACGTCGCCGTCGGAGATGCCCAGGTTGATGGTGTGCGTCGAGTCCGTGAGCCCCGCCACCTCGGTGTAGGTGCCGAACGTCGGGTCCGTGCCCCACCACAGCGTGTAGGTGTCGAAGTCCGGAACCGCCGTGTCGTCCCAATCCAGCGTCGGAGAAAGCGTTTCGACCAACGACTTGTCGGCCGGGCTCACCAGGTGGTAGTACGGGCAGACGTCCACCGACGAGAAGGTCGGACTTATCTGCTGGTCGGTCGTGGTAAGGCCAAGCTGGTACTGGAAGTAGTCCTGCATGACCGGATACCGCTCGCCGATATCCGTTCCCCAGTCCACGCTCGACCACGCACCCATGCTGCCGAAATCGTCCGCGGCTCGCACGGAGAGCAGAACCTCCGTACCCGTTGCTGCGTCCTCGGACCAGAGAATCCAGCCCCACTCGGTGTCGTCGGACACGTCCAGGATGGAGGAGGTCAGCAGGCCCGAGGAGGTGTAGACGAAGGACCACCAAGCGATTTTGCCGAGCGACCTGGACGCCCCGACCACGTCCACCTTACCGTCCCCATCGAGATCGTCGGCGCAGACATCGGAGGCCATGTTGAAATCGGACGCTATGGGATGCTCCGACCACCCGCCGCCCGAGCCGTCGTTCTCCCACCAGACGATAACGCCGCCGTAAATTGAGGAGCCCAGGATGTCGGGATCGATATCGCCGTCCATGTCGACGGCCACGACCGTCTGTGGGCTCTCGAAATCATCCGCCACCGAGCCCTCGGTCCATGTGGTGCCGTTGCCGTCCACGTTCACCCAATAGGAGACCTTGTTCCCCACGAAGGCGGCCACCACCAGGTCGAGGTCTGTGTCACCGTCCAGGTCCACGGCGCAGACCGAACGCGGGTTCGACACCGCGTCGGAGACGATGTGCTCGGTCCAGCTCGAGCCGGACCCGTCGGTGTTTTCCCACCAGACGACCGTGCCGCCGTTCCAGGCGGTCCCGACGAGGTCTATGTCGGAGTCGCCGTCCATGTCCACGCCCAGCGCCCCGTAATACCCGCCCGTCGCGGTGCCGTCTACGGTGTGCTTGGTCCAACTGCTGCCGTCGCCGCTGTTCGCCCACCAGGAAAGGCTGGCGGTCGCGCCCGAGGCGCAGACGACGTCCGGGTAGGTGTCGCCGTCAACGTCGGCCACGCTGACGCCCCAGGCGTTGGAGTAGTTGGCGATGCTGTGGTAGGTCCAAGCGCCGCCGACACCGTCGTCGTTGGTCCACCAGGCGAGGATACCCCCGAACGGGGGCGCGCCGGTGGCGACGATGTCCAGGTCCGTGTCGCCGTCGAGGTCCGCCGCGCGAACGATTCGACCCCCAATGAAGGTGTCGGAAACCAGGGTTTTCGTCCAGCCGCCGCCGGAGCCATTATTGGCCCACCAGGCGAGCTCGTTGGACTCAGACCCGATCCCGACGACGTCCAGATCGGAGTCACCATCGATGTCCGCCACGCAGACGCCGGCCGCCTGCGTGAAGGTGTCGTCAACCACATTCTCGACGGCTGCATGCCCCAGGGTCAGGTCCCCCGGGCTGCCGGCGTAATCAATATCGCTAGAGTTGTAGAACTTCGTCCCCCAGTCCGTCACCGGGCCCTCCTCACCGCCGCCGCCCGACCAGTCGGTCTGCGAGGCCTCGAGCGCCAACGCGGGGAAAGTAAGTAGCAACAAGAGGCTAAACAAAGCTATACCAACACTTTTCATGGCTCCTCCTCTAAAACCACCTTCACCAAAATCAACATAGCACGAAAATTTATAAAAGGAAAGGTTTTAACACAATTTTTCGCTGTTCCGATAAAAAAAGCCCATCACCGGCTGACGACCAGGCGCCGCGTCAGCGACCCCGCGCCCGTCTCCAGGCGGTAGAGGTA
>CAZNZF010000026.1:3500-20022 GCA_964577465.1 uncultured bacterium | reverse complement strand
CACAGAGGACTCGTCCTACGGGCCGCCCCTACGGGCAATCGCGCGGTTCTAAACGTAGGGCGGGGATTTTAGTCCCCGCCGCGTCATGCACATCACCCCGCAGCCGTGCCGTCGCCCTGGGAGGGGATAAACGATTCCACCCGTCACCCGCGCACACACCGAATGGATTAAAATTTGAGCGTGTAGCTGACGCGGTGGACATAGCCCATAGGCAACTGGGGGACGAAGGCGTAGTCCAGCTCGCCCACCATCAGACCGGACAGGGCGTCCAGACCGATTCCCAGCGAGATGCCGGACCAGGAGTCGAAGTCCCCGAAGATGTCGTAGCCGGCGCGGAACGACACGCCCCGAACCGCCTCCCACTCGACCCCGACGCAGGCCTCCATCGTCCCCTCGAAACCCAGGCCGAAGTCACCGGTCACGGTGAGCGTCTGCTGAAACATGCTCGAGCCGAGACCGACGCGGACCCCCATGGGCATGGACTCGGAGAGCTCCTGGAACTCCACCTTGGGGCCCAGGTTCTCCACCACCAGGCCCACCCGGAGGCCGTTGAACCGGGTGTGGTACAGGAGGCCGAAATCGCCGGCGAAGCCCTGGCCGACCTCCTGGTCATACTTCTGCATGACGTAGTGCCCACAGAGCCCCAGCGAGAACCCGGGGAGCGGCTCGATGGAGATGGCCCCGCCCAGGGTGCCCAGCGCCACGCTGTAGGTCCCGATGGGGTCGCCGTAGGAATCCCGTCGGGTTTCGGCCGCGTAGACCATGTTCAGCTCCACGCCGTAGCTCCACATGTCGCTGATGTCGTGGGTGAACCCAATCCAGCCGTGGTGCACGTCGCCGATGATGTTGGCGTAGTAGGAGCCCAGCTCGGCGTTGATTATCTGGGCCAGGCCGGCGGGGTTGGCGGCCATGCCGAAGACGTCGTCCGAAATGGCGGTGTAGGCCCCGGCGAGTGCCATGGGCCGGGCGCCTATCCCCAGGCGGAGGAAATCGGCCCCCACGGTGCCCGGTCCGCCGCCGGCGAGGGCCCCGGTCGCCAGAACGAGAACTATCGGCAGGACTCTGCGCATGCCGGCCCCCAATTCGAGGGCAAGGGGTTTAACTGAGCGAAGCGAGCTATGCCCCTGGCAAAACCCCTTGTCTCCTTTATCAGCGGATTACCGTGAACTTGCCGTGGCCCACGTGGTAGGAGCCCGAATCCACGGTGAAGAAGTAGAGGCCCGTGGCCACCTGGTTCCCGTCGTCGTTGTCCCCGAACCACGCCGCCTGGCCGAAGGCCTCGTCCACCTCGTCCTCGCCGATGGTGCGAACCAGGTCTCCGGAGAGGGTGTAGATGCGCACGGTAACCCGGATACCGAACTGGAAGAAGAAGGTGAGGTGGTCGTCGGTCTCGGGGTAGTACGGATTGGGCCCCGCCATCACCCCCCGGGTCAGCGGGTTGCGGATGCTGGTCACGTAGAGGGTCATGGGGTTGCCCGAATCGCTGATGCGCTCGATGTAGCAGGTAGATTCGGCGGAGCCGTAGGGGAGGGAATCGGGCGAGGTGTCGGGGCCGAACTCCCGCTTGGAGAATCTTCCCGGGAAGGGGTCCCCGTCGTCGCCCAGGTTCACCCGGAAGTCCAGGTCGTTGTAGCCGTCGGCCTCCTCAAGGTCCACGCCCTTGTGCAGCTTGTTCCCGTTGACGGTGTTCCCCGCCAGGTTGGCCTCGATGACCCGCTCGTCGATGTGCCAGATGAGAAGGCCGTCGCAGGGCGTCGGGTCGTCGGGGTCGATGTGCTCCAGGTACGACAGGCCGCGGTCGAAGCCCACCTGCTGGCGGTTTTCCAGGAGGAAATACTCTTCAGGTCCGGCGACGGTGATACGCAGGAAGCGGGTGGCGTCGGGCGGCGCCGAGCTCTCGGCCCGGTAGACGGCGTGCGGCTGATTGCGGCCCTGGGTGGCGTTGACCACCGAGACCCAGCCCGCGTAGTACTTGCTCCAGGCGCAGGGGTGCACCGGGCAGTTACCGGGAAGGGGGACGCGCTGGGGATAGGCCACGATTCCCGTCCAGGCGCCGTAGCCCATCAGCCCCCAGTAACCGATGCCGTAGGAGTCGGCGTCCCAGCGGTTCGGGGTGGTGTCGTAGAGCGCGGGCAGGCCGAGCGTGTACCCGAAGTCGTGGCAGAACACGCCGATGGTGACGAGAAGCTCGTTGCCGTCGTCGGCGTTGTCCAGAAGCTCCTCGGGCACGACCATGAAATTTTTAATCCGGACCCCGTCGTCGGTGACGAAGGACCCGGGACCCCCGTTGGATTCCAGGTCCCATTTGCAGCTCCAGATGTTCCCCGGGTTGCGGCTCTGCTCGGCCCCCCAGCCGGCGTGGACGACGAAGAGTGCGTCCACGTAACCGTCGTCGTCGGAGTGCTCGGGGTCGGCGGAGCGGGGTATGCCGTCGGGGCCGTCGTTGTCGTAATCGGCGAAGTTGATCCGGGGGTCCGCGGCCACCAGGGCGTAGCGCACCATCCCCTGGGAGTTGCGCGGGTAGTCGCCGAAGCCGTACTCCCGGTCGGTGAAGAAGCCGTAATCCAGGTCGTCGCCGGTGGAGTCGTCTTTCCCGCTGACCCGAATCCAGGCCGAATCCACGTCCGATTCCTCGTCGCCCACGATGCGGACGCGGCTGCCGGTCACCTCGTTCCAGTAATCGGTGAACGTGCCCGGCTCCTGGTTGCGGCGGAAAATTATCTTCCCGTACTCCAGCGGCGGGTGGATGTCCTTGTCCGCCGGCCGGTCGTCGAAATCCACCAGCAGGACGAGGGGCCGGACGGTGAGGTTGGCCGCGGGGGGAACCGGGGAGGGCCGGTCCACGCCGTCGGGACGCTCCGGCTCGTCGAAGGTGTACGGCCGGGTGAGCCCGTAGTAGTCGTAGAGCTCCGGCGGCATGCCGGGCATGGCCCAGGCTGCGCAGGAGAGGAGGAACAGGAGGAGGGTCGCCCGCAACGTAGCCTCCGGCGTCGGATGCACGGTATCACTATAGCAAAAAAGAGGACCCCGGCGCCAGAGGCGGGTCCGGAAAGGTTTTTTGCCGGTTTCCCGTCGGGCACCGGGGCGGGACGTGAAGAAGCGGGCGGGGACGCGACCTTTAGTTGAATAGCTCCTTGACCGCCCCCCAACTGCCCTGTTCCACGTCGCTCGAGGCTTCCACGATGACGGTTCCGGTCATCATGGGATGGATGGTGCAGTGGTAGTCCCACGTGCCGGACGCGTCGAAGGTGTGGGACCAGGACTCGCCGTGATTTAGGGTGCCCGAATCCCAGGACGCGTCGTCCGCGGTGACGGTGTGCGCGACCTGGTCCAGGTTGGTCCAGGTGACGGTGTCCCCCTCCATGACGGTCAGCGTGGCCGGGTCGAAGGCGAAACCAGAGATGTCCACGCTGTACTCCGTAGCGGCGACGGTGGACACCAGCGCGAGCAGGATAAGCAGCCGTTTCATCTTAACCCCTTTGTTATCAATCAGATTTCTGTCGGTGGCCGGTCGGATTATAACCAAGTCGTTGCATCGGTAATTATAGCCTAAATGATACTCGCTCTCAATTAAAATACGATTTATTTTCTCGGAGCTGCATGACGTTCGCCGTCGTAGGTTCCGCAACTTCGGGCCCCGCGGCCCCGTTTTCCCGGCCGGAGCGAATCAGGTACAATAGTCCGAGCGCACTGCATGTAATAAAGCGCGGGACGGCGAACGGGTGTCGAAAACTACAACTGCCATCGGTCGCTGGACGGCCCAGGTCCTCGTCGGCGTCTTCGCCGGGGTGGCGTCCCTCGTCGTCCTCGCCACCCTCGTCTTCCGCATCCTCTACCCCGAGGAAAAGCTCAAGGAGCTGGTGCTGGGGCTGGTCAACGAATCCCTCCAGGGCGAGGTGACCGTCGGCCCCGTCTTCATCTCGCCCCTGACCGGCCTGGTGGTGCGGGACCTCACGGTCCTCTCCAGCGAACAGTTCGACCGGGCTCCGGCCGTGCGGCTCGACGAGTTCGTCCTCCACTACGATTTGGGAGCCCTCCTCGCCGACAACCGGGTCAGCCTGGACGTGGTCGAGGCCCGGGGCGTGAAAGTCAACCTCATCGAGATTCCCGGCCTGGGGTGGAACGTCGAGCACCTGGTCGCGCCCAGCGAGGAGGGGAAACCGCCCTTCACCTGGGACTCCCTTCCGGTGGACGTCCGGCTCCGGCGCCTGTCCATCCAGGAGCTGGACGTAACGGTCTCCGACGACATCGCGGCCCACCTCGGGGGCCTGTCCCTGGTCCTGGGGGAATTCGACACCGGCAATCCCGGACCGGTGCTTCTGGCAATCCGAAAGGAACCGGGCCCGGTGAGCCTGCGCCTGGGCCCGGCGGAAAACCCCTCGGCGGCGGGGCGCATAGACGAGCTGAGCCTGAAGCTGGACCTCACCGTCCCCGGCGACCCGCTCGAGGCCACGGCGGTCTCGGGGGATTTCTACGTCGCCGCCTCGGGGATAAACCTCTCCGCCCCCCTGGAGTTCGCCCCCGCGGGTGAGCTAGTCCTGCAGGGCGCCTTCGACGCCGACCTGGCTACGCTGGGCGTCAACCTCACCGGTGGACGGCTGACCCTGGGCGACTACCTCTGTCTGGGGCTGGAGGCGGCGGCGACGCTGAGCGGAGAGCCCCGGGCGGCCGTGAAGCTCGATGTGGAGAAGGCCGAGTTGGGTCCCCTGGCCCGGGACTTTTCTTCCATCCTGCCGGACATCGGCGCCTCGGGCGGAGTTTCCGGCGCGGTGGGCCTGGACGTGCGCCTGGACGAGTCCTTCGCGCCCCGGACGGCGGACGTCGAGGCCGAGCTCGACCTGGCCCAAGTCGAGGGCGGGATGACGCTCCCCGACGGTCCGGCCCGCGTGGTGGGCCTGAATGGCAAGGTCGCCCTCAAGACCCTCGTGGAGCTCGACGACCCGCGGCCCGTGGTGGACCTGGCGGCGGACATCTCCATCCTGAGCGCGGGAGAGGGTCCCTACTCGGCGGGCAACCTGACGCTCTCGGCGAGCGGAACGGTGGACCTGGCCGGGCCTTCCGCCACGGGGCTCAAGGTAAATCTCAAGGCCGGTCATCTGTCGAGCACGGGCGAGCCCGGCCCCCTCCTGGTGAGCAACCTCGCCGTCGACGGGACGTTTTCCGCCGATTTGTCGAATAGCCGCTTCATCGCCGAGGGTCTCCGGATGAACATGGGGGCGGTGCGGGTCGCGGGCGCGGGGCTTCCCGGCCCCGTGTCGCTCGACGGCGTCTCCGTCGAGGGGTCGCTGGCGGCCGACCTGAACGCCGGGAACGTCTCCCTCAACGGGATGCGGGTGGACCTGGGCGACGCGCTCCACTGGCGCGGTGCTGCAACGGTGAACGACTTCGGCCGGGGAGGGGTCTCCGCCAGGCTCGACGAGTTCGTGATAGATCTCGACCGGGCGCTCGGCCTGATTCCACCCGGGATGGTCGAGCTCCCGCCGGTGAAGCCCGTCGGAGAGGCCCGCGTCCGGGGATGGGTCGAGCTGGCGCCGGGCGCGCTGGACGACCCGGACCCCCTCGTCCTGGCCCGCTCGCTGCGGACCCACCTCGACGTGGAGCTGACCGACGTCTCGGTCGGCCTCCCCCAGGGGGGCGCCGACGGCATCAACGCCGGCCTCGCCCTCGATTTCGACTCCGGCGACGGGGAGCTGGAGCTGAACGCCTCCGTGGCCGACGTCGTCCTCACCGACCTGCCCGTACCCGTGCAGGGGGTGACGCTGGCCTTCAAGGGTCACCTGAAGGGGCTGGAAGAAATCGGGTTCGAGAAAATCGAGGCCGGCGTCGATTCTCTGGACCTGAGCCTCACCGGGAACGGTGCGGTCTCCGACCTCCTCGGAACGCCCATCGCGGCCTTAGACTTGCAGGGGAGGGTGGGACGGATCGGCCAACCCCTGAAGTTGAGCGCCGGGATGGCGGACGTGGAAGGCCAGATGGGCCTGGAGCTCGCCCTGCGTGGCCCGGTGCAGGGACCGAAACCGATGCAAATCACCGGGCGGCTCCGGTTCCACCAGATAAGCGTGAGGCAGGGGAGTGTCCTGGCCGTCACCGGCATCGAGGGGGAGCTGCCCATCGACAACAAGGTCGTGGTGAGCGCGCCCCTCCCGCTGCCCGGGACCTCCGAGGAGCGTCCGTCGCCCTTCGGCGAGCGCCGGTACGAGTTCCTGGCCCCCTTCACCCCGCCCCCCGACCTGACCATCGACGAGGTCCGCCTGACCGGGGCCGGGATGCCCGAGATGCGGGTGAACGACCTCGAGCTCACCTGGGGCGTCACCGGCGGCGGGCTGCACATCTGGCGCCTGGCGGCGAAGGCCCTGGGAGGCAGCCTGGTCGGCCGGCTCAACCTCCTGTTGACCGACGTGGTCCCGAGCTTCAGCCTCCAGCTCGAGTTCAGCGACGTGAACGTGGGCTACCTCATCGAGGGCGTCGAGCCGACGGAGGGCGCGGAGATAAACGGGGACCTCCGCCTGAGCGGGAGCGGCGCGGATTTCGACGACATCATCACCCGGTTCGACTTGGAGGGGTCCGCCAACATCACCCGGATCGGTAAACAGGTGCTGGACAAGATGCTCCTGTTCCTGGACCCCGACGGCACCAACCCCTCCATCACCCAGGTCCGCGGCCTGCTGGGGAGCCTGCAGAAGCAGCCGGAGCTGGTCACGATGGACCTGAAGAACCAGCGCATGACGATGAAAATCCGCGTCGTGGACACCGGCTTTTCGCTGCTGTCCCTGTTCACCAGCTTCATCGACCTCTCCGAGTTCACCATCCCCCGCATCCCCATCGCCGACATCCTGCGCCGTTACTTACTTCCCGAGGCCCAGGGCGGGGGTGTGGACATATACGATTGATGGGAAGGCAAGGGGTTTAAACCCCTCGTCTCATTCTGCAAATTCGCGGCCGAGCTTCAATCCGGCATTCAAGAGGCAGGTGGCACATGACCGAGGGGGCCTTCACCGAAACCCAGATGCGGATTCTCGGCGCCGCCCGGAGTCTCCTGGAGCACCGGTCGGTGGGCGAGCTCCGGATGCGCGACATCGCGCGGGCCGGCGGCCTGGCGCCCGCGTCGGTGTACGACCATTTCCGGGGCAAGGACGACCTGCTCCGGGCGCTGTGGCGGCTCGAGGCGGCCGACCTGGCCGAGCGCTTCGAGCGGGCCCTCGAGACCGCGGCCGACGGCGTGGACGGCATGGTCGCCTTCGGGTACGCCGTTTTCAGCGATTTCGCCGGTTACGCCAGGAGCCGGGCGCGCACCATCGAGTTCCTCCTGGACTCCCGCTTCGGCGGGACGGCCGGGGACGCCCTGCTCCGGGGACACCGCCGGCTCCGCGCGCTCCTGTTGAACGCCCTCCAACGGAACTACCCCGGCATACCGCTCCGACGGGCCGAGGCGCTCTCCGACCTGACGCTGGCCGTCACCTCGGGACTGGCTCTGGCCCACCTCTACGGCGGGAACGAGCTGGACTCCGACGAGCTGTTCGGGCAGTGGCTCGAGCTGCTGGACATGTCGTCGGCGCACCTGAAGGGTTGAAGCCGTTCGATGAATAAAACCGATCCCCCCGGGGTCGGTCTATTTTTTTCAAGCGAAGGTCAGACCTTCCGGCGGGTATCCGCGGCGGTGGAGACATTATCCAAATTAATCCTCGCCTCGTCGCCGCCGGGGAACGAGCGGAAGAACTCCTCGAGCATCGGGCAGACGTACCGGTCGCACGCGGCGCAGCTCGACACGCCCATTTCCAGCGCGCAGGACCGGATCCGGCAATCCTCGAAGGTGCACCCCGGCGCGTCCGAGGGCCCGGCGAAACAGCCGCCACAGGGGATGCCCCCCTCCCCGACCATTCTATCACCCATCCCGACGGCCAGGGACGGGCAGGCGTCGCAGTCCAGTCCGCAGAAACCGCCGTGCTTGAGCATGTATTCACCGCCTTCCGTTCGGAACCGCGCCACCAGTGTTATTAACCCTTCCGGCGGGCCTCCAGGTTGGCCCGGGCCTCGGGCACGGCGGCGAGGAACCCGGCGAGCCGGTCGCAGGCGTAATCCGCGCACTCGGCGCAGGTGTCCACGCCCCGCCCCATGGCGCAAGTCCGGATGCCGCATTCGTGGGCGTGGCAGCCCGTGGGCTGCGGCGGTCGGGCAAAGCAACCGGCACAGGGGATGCTCTCGGGGGGGATGTCCCCCCCGTACAACTTCGACCATTCGGCCGCGACCTCCGCCAGGGCCGCCTTGTCGTCCTTCCGGGTGGCCAGAAGGGCGGGACAGGCGTCACAGTCGATTCCGCAATACCCTCCGAACTCGAGCATCACCCTCCCTCTAGTGTTGGCTCCACAGGCCGATGACGTTCCCCTCGGTGTCGGTGAAATAGGCGTAATAGCCGAAGCCCTCGCCGATGTGCGTCTTGGGTGTAACGACCTTACCCCCGGCCCGCTCCACCTCGGTCAGCTTGGCGGGGATGTCCGCCACCTCGACGTAGATGACCGGCGCCTCGACCTTCGTATCCAGGCCGCCGGTGATGCTGTTCGGGGGGCGGAACATGTGGTAACCCCGGCTGACCTCCGTCTTCCACCCGAAGACGTCCCGGTAGAAGGGGGCGAGCTTCGCGGGGTTCTTCGTCGGAATATCGAAATGACACACGCCGTGCATCTCACACCTCCCTATGCGCGACCGTCCGAAACGTCCTCTACTTCTTCTTCAGCTCCTCGCGCGGGGCTCCGCACTTGGGGCAGACCTTCGGACGGCAGCGCACGTCCTGGGTCACATGACCGCATTTACCACAGATAAATACCGCCATGATTCCTCCCGGGGTTTGGGATTTTAGGACACCTCCGACATGGTAACCCTTTTCGGGCCGGCCCGCAAGGGCGGTCCAGGGGCCACCGGAGGGTTGACTAGCAAAACGCCCTCGACTATACTCTTGCCGCCGTGTCTGCGACAGCACAGCCGCAGCTCACCGCCGGTGCCGGGGTGGCGGAACTGGCAGACGCGCATGGTTGAGGGCCATGTGGGGGAAACCCTGTAGGAGTTCAAGTCTCCTTCCCGGCACCACCCGACCACCGCATTCACCGACGACGGGTCGGCCGGAATCGTCCGGCTCCCAGGGCGAGCAGCCGGTTGCTTTCTTTCATTTCCACCCACAGCCGGGAACGACCAGGTTCGGCATGCCGCTCTTTAAGACCGAGGCCCTCGTCTTGGCGGCCCGTCCCCTGGGCGACACGGAAAAAATCGTCACCCTCCTCACGCCGAAGCTGGGGGTCATCCGCGCCGTGGCCAAGGGGGCCCGCCGACCCAAGAGCCGTCTGGCCGGCGGAACGGTAGCCTACCGGGTCATCGAGGCCCTCGTTTACAGGAAGGAGGGCCGCGAGCTCGACTTCCTGTCCGAGGCCCACGTCCTTTCCAGCGCCTCCCGCATCGGGAGCGACTGGCGGCTTTTTCTCCACGCCGGCACCCTGGCCGAGGTCGCCCTGGCCGCGGGCGAGGATTGTTACCAGCTCCTGCGGACCGCGCTCGAATTGCTCGAGGGCGGCATAGACCCCCGCCCGGTGACGCTCTTCTTCTTCAAGGGCCTTATGCGGGCCCAGGGCCTGTGGCCCGATTTTTCCCGCTGCGCCGCCTGCGGCGAAACACTGGGCGGCGGGGCGGCGGTGGACGTGGCGGGCGGGCGAGTTTTGTGCCGCAGCCACCGGCGCGAAGGGTATCTGCCGCTCAACGCGGGCGGGGTCCGGCTCCTCGAAGGCATTGAGCGCCGGGCGGTCCTCAAGGGCCATCACGCCGCCGACGTTCTACGGGACGCACTCAGGGTTTCGCTTTCGCTCATCGAATACCACTTCGATCTCCGGCTGCGCTCCACGGACCTTTTAACGGGCGCCGAAAGCCTCCTCGGACGGACGACCGAGGCCCAACGCTGAAGGGGGAAATCCATGAAAGTCGGCATCAACGGGTTCGGGCGCATCGGACGCTCGCTCCTGCGCTACGCCCGGGGCCGGTACGACTACGAGATAATCGCGATTAACGACATCACCGACTCGAAAACGCTGGCGCACCTGTTGAAGCACGATTCCATCCACGGCACCTACGCCGCCGACGTTTCCATCGACGCAGACCATCTGGTGGTGGACGGCGACCGCATCCGCGTGCTCGCGGAACGCGACCCGGCGAAGCTGCCCTGGGGCGAGATGGGCGTGGACGTGGTGCTTGAATCCACCGGCCTCTTCCGCGACCGGGCCGGGGCCGGGAAACATATCCAGGCCGGGGCCAAAAAGGTCGTCATCAGCGCCCCCGGCAAGGAGCCGGACATCACCGTCGTCCTCGGCGTCAACTTCGACGCCTACGACCCCGCCAAGCACCACATCATCTCCAACGCCAGCTGCACCACCAACTGCCTGGCCCCCGTGGCCAAGGTTTTGCACGAGTCCTTCGGCATCGAGCGCGGTCTGATGACCACCATCCACTCCTACACCAACGACCAGCGCATCCTCGACCTGCCGCACAAGGACCTGCGGCGGGCGCGGGCGGCGGCGATGAACATGATTCCCACCACCACCGGCGCCGCCAAGGCGGTGGGGCTGGTCCTGCCCGACCTGGCCGGGAAGCTCGACGGCATGGCCGTCCGGGTTCCCACCCCCGACGTGTCGTTGGTGGACCTCGTGGTGGAGTTCAAGCGCTCCGCCACGGTCGACGAGATAAACGGCGCGGTCAGGGCGGCCGCGGAAGGCCCCCTCAAGGGCATCCTCGTTTACTGCGAGGAGCCCCTCGTCTCCAGCGACTTCATCGGCAATCCCGCCAGCTCCATCTTCGACTCCGAGTACACCAAGAGCTACGGCACCTTCGCCAAGGTCATGAGCTGGTACGACAACGAGTGGGGCTACTCCTGCCGCACCGCCGATCTGATCGCCAAGCTGTTCTAGGCGGGATGGTATTCTGGCGTGAGTGGCTGCGGGGGGCCTTTCGGTTCCTCTTCGGGTGGCCGGCGCGGCTTCTGGCCGGGCTGAAGGTTTCACCGACGGCCCTGACCGTCTGCGGTCTGCTGGCGAGCCTGGGCGCCGGGTTGCTCTTCGCGCTGGGCGACCTCTCGGGCGCCGCCTGGCTTATCCTGCTCGCCGGATTCTTCGACATGACCGACGGGCAGGTGGCCCGGCTGCGCGGTCTGGAATCCAGGCACGGGGCCTTCGTGGACAGCTTCACCGACCGCTGGGCCGACGGCGCGGTCCTGGCCGGAATCGCGTACCTCACGGCCCGGCAGGGGGACTGGCTCTACCTGGCGTTCACCCTGGCGGCCCTGGTCGGCTCGTTTACGGTAAGCTACGCCAAGGCCCGCGCCGAGGGCCTCGACGTGGAGTGCGGGGTCGGGTTCTGGGAGCGACCGGAGCGGATGGTGCTCCTTCTAATCGGCGCCTTCGTGGGTTATACTGCACTCAGGATTTGTGTTATTATCCTCGCGGTGGGGACATTCTGCACCGCCCTCCGGCGTTTCGCCTACACCCTGGCGAGGCTGTCGGAGAAAGACGCGAAGGGCGGGGAGTGAACCCGGTTTGATGTACCTTTCTACCGCAGCACAAGGGGGTGTGCCCTGATGGCCGGCGAGGTGAGAGTTGCCGTTGTCGGGGTGGGCAATTGCGCCAGCTCCCTGGTCCAGGGCGTCTGGTTCTACCGGGAGGCGTTGGACGACGCGCTGGTGCCCGGTTTGATGCACGTCAACCTGGGCGGATACCACGTCCGGGACATCCGCTTCGTCGCAGCCTTCGACGTGAACGCCCGCAAGGTCGGCCGCGACATCTCCGAGGCCATCTTCGCCGCGCCCAACAACACCTTCCGCTTCGCCGAACCGCCCCCTTCGGGCACCATCGTCCGCCAGGGCCACCTCCTCGACGGCATCGGGAAGTACCTCCGCGACATCGTCCCCCTGGCCGAGGGCGAGCCGGTGGACGTCGCCGGAACCCTGCGGGAGTCGGGCGCCGAAATCCTGCTCAACTACCTCCCCGTGGGCAGCGAGAAGGCCACCCGCTTCTACATCGAGGAGGCCCTCAAGGCCGGCGTGGCCGTCGTAAACTGCGTGCCGGTCTTCATCGCTTCCACCGGCGAGTGGCACAAACGTTTCGCCGCCAAGGGCCTCCCCCTCATCGGCGACGACGTGAAGAGCCAGGTCGGGGCCACCATCATCCACCGCATCCTGGCCAAGCTCTTCGAGGACCGCGGGGTGTCCCTGAAGCGCACCAGCCAGCTCAACGTCGGGGGCAATTCCGATTTCCTCAACATGCTCGAACGGGAACGCCTCGAGAGCAAGCGCATCTCCAAGACCCGGTCGGTCACGAGCAACATCTCACAGCACCCCGGGGACGACAACATCCACATCGGCCCCTCGGACTACGTCCCCTGGCTCAAGGACCGGAAGTGGGCCCACATCCGCCTCGAGGGCGAGGCCTTCGGCTCGGTGCCGCTGAACCTGGAGCTCAAGCTGGAGGTCTGGGATTCGCCCAATTCCGCCGGCGTGGTCATCGACGCCGTCCGCTGCGTCAAGCTGGCCCTGGATTCGGGCGTGGGCGGCGTTCTCGAAGGGCCGTCGGCCTACTTCATGAAATCCCCACCCGTGCAGCACCCCGACGACGTCGCCCGAAACATGGTCGAGGAATTCATCTCGACGTACGCGATAAAGAAGTCGAAACCGGCCACGCCCCCCACCGGGACCGGCGTTCCGACCAAAACCCGTTGAGCGGCACCCGGTCGCTGCCCGGGCACTGCGTGAATCACACCGATCGCCCCGCCGTCGCCGGATGCCGGCACTGCGGGGATTTCCTGTGCGCCGAGTGCGCCGCGGCGGGCGTGGATGGGTTATGCGCTGTCTGCGCGGGAGTTGGGAGCGACAACCCGGCGGCCCTCTGGGAGCGCAAACGGGGCGTGGGCGGTTTCTTTAAAATACTGTGGGGCGTTCTCCGCGGACCGGAAAGTTTTTTCGGCGGGATGCCCCACGGGCGGGGCGCCTGGTACGCCTACCTCTACGCCGGAATAGTCCTTCTGGCCTCGGTGGTGCTGACCATCGGTGCGACCTGGCTCTTCGGGGGCGGGCCCGAAGGCGCGCCTTTCCCCTGGCAGGTCGCGCTCAACGCGCCGGGGCTGGCCGCGCTCCTCCTCCTCGACGCCGCCGCCCTCTTCGGCCTGGGGCGGCTGTACCGGAATCGGCTCCCATTCCGGGACGTCCTGCGCGTCGCGGCATACGGCGCCACGGCCTACCTCGCCCTTTTCATCCCCGTCTTCGGGCCGCTGCTGGTTCTGGCCCTGATCCTGGTGTACCTGACCGTGGGGGCCCACCGCGGCCTGCACCTGAGCGTCGCCCAGTCGCTCTCCATGGCCCTGCTGCCCGTCGTCATCCGCCTCGGTGCGGCCTGGATTATCTACGGCGACCGCTTCTGGGAAATCGTCGCCGGTTAACTGGTCTCGGGGGCGATTATCTCCTATAATAGGGATGTGGAAGCTCGGGAGGTTCCGATGAAAACCCGCTGGTTGATAGCTGTGGTACTCCTGTCGACGATGGCCGCGTTGGCCGCCGAGGAGGACGCCGGAACGGCCTGCTTCCCGTTCCTGAGGCTCGGGGTCGGGGCGCGGTCCCTGGCGCTCGGGGAGGCCTTCGTCGCCGACGCCCGGGACGCCGAGGCCGCGGTCCTCAACCCGGCGCTGCTGTCGAAGAACCGCCGCAACGCAGTCACCTTCACACACGACGAGTACCTGGCCGACCTCACCTTCGAGTTCGGCGCCTACGCCTTCCCGATTGCCGGGGGTGAGGGCGGGAGCATCGCCGTCGCGGCCCGCTACATCTCCTTCGGCACCCTCGAGGGCTACGACGAGGACGGCGTGCCCACGGGCGAATTCCCCGCGGCGGACCTGGCGGCCGGCGTGTCGTACGGGGTCGAGCTCTTCCGGGGCTTCGGCGCCGGGGCGACGGTAAATTACGTCTACTCGCGCATCGACGACGTGACCACCTCGACCGTCGCCTTCGACCTGGGGCTTTCGTACCAGCCGCTGAACGCCCTCCGGCTCGGTTTCACCGCCACCAACCTCGGGCCCGACGTCACGTACGTGAGCCTGGAGAGCCCGCTCCCGGTCACGCTGCGCCTGGGGGCCGCCGGGGACGTGCTCGACCTGCCCCGGCACAAGGTCACCCTCTTCGCCGACGGGGTCTATCCCGTCTACGCCAAGCCCTACGGGGCCTTCGGCCTCGAGTACACCATGTTCGACCTGGTGAGCTTCCGGGGCGGTTACCGGCTGGGGCACGACACGGCGACTTTCTCATTCGGCGTCGGATTCCAGTTCGGCCTGTGGGACACGGTGCTGTTGAACCTGGACTACGCCTACGCCGACTACGGCGACCTCGACGCCACCCACCTCTTCACGCTGGGGCTGTTAATCTGACCGGGGGGAACGACATGAAACGCTCTATTCTGCTAACGGTTCTGATGCCGCTCGCGGTGATTCTCCTCGCCGCCGGCTGCTCCACGCCCGCCGGGGACGGGCAGCTACCGGCCGAGACCACTCAGTACGTCGCCGACAAGATGAACGACCGCGTCGTCATGGTCGATTCCGAGGGGAACATCACGGGCTTCTTCAGCTTCGTCGTCCGGCCCACAGACGTGTCCCTCTTCCCCGGGGTGGACGCCCTGTGGATTGCCGACTACTCGGGGGACCGGGTGGTCAGTCTCAACCTGGACCTGGGCTTCCTCGCCGCCACCGAAGACGGGCTGTTGAACGACCCCATCGCCGTGTCGGTGACCGCGGACGGTGAGTGCTGGGTGGCCGACCGGGTCAACCACGCCTTCGTGCGGCTGGACTCGGATGCCACCGAGCTGGGGCGCGTGACGGTGGACGGGCCCACCCGCTGCGTGGCCTGGGACGAGACCAACGGCTGCTGCTGGTGCGCCGACGAGACGGGTAACCTCTACGCCTTCGACGGCAACCTTACCGGTAACAAAACCGCCGCTGACGCCCGTGTCACCTTCATCGCCCTGGGCGTCCCCCGCGGGCTGGCGGTAGGCCCTGACGGGGCCGGCATCTGGTACAGCGACAACGACGGGGGCCGCGTGCTGTGTCTGGACCCCGACGGCGGCGTGCTCCACACGACCACCGACCTCGACGACCCCCAGGGGCTGTCCGTGGAATCCGACGGTGACTGCTGGGTCGCGTCGCGGGACGGGTCCGTGCTGCTGCTCGCCGACTGGGACGGGGCGGTGAAGAAGAACTACGGCGGTCTGAACGGCCCGGTGGACGTCGGCGCCGAGCCGGGCGGCGGCGTCTGGGTGGCGGAGGAGATCGGCGGCAAGGTGAAGCTCATCCGCGACGGCGAGACCGTTTACACCGCGGAGGGTTTCTCCTCCCCGGCGGCCGTCGTGGTGTACGACCCCGACCTCTGGTAGGGCGGGTCCGCAATCGTAGGGATTCCGCGGTTTAACGTGATCAGCCTTTTTTGCGGCAACAGCGGTTGTCTTTAGGCAAGGGGTAAGACAAGGGGTTTTGCCGGGGGCATAGCTCGCTGCGCTCGGTTAAACCCCTTGTTCCACACCTCGTCCGGGATTGAGATGAAACGGAAAAAGACGGCCTCCACCGCGGCAGTCCTCATAGGCGCCTTACTCGTCGGCGGTTGCACCGGCCCGACCGGGAGCGGCGGATTCGACCCGTCCGCCGTGAACGACTGGGCCTACCAGCTCGTGGACGTGGACCTGGCAGAAATCGGCGCCGGCGCCTTCGACCTGGTGGTGACGGATTACTCCTCCGACGGCACGGCGGACGGCGAGTGGACGGCGGCGGAAATCGACGGGCTGCGCGACCCCGGCGGGGACCAGCCGAAAATCGTCCTGGCCTACCTCTCCATCGGCGAGGCCGAGGACTACCGCTGGTACTGGCAGCCGGACTGGGGGCCGGGAAACCCCGACTGGCTGGGGGACGAGAACCCCGACTGGCCGGGCAACTACCTGGTGCGCTTCTGGGACCCCGAATGGCAGGCCATCGTCTACGCCTACCTGGACCGAATCATCGCCCAGGGCTTCGACGGGGTGTACCTGGACAAGCTGGACTCGTGCTGGGACCTGGAGGATGAGCGGGGAAGCGCACCGGCGGACATGGTCGCCTTCGCCAAGGCCATCTCCGACTACGGCGAATCCAAGCACAGCGGCTTTGTCTGCATCGTTCAGAACGCCGCCGCCCTGGCCGACGAATTCCCGGAACACCCGTACAACGTGGACGGCATCGGGCAGGAGGAGCTCTACTTCCTCGCCACCGACGACCCGCGCCCGGAGCAATCGGGCGGCGACGAGGGCCGCCTCGAGCTGGAGGGCTACCTCGACCTCTTCCGGGACGCCGGCGGCATCGTCCTCACCGTGGACTACTGCGACAAACCGGAAAATATCGAAGAAGCCTACGAGCGTTCGGCGGGCAGGGGATACGTGCCCTACTGCACCTCGGTGGACCTCGACGAGCTGCGGGTCAACCCCGGCCACGAGCCCGA
>CAZNZF010000026.1:0-3400 GCA_964577465.1 uncultured bacterium | reverse complement strand
AGACATCACCCGCCCGCTGGACGGCGCGGCGCCCTGGCCCGGCGAGAGGGGGCTGGAACGCACGCTCACCAAGACCCACGCCCGCGACGGCTGGGAGACATCCGAGCTCTCCCTGTGCTCCCATCTGGGCACCCACGTGGACGCCCCGGCCCATCTATTCCCAAACGGAAGGCGCCTGGGGGAGCTTTCGCTCGACCCCTTCGTCGGACCGGCACTGGTGGTGGACTGCGGCGACGCGCGGGTAATCGGCCCCGAAGATTTGCCGATTGAAAAGATACAGCCCGGCGACCGGGTCCTTATAAAAACCGCCAACTCCGCCCGCCGGGATGGTGGATTTTACCAGGATTTCTGTTACCCGACGGGGGACGCCGTCCGGCCGCTCGTGGAGCGCGGAATCGTTCTTCTCGGCGTGGACGGGCCGAGCGTGGACGGCTTCGAGGTGGAGCCGGCGGTCCACCGCCTGCTTTTTGAAAAAAATATCCCCGCGCTGGAGGGGCTGGACCTGTCGGGCGCCGCGCCGGGCCGGTACACCCTGGTCTGCCTGCCGCTGAAGGTCGAGTCGGCCGAGGGCGCCCCCTGCCGCGCGGTGCTGCTGGAAGGCTGATTCCGCTTAATGTAGGGCGGGGACTTTAGTCCCCGCCGTTTTCTAAACGGCTATCACCCAAATCCCGCGCCTCGACTTGCAACGATGTAGGGGCGGGTGTCCACACCCGCCCGCGGGCGACCGTGGAGGACTCGTCCTACCGGTCGCCCCTACGGATTCATTAATGTTCGTAGGGCGGGGGCTCCGTACCCCGCCCGTATAACCGACACACCGGTCCGAGATCCCCCTCAATGAAAAGCGGCCCCCAAGGGCCGCCTTTTTTCAACGCCGTAAATCAGAAGTAGATGCCGATGTCCAGAAGGCCGCCTACCGAGTACAGCGAGTCGTTGAGGGTGCCGGTCGCGCCGTTGTCGAACTCGACGTCCTCGACCGCGTTGTAGTGGAACAGGCCGCCGAGGCCGATGGAGAAGGACTTGGAGAGCCAGAAATCGACGCCCAGCCCCCCGTCCACGCCGAAGCTGCCGCCGGTGTATGAGCCCGTCGCCTCACCGGAGCTGTAGTCGTCGAGGTAAATGTCGCAGGAGACGAGGGCGTACCCGGCGCCGGCGAAGAACCAGGGGCGCACCGTGCCCGCGTCCATGAACCGGACCTTGAAGCCCAGCCCGAAGAGCATCTCGAGGAAGGTGTCCTCCTCGTAGAAATCCCAGCTATCCACCTCGTTAGTGTAGGCCAGGAGGCCGAAGTAGGGGCCGAGGGAGAAGATGGGGGCCACGAAGATGTCCACCATCAGAGTCCCCCCGAACTGGAGCCCCTTGGTCGCGTCGCCCTCGTAATCCCCGTACAGGCTGTTGATGGGGAAGAGGAAAGGCGCGCTGACGGTGACGCCGAAGCCGGGACCCTTGCCGCTCGGGCGAACCGTGGTGGCCGTGGCGGTGGACACCGCGGTTTCAATTTTCGCGGTCAGGCGCGCCTTGTCGCCCGTCACCGGCGGGGTGTCGCCCGTGTACTCGGCCTCGGAAAGCTCGTCGGCCAGCACCTTGGTGATCTCGGCCTCGCCCAGCTCCTCGATGTCGCGACCCAGGAAGGCACCGGTATCCGGATGGTAGTACTCCTCGCCGAGACGGTAGAGTTCTACTACGTCGCCCTCCTTCACGCCCTCCTGCCGGCCCAGGTCCAGCTTGACCGTATCCCCGGAAACCGAGACCACGGTGCCGACCACGGGGATGCTCGCGGCCAGGCGGGCGGCCATATCCCGGGAGGCCTCCAGCAGGCCGTCCAGGCTCGACGATTCCGACGACTCGCTCAGTTCCACCTTCCCCACGAAAACGTCCACGACCCGGACGTTGACGGTGTACGTTTCGCCGACCTTGGACACCTTCCCCACGACGACTTTGCTGGCGCCGGCCAACTGACCCACCTGGACGAAGCACTCCGTGGTGGTGCAGCCGGAGAGGGCCAGCCCCTGCTCCTCCATCAGGGCGTTCAGGCGGTCCCGCTCCACGATCTCGAAGCGCTTCGTGTTGATGAGGGCGTCCAGGAGCGTATCGGCGATACCGCTGGCGGAAGCCTCGCTCACCCCGGAGGCCTCCAGGCCGACGAAGGCCACGGTGATCTTTTCGGCGGCGAGGGAGCCCGCGGCGAGGACGACCAGGAAAAGGCCGATAAAAAGCTTGCGCATCTACCCCTCCTTCAAGAGTCGCAATAATAAAGACCTATATCGATCCCGTATCATACCACACAAACGGGGAAACGCTCCACCGCCCGTTCGTGGCAGAGCCTCTACGTCCGTCAGCCTAGACGGCCGGATACCGCGAGCCAGTAAACCGTCCGGCCCAGGAGTAGGGCAACGAGGCCGCAGAACATCGAGGCCTTCAGCCAGCGCTGCACCCGCCCGGCCTTCCCGTTCCGGGAGAGGCCGTAGCCGCCGATGAGGATGAGGGGCAGCGCCATCCCGACGGCGACCGCCAGGGCATCAATCCAGAGAAGGCGGTCGAAGAGGTAGAAGAGCGACAGGGCGGGCGTCACGGCGAAGGCGACCGAGGCGCCGATGAGCCTAGTGGGACCCTCGCCCAGGCGCACCGCCAGCGTGCGCGCGCCGACCTCGGCGTCCCCCGGCAGGTCCTCCACGTCCTTGAAAATCTCCCGGGAAAGGTTCACCAGAAAGGCCAGGGCGGCCAGGGGGAGGACGCGGTCCAGCCCTCCCGCCGCCGTGGAACCGTAGGCCAGTGCCAGGGACGTCATCAGCGCCACCGCCAGGTTCCCGGCCAGACCGGTATGCTTGAGGCGCGCGGCGTAAATGACGGAAAGCAGGATGCAGAACGGAACGATTACGTACCCCGACGGTGGGCCGAAGAAGGTCAACCCGACGGCCGCAGCCCAGGCGCACACGCTGAAAACGACGGCGAAGCGCGGGGGGATGTGTCCCGCCGGTAGGGGGCGTTCCGGGCGATTTATCCGGTCGATGGCGAGGTCCATCCGGTCGTTGAGGGCGTACCCCCCTGCGGCGACGAGGCTCAGGGCGACCGCGGCGGCGAGCAGCGGGCCGAGCGCCTCACGCCAACCGTACATCGGGCACGCGCCGGGCGGCAGCGCCAGGGCGGCGCCGAACACGACTGCGGCGAAAACCAGGAGCATGTTGGTCGGCCGCGCCAGTCCCACGAAGGCCCTGAACCTCGTCACCGCCACCCACACCGCCTAGAAAAGGTGCCTCAGCTTCAAAACCAGCCCTGGGGCGTTTTTCAGGGCGTAGCCGATGATTCTCAGAGGGGATATCTCCCCCAGCTCGCCCTTCGCCGACCCGGCCGCCAGGGCCGCGACGGCCTGGTCAATCTCGTCGTCGGAGAGGCTCATGACCAG
>CAZNZF010000025.1:0-20480 GCA_964577465.1 uncultured bacterium | reverse complement strand
ACAGGTCGCTGGTGTCCGAGAAGGAGAAGCTGGGGGAGAAGGACAGCCCGCGGATGAACTGCCAGGTGACCGAGGTGGTTACCTCTTCCTTCCCCGTGATGGAGTCCACCCGCCCCGTGTCCTCGTCGTAATCGGTGGCGTCCTTCTTGTAGAGGTACCGGGCGTTTATCTTCGTCGGGACGAAGAAGAGGTCGGAGATCAGCGAGTAGTCGAAGCTGGCGCTCGCCGACTGCTCGTGGTCGTTGCGCTGCGCGGTCTCGTTCAGGCCCCGGTAATCGGTGTATGCGAAGGCGAGCGTGGGCCAGCCCGTTTTCGAGAAGGCCAGGTTGGCCTTGGCGGTGTCCGAGACCGTCTTGCCCAGGTCCTCGACGGAGCCCTCGTAATCGGCGATGTTCTCCACGTAGACGGTGGAGTGGGTCATGGAGCCGGAGAGCGGCAGGTTGACGCGCCAGTCGTTGGGCATGAAAGAGCCGAGCTGAAGGGTAGCCGCCCCGTCCAGGTCCTCGGCCGTGACCCCGGTGCGCCGGAGCCCGATGGACTGGAAGTCCCCGTCCATCTTCTGGTAGCTGCCCTCCACGGTGAGCACGTCGGCGAACTTCAGCAAGACCTTCCCTCGCTGGGCCTGTCCCTGGCGCACTATCGGATTTTCCAGGTCTATATTGTTCACCCAGATCCGGCCCGGACCACCTCCCGGCTGGAAGGCGCCGCTCATGGGGCTGGTGGTCTGGATACCGCAGGCGACCTCGTACACGCGAACCATCTGCGGAGACCCGGCCACGGTGAGGTTGTCCCTGGTGTAGGTTTCCGGACGCTCGGTGGGGTCGAGGGCCTCGTACTCCTGCCGGAGGGCGATGAGCTCGGAGAAGTCCACGGACAGCGTGTTCCAGCCCGGCGCCGCCAGCGGCATCGCCGCCTCGTAGTAGTTGTTCTCGTCGGTGCCGAAGCGGATGAAGAAGAGGTCCTCGCCCGACCGTTCCAGGTTGCGGTTGTTGACCGATACACGCAGGCTGTCGTGGGTGGTGAAGTCGCGGCTCTCCAGGAACTCCTGCGCCGTGGAGCCCCGGATGACGTCCTCGGTGTCCAGCACCCCGTTGTCGGCCCCGGTGGCCCACGGTTCGTAGCCGGCCCACCCGATGTCCTCGCCGGGGTCGAGTATTCCGTTGTGGTTTAAGTCCTCGGTGTTCAGGATGCCGTCGCCTTCGCCGCAATCCGGCTCGTTGGTGTCGTGGGTCCGGGGGTTCGGGTAGGTGTAGCCGCGCCCGAAATGCCCGTCATAGCCCCAGTCGTTCCAACGGGTGAGGTTATAGCCCAGGTCGAGGGCCTGCTCGCGGATTAGGAACCCCTGCGAGTCCTCGCGCTGCTCCAGCGGCTCGTAATCCTGATTGTCCTCGGAGTTGATCGTGCCCACGGTGAAGATGTTCGACGGGCTCTCGGGCTCGACGACCGGAGCCTCCCACCGGACGCCGGTGAGCCGGAGGTTGTACACGAGGACGGCCGTGTCCTCGCCTCCGACGAAATCCCCGGCGTTCTCGGACTCGACCCAGATACGCATGGCCTTGACCAGCTTGGACAGAGGCGGCATGTAGTCCCCCGGCCGCGTCTCGTCGGTATCCAGGGGGATGCGGATGGCCAGCCAGCCGTTGCCCAGGTCACGCCCCAGGTACTCCTCGGGGATGTCCGCCAGCGGGACGGCGTAGCCGAAGTGCTGCTCGGTGGTGTCCAGGGTGAGGTTGAAGTCCAGGTCCTCGGTGTTGAGGATGGAGTTGTTCCGCCCGATGATGACCTCGCTGTAGATGCCTCCGTCGCCTGAGTTGTTGAAGGTCCAGCCGCGCTCGTCCTCCGAGTAGTTCAGCCGCCCGTCCAGCTCGCCGGGGTCGGAGAGGTCGGCGGAGATTCCCTCGTGCAGCCCCTCGTCCTCGGTGTCGTAGCCCTCGTAGCCGAAGCCGGTGTAGTCGCCGTCCGAGTCCTCGTTGATGAGCCCGATGTCGAAGTGCAGCACGCCGCCGTGTATCTCGCCGCGGCGGAAGAGGTAGAACTCGAGGTACTTCAGGTTCTTCTCCTCCAGGTCCAGGCCGTTGGGGGAGATGATGCGGCACACCGAATCCCACTGCCCCGCCCCCTGGGGCAGCGGCTTCGCGTCGTCGCCGCCGAACACGAGCACCCGTACGACGTCCTCGTTCCACTCCTCGTTAATCTGACTGCGAATCCACTCCTCGTCCCCCACCTTCACGAGTCTCCGGTCGGCCTGGGCGTAGGAGCCGTCCTGGGTGACGGGCGGGGAGCTCGGCCCCCACTCGTCACCGTCGGCGGGGAAGGAAATGGCCTGGTGGGCGCTCTCCATGTCGTCCACGTGAGCCCGGCCCACCCGGTTCGGGTCGTAGAAGCTGTAGGCCCATTCGCCCTCGAGGGTGATGTTCGATTCCTCCTTCGATTCGACGAAGGGCAGGAGGTTGATGAAATCGGTCATGAATTGGTTCCGTACGTTCAGGCTGGCGTCGGCGTCCATCACCTGATGGGAGCTGGGGATGGCCCGCAGCTCGGGAATCTCCAGCTTGTCCACCGGTAGGTCGGTCCACTCGCCGATGTAGGTCCCCCCGAGGGCGAGCACGTCGCCGAGGTTGAACTCCAGCCTACCGCCGGCCAGCGTCTTGCCGGCCTCGCCGAAGAGCGGCTTGTACTCATATTTTATATTCAGGTCGGCGTCCGAGGAGTCGGCGCCGGGGACGAGGAATTCGATGTACCCCGAGTCGTAATCGATGATGTAGTCCACGTCGCGGACCAGGTGCCGACCGTTCAGCGTCACCTCCTCGGAGCCGGGGATGATGTTGGGCTTGAGGAAGCGCACGGCCGAGGCGCTGTGGTACTCCACGTGGATGTCGTAGCGGTGGTTGCGCCGCGAGTAGCTCTCGTCGTAGGCGTCGGAGTCGGTGCCCGCCTCGCCCTCCTTCTGGAAGGGGTAGCGGGCGGGGAAGATCAACAGGCCGTTGGAGAAGTCGATTAAATTGATGTTGATGCGGTCGTCGGAGCCGTCCGCGGTGCGGGTGAGCCCGAAGACGCGCGCCAACGGCTCCGTGGTGTTGCCGTCCCCGTCGAAATCCTCGGCGTCGTTGGCCCGGTCCTGGAGGTCGAAAATCTCCAGGATGAAGTCGGAGTCGTTCTGCAGGCCGGGGGCCCCCAGGTAGTAGATGTTGTGGTACATGTACCCGGTCAGACGCGGGTTGAGGATTCCGCTCTTGATGAGCTTGGGGGTCCCCGTCGTGCCTTCGCCGTAGCCCACCGAGTAGATGACGCCGCTGGGGTTGGTCGGGCTGGCCACCTTGTACTTGATCGCCACGTAGTCGGTGGTACCGACGCTGGTGTTGAAGGTGATTCTGCCGGTCGCCTTGTTGATGTAGAAATCCTGCACGTTCTCCAGCCGGCGCCAGAAGCTGGAGCTGACGGGGTCGTCGTCCGTCGGGACGGGCGGGTCGGTGGGGCTGCCCCCCGTGCCGTCCGAGTAAATCTGGGCGTCGAGCGTGTAGTAGTTGTAGGTGGGGTCGCGCTGCTGGCCGTAGGAATATACGTAGACCTCGATGAGGGCGCTGCCGTCGATGGGGGATTCGGCGATTTGCAACTGCTGGCCGAAGTGGTTCGGGTTGGTGTCCACCCGGTAGTAGACCCGCTCCGAGTAGCTCGTGTCCCGGATGTCCTCCCGCTGGAGCTGGCCGGTGCCGGTAAACTCCTCCTCCTCGGTGACGCCCTTCTCCCGGGAGCCGATGAGGGTGAAGGTGAACCACTCGCCCAGCCCGCCGATGACCTTGGCCCCGAAAAGGCTCTTCGCCGAGTAGCTGACGAACCGCGTCCCGGGGATGGAGAGGTTGACGTCGCCCAGCTCGGCCCGGCGTATGAGCTCGTCGTCCCGGCCGGTGTAGATGAGGGACAGCTTGTTCCGCGAGTCGTTCTCCCGGGTGTCGTCGTAGTCCACGTTGACGGTGACCCGCTCGGCGATGGTCCCCTCGACCCGGATCTGGGTTTCCTGGTCCATGTTGAAATCGCCCTGGGTGCCGACCAGGAGCGGGTCGGGGGGATTTTCGTAGGTCTTGGACGTGTAACCGAGGACGAAGAGCTTGCGGCCGGTGATTTTCAGCGTAGTGGCGAGCCAGTCGATGGTGATGTCGCCTATAAGGCCCTCGTCGGCCTCGCGGGCGTAGGTCCGCTCGCGGAGCTTGATGTTGGCCACCCGCTCGGACCATTCGTCGTAGTTGAAGGGGTAGGGGTAGGGGTCACCGAAGGTGTCGTAGGTGTGGCGGTAATTCCAGAGGTGTTCCCCGAGCTCCTCGGCGGTGGGGGGCGCGTAGTCGAAGGGCTCGAGGACGAGTTGCTCGTAGAAGGCGGGGGTCCTCGGGTTTTCGAGCTCGGGCGTGAAGAACGCCTCGTAGGGGTGGCGTTTGGGCGGGTTGATCCGGTAGGAGAACCTCTCGATGCGGTAGTCATCGCCGGGCCTCGCGCGGAGCGTGCCGACGACGACCAGGACGGCGAGAATAGCCAGGACTACCGGTACGACAGGGCGCAACGAAAAACTCCCGGGCGGGGCTTCGGGGATGGAATACGACGGAATATGTTAATCTCAAACAGGATACGGTGCCCTGAGATTCCCGGTTCCCCTCTCGGGATGGTATAAATAGACCCTCCGCGGCGCAGGTTGCCACTCCGGGAGGGGTCGTCTACTCGGCCTGGATTAAAGAGAGGTCGCCCACCAGGCCGAAAACGCCCACCAGCTCGTTCAACAGGGCCAGGCGGTTGTCGCGGAGCGCCTCGGAGTCGGTGAAAACCGTCACCTCGTCGAAGAAGCGGTCTATGGCCTCGCGGAAGGCGGCGATTTTCCCCAGGGCGGCGTCGAAGTCCCCCCGCGCCACCGCGGCTTTCACCGCCTCCCCGTCGCGGACCAGCAGCTTCGACAGCCTGCGTTCCTCATCCTGTTCCAGCTTGGCGGTATCGAAGGGCCTGAGCTCGGTGAGGCCGAATTCCTTGGCGGCCTGGCGGAGGATGTTGCAGGCCCGCTTGTAACCGGCCGCCACGTCTGCGAACTCCGCGCCCCCCTTGGCCCGGGCCAGGGAGTGGGCCGAGCGCCAGGCGGACCAGGGGCGGGTCGGGTAGGCCCCCAGCGCCGCCCGCGAGGCGTCGGTCGGCAGACCCAACTCCCCGAGCAGACGGAGGGCGCGTTCGGTGAGGAAGGCCACCAATTTCCCGTACACATCGCCCTCGTCGAACGCCTTCTTGGTCGTTCCGCTGAAATTCGAGACCGCAATCCGCAGGAGCGGTTCCAGGTCGAGCCGCGCGTGGTCGAATCCCGCGGGCTCGTGCCCCTCCACCCCGGCGGCGATGCCGATGATCCCCCGCGCGGCGCGGCGCAGCCCGTAGGGGTCCCGCGAGCCGGTGGGGGAAAGCCCGACGGCGAAGCACCCCGCCAGGGTGTCCAGCCGGTCCACGAGCGCCAGGAGGCATCCCGCCGCCGTCTGCGGCAGCTCCTCCGCCCGGCCCGTAAAGCCTTTCGGGAGGTACTGCTCGCCGACGGCCCGCCAGACCGGCTCGGGTTCCCTCTGCGTCCGGGCCAGCTCGCCGCCGATGAGCCCCTGCAGGCCGGTGAACTCGACGACGAGGCGGGTCAAGAGGTCCTGCTTGGCCAGGGAGGCCGCCCGCTCGAGGTGCCCCGCTACGGCCGGGTCGGCGCCGCAGAACCCCTCCGCGTTGACCGACTGCACCAGGGTGATGAGGCGGGTCCGCTTGTCGGAATAGCTGCCCAGGCCGCGGATGAACTGGAGGTCGGCGAGCTCCTCGGTCAGGGACGCGAGGGACCGCTTGCGGTCCTGGTCCCAGAAGAAGGCGGCGTCGGTGAGCCGCGCCCGCAGGACGCGCTCGTGACCGGCGACGACGCCCCCGGCGTTCCGGTCACCCCCGTCACGCACGACGATGAAACGCGGCAGGAGCTTCCCCGAGGCGTCGCGCACCTCGAAATACTTCTGGTATTCCTTCAGGACGCTGGAGACCACCACCTCGGGCAGTTCCAGGAACCGCTCCTCGAAGCCGCCCTCCAGGCAGGTCGGGTGCTCCACCATGTCGGTGACGTCGAGGAGCAGCTCGGAGTCCAGTCGGGCCCGGCCGTGCGCTGAGAGAAGCTTTTCCAGGCGCTCTTTGAGCAGGCTGTACCGCTCGCCGGGCCGGACGACGTTCCCCTCGTCGTCGGTGGTGGTGCCGTCGGGGATGACGTGGTGCTCCCGGCAGGCGCGGACGTATCCGTCCAGGGAGGCGTCGGGGAGCTCGAACTCGGTGTCCGCCAGGTAACGGTGCCCCCGCGACCGGCGTCCGCCTTTTACCTCGCCGATTTCCAGCGGCACCACCGCGTCGTCGGCCAGGGCCGCGAGCCAGCGGATGGGCCGCAGGAATTTGACCTCACCGGCGCCCCAGCGCATGGCCTTGGGCAGCGGCAGCTCGGTGACGAGGGACTCCGCGATGCCGGGGAGCAGGTCCGCCGTGGCCGCGCCGCCCGTCGTTATCTCCACCTGTACCCGCTCACCCTTGGGCGTCTGGGCGATGCCGAGGTCGGCCTCGGTGAGGCCGAATTTCGCGGCGAAGCTGATGGCGGCGGCGGTGGGGTTGCCGTCGCCGTCGTAGGCCGTGTGGATGGGGGGACCGAGCTTGATATCGGTCCTCTCCGGCTGCCGGTCCGCCAACCCGGAGGCGTGGACCGCCAGCCGCCGCGGGGTGCCGAGGGCCGTAACGGCGGTGAACCCCAGGTCGTTCTGGGTCAGCTTTTCGCGCAGCAGGGCCGCGAGGTCGGCCAGGGCCGGGGTGAGGAAGCGGCTCGGGAGGTCCTCGACGCCGATTTCCAGCAGGAAGTCCATCACGCCCCCCCGGTCTCGGAAGCGAGAATCCAGTCGGGCCTCTTCGCGGTTTGCTCGAGATAGAGGGAGGCGAGAGCGGACGTAATCTTGCGCAGGCGGCCCAGGTAACGCGCCCTCTCGGCCACGCCCACCGCCCCCCGGGCGTCCAGGACGTTGAACAGGTGGGCGGCGTAGGTGGCCAGGTCGTAGGCCGGGTAGATGAGTGGCTCTTCCGCCGCAAGAAGCCTCTCTATCTCCGCTTCGAGCTCGTCGAACTGCCTGGCGTAAAGCTTCACGTCGGCCGTCTCGTAGGAGTAGCGGCTGTTCTCGTACTCGGACATCTGCTGGACCCGCCGGTAGCTCACGTCGGGCGACCAGCGGAGCTCGAACCCGTCGTCCACGCCGGCGATGTACATTAAAAGGCGCTCCAGGCCGTAGGTCAGCTCCACGGAGACCGGCTTGAGTGGGATGCCGCCCATCTGCTGGAAGTAGGTGAACTGGGTGATTTCCATCCCGTCCAGGAGCACCTGCCAGCCCGTGCCCCAGGCGCCCAGGGAGGGGGATTCCCAGTTGTCCTCGTCGAACTTTACGTCGTGGTCCAGCGGCTCTATTCCCACGGCGCGGAGCGAGTCCAGGTAGACGTTCTGGATATCGGCCGGCGAGGGCTTGAGGATGACCTGGAGCTGGAAGTGCTTGTAGAAGCGGTGCGGGTTCTCGCCGTAGCGGCCGTCGTCGGGACGGCGCGAGGGCTCCACGTAGGCCGTCCGCCACGGGCTCGGTCCCAGGACGCCGAAGAAGGTCAGCGGGTTGGCGGTCCCCGCACCGGTAGGCATGTCGTAGCCGTGGCCTACCAGGCAGCCCTGGTCCGCCCAGAAGCGGTAGAAACGGAGGGTCAACTCTTGAAGTGTCAGAATATGCATATTCTATATAGTGTCATCAAAAATAAGGTCTACGTCCCCGTTCCAGACCCGATGAAAACCCATGTAAAGCGTGATTTTAGGCATTCCCGGCTGTCGTGTCAACCGGAGGCGCCGCTCCGACGGTGCGGTCGCCGTCCCAGCACACCGCCGTTTTTTTAGGATTTCGCCACCCCGGTTGCCCCTTGACCATAGCGGGGATTCCCCGTATACTGTGCCCTCGAAATAGCCGACCTAAAGGGGAGCCCGCTTGGAAGACATCCTCAGAAAGCTCACCGGGACCGTCGGTCTCACCGGGATGGAGGAACCGGCCGCCCAGGTCGTCCGCGAGCTCTGGGAGCCGTACACCGACGAGCTGCGTACGGACCGGATGGGGAGCGTCATCGGTTTCAAGCGGGGGGACGGGCCCAAGGGTGAAAGGCTCCGCCTGGCCGTTCTGGCGCACTTAGACCAGATCGGCCTCGTGGTGCACAAAATCGAACCGGGTGGCTACCTGCGCCTCCACCGGGTCGGCGGGGTGGACCGGCGCATACTGCCGGGCCAGCTCCTCACCGTGTGTTGCTCCGAGCCTTTGAAGGGCGTCGTCGGAGCCGTGCCCCCCCACCTGCAGCAGGCCGGTGAAAAGAACTCGGTCACCTCGTGGAACGACCTCTACCTGGATACCGGGCTCCGGGAGCGCGAGGTGCGCAAACGGGTCCGGGTGGGCGACCCCGTGGGTTATCCCACGTCCTTCATCGAGTTGCAGAACGGCCGTCGGGTGATGGCCGGGGCCGACGACCGCTGCTCCGTGGCGGCCGTCACCTGGGCGCTTCGGCTGGCCCGGCGCCAGCGGCACTCGCACGACATCTACGCCGTCGCCGAGGTTCAGGAGGAATGGACCGGGGTCGGCGCCTATGCGGCGGTTTACGGGATAAAACCGGACTGCGCCATCGTCGTGGACGTGGACCAGGGGCGCCACGAGGGCGTTCCGGAAAAGGACTCCGTCGAGCTCGGCAAGGGACCGTCGATCAGCTACGGCCTCAACAACCACCCCGATATGGTGGAGGCGACCCTCAAGGTCGCCGCGGCCCAGAACATCCCCCATCAGAAGTTCTTCTGGCCCAGCCCCTACGGCACCGACGGGTCCACCGTCGAGACCCTGCACTCCGGTATCCCGACCATTAACCTGGGCATCCCCCTGTCCTACATGCACTCCACAGTGGAGATGCTGGACATGGGCGACGTAAAAAACGCCGGCCGGCTGATTCTCGCCCTCGCCGACGCCGACGGCCTGCCGGTCATCCCGCCGGTGGATTGGTAAAGGATTCATCCATGCTCGACAAGCTCTCCAACGCCTTCGGAACGTCGGGGTACGAGGCCCAGGTCCGCGAGCTCATCCTCGGCGAAATTTCCAAGAAGGTGGACCTGCACCAGGTGGACGCCCTGGGCAACCTCATCGTGCGGGTGCCGGGCCGTCCCCGGTACAAGGGACCGCGTCTCCTCCTCTCGGCCCACATGGACGAGGTCGGCTTCGTCGTTACCGAAATCACCGGCTCGGGCGACCTGAAGTTCCACAAAATGGGCAGCACCGACGACCGTGTGCTATTGAGCAAGCGGGTCGCCATCCACCACGAGGGACAGGACGTGCCGGGCGTCATCGGCATCAAGAGCCCGCACCTGCACAAGAAGCGCGAGGAGCTCGAGCAGGTCGTGGAATGCGACAAGCTGTACGTGGACATCGGCTGCTCGAAGAAGGAGGAGGCGGAGAAGCTCGTCGCCGTGGGGGACGGGATTTACTACGACACGCGGTACTTCGAGCAGGGCGGCCGGGCCTTCGGGAAGTGCTTCGACGACCGGGCCGGCTGTTCCGTCATCGCGGATGTCGTCAAGGGGTCGCCGAAACTGACAGGCGGAACGCCCTTCTACGCCGCCTTCACCACCCAGGAGGAGATAGGCGTCCGTGGGGCGCGGGTAATCGGTAACGTGGTGAAGCCCGACGTTTACCTCGCCGTCGAGGGAACCGCCGCCGGAGAGGGGCCGCCGTCCTGGCGCGGCCGCGACGAATCGCCCTCCACCGAGCTCGGCCGGGGACCGGCGCTCTCCATCCTCGACCGCTCCCACATCGCCGATCCCGTGTGGCTGGAGTTCGTCCAGGGCATCGCCCGTGACGAGGACATCCCGTACCAGTTCAAGAGATTCGTGACGGGCGGCACCGAGTCCAGCGTCGTGCAGTGGAGCAGGGCCGGCGTGCGCGTCCTGACCATCTCGGTCCCTGTCCGCTACATCCATTCCCCGGTGGGCATCCTCGACAAGGGCGATTACCGGAACGCGAAGCGGCTGGTAGCCGCCGTCATCCGCCGCCTCGAGGAATTCAGGCCCTAGCCGAACATTGGGGTGAACGAGGGGTCGAATCCCTCGCCTCGCCCCTTGCTGGAGGACTATCGATGGAGGAAACCATCCGCGCCCTGTGCCAGCTCTACGGCCCCTCGGGTCACGAGGAACGGGTTGTGGAGACTATTGCGAAGATGGTGAAGCCGTACGTGGACGAGCTTCGCCGCGACGTGATGGGCAACCTGCTGACCCGGATCGGTTCGGGCGGCCACAAGCTGATGTTCGCCGCCCACACCGACGAGATCGGCGTGGTGGTGCACTACATCGACGATAAGGGCTTCGCCCGCATCTCCCCCGTGGGCGGGGTGCAACCGCTGTGGCTCTACGGGCGGCGGGTCCAGTTCGCCAACGGAACCGTCGGCGTCATCGGCCGTGAGCAGCTCGGCCACGAAGCGAAGGACACGGGCTGGAATCACCTGTTCCTCGACGTGGGCGTCACGTCGAAAAAGGACGCCGAAAAGCTCATCGCCGTCGGCGACTTCGGGGTCTTCACGCGTTCCACCGTCGCCCAGGGCCGGGTCTTCATCTCCAAGGCGCTCGACGACCGCATCGGCTGCGCCGTCCTCGTCGAGGCGCTCAAGAAGCTGAAGAAAAAGGCGAAGAACGAGGTCCACTTCGTCTTCACCGTCCAGGAGGAGGTGGGCGTCCGCGGCGCGCGGACCAGCGCCTGGAGCATCACCCCCGACGTGGGCTACGCCATCGACATCACCGGCTGGGGGGACACGCCCCTCGTGGAGCCGATGAACGTCGCGCTGGGGAAGGGCGTGGCAATCAAGGCCATGGACCAGGGGACCATCGTCTCGCCCAAAATCCGCAAGCTGATGATGGACACGGCCGAGGCGAAGGGCATCCCGTACCAAATCGAGGTTCTGCGCGGCGGCGCCACCGATGCTTTCGCCATCCAGTTCACGAAGACCGGCGTGCCCTGCGGCGTCATTTCCATCCCGACCCGCTACGTCCACCAGCCCAGCGAGATGGCGCACATGGACGATTTCGCCGGCGCCGTGAAGCTGGTCTGCGCCCTGGCCAACGCCGACCACGAGGCGGTCCTGGCCACCTGATTCCGGGCTCCTCCTTCGTATTTAAACGGGCCGTTTGGCAGGCCCGTTTTTTTATGGGCGACGAACGGGTGAGGGCTGTGATGAGCCCCCTCCCCCCTTTGGGGGGAGGGTTGGGGTGAGGGGCGGAAAGCGGCGGGGAAAGGAATCCCCGCCCTACATTTACTCCCTCCCCCCTCTGGGGGGCGGCGCGCCGACGGGACCAAGGGCGAGGGCTACCTTATAAACGCGGCGGGGAAAGGATTCCCCGCCCTACGGCATCGCAGCGAATGTGGTGTGTGAGAGCGGTGGGGACTAAAGGCCCCGCCCTACATTTAAGGAAAGCCCGCGGGCGGGTGTGGACACCCGCCCCTACGGCGGAGACGCGAGCGTGATACACGAAAGGGCCCGCTCATAGGCAGGCCCCGTCGACGAATGGTGGAGATGAGCGGGATCGAACCGCCGGCCTCAGCCTTGCGAAGGCTGCGCTCTCCCAGCTGAGCTACATCCCCTCAACCCCCCCATCCCCCCCCATCTTGGGGGGGCCCAGTCGCGGGGGAAATAATCTCAATTCTACATTCACCGCCGCGGGCCGAAGGTAAATTATCATTCCCAGCGGCCCGCAGTGGATTTATCCCACGGGGCCGTCCTACATCAATAGAAACGTTGTTATTGCAAGTGAGTGTCGCTCGCGGCGGTTGCTACTGAATGAATGAGACCGTTCGTCGCGGCTACGCCGGCGGTGTATTGTACTGTCAGATTTTTAAGCAGGTTCCGCTCGCGGCGGTTGCTCACAAATGTTTTTTATCGTTCCCCGCGGAACAGGGGTCCAGCGCCCCGCGCTATAAACTTAATCAGTTTTCCAGGTATCGCTCGCGGCGGTTGTCATTGAATTTATGAGACCGTTCGTCGCGGCTACGCCGGCGGCTCAGCCGTTGGCGGAGAGGGAGGGATTCGAACCCTCGAGGGGAGGATAAGTCCCCTACGCGATTTCCAGTCGCGCCCCTTCGACCAACTCGGACACCTCTCCGCTCGTCCGGAACTTCAAGCCGTCAGTGGGGCGTTGGCTGCGGCTTTGATGCTTGAATTATCTATCGTTCGCGGCGGTTGTTATTGAATGGATGAAACCGTTCGTCGCGGCTACGCCGGCGGCTCAGCCGCTGGCGGAGAGAGAGGGATTCGAACCCCCGGTGGGCTTACGCCCACAGCGGATTTCGAGTCCGCCGCATTCGACCAACTCTGCCATCTCTCCAGCGCGGCAGCGAGTATAACCGAGGGTGTAGAGGCTGTCAAGAAGCGGGTCGGTAGCGGCTTGCGCTGGAACGGGGCTTCGGTTATTCTCGGGTCGTGTTTTTAGGGGGGCCGTGGATGTCGTTGCCGAAAAACATCGGCCGGTTGGGTGAGTTCGAGTGGCGCGTCGAGCCGGGGTACGTCGGTGGGATGCTGCGTCCGGCGAGAATCTTCGTCGGCTTGGAGGAACTGAAGCGCGCGCACACCGACGGCGCCCTGCGGCAGATCGCCGAAGTGGCGTGCCTGCCGGGCGGGGTGGGCGAGGCCCTTGCGATGCCGGACATCCACCACGGGTACGGCTTCCCCATCGGCGGCGTGGCGGCCTTCGACGCCGGGGAGGGCATCGTCAGCCCCGGTGGTGTGGGGTACGACATCAACTGCGGGGTGCGGGCGCTGACGACGCCGCTCACGGCGGACGAGGTGCGGAGGCGGGTGGACCGGCTGGCCGACGCCCTCTTCCGTGGGGTTCCCTGCGGCGTGGGCTCGCACACCCGGGAGTCGTTCTCCGATGCCGAGTTGGACCGCGTCATGCGCGACGGCGCCGGATGGGCCGTGGTCCTGGGGCGGGGCTTCGGGGAGGACCTATCCGCCTGCGAGTCGGAGGGCGCGGTCGAGGGGGCCGACCCCCGGGCCGTTTCCGCCACGGCCAAGGGGCGCGGGCGGGACCAACTCGGGACCCTGGGCTCGGGGAACCACTTCCTCGAGGTGCAGCGCGTGGCCGAGGTGTACGATTCCGGCGTCGCCGCCGAGTGGGGCGTCGGGGAGGTGGACCGGGTCACGGTGATGATTCACTGCGGCAGCCGCGGCCTGGGGCACCAGGTCTGCGGCGATTACCTGAAGCTGCTCCGGGCGACCGGGGGGGATTGGCCGAACCGAGAGCTGGTCTACGCCCGCATCGGCTCATCGACGGGCGGGCGCTACCTGGCGGCGATGGCCGCGGCGGCCAACTACGCCTGGGCCAACCGCCAGCTCATCGCCCACGCGGTGCGCGGCGTCTTCGAGAAGGTTTTCGGCGTCCGGCCGGACGGACTCCGTCAAATTTACGACGTGGCCCACAACGTGGCGAAGTTCGAGGAGCACATCGTTGACGGGAGGAAGCGGAGATTGCTCGTCCACCGCAAGGGGGCGACCCGGGCCTTTCCCGCCGGTCATCCCGACCTGCCGGAGCGGTTCCGCCCACTGGGCCAGCCGGTGCTTCTGCCCGGCGACATGGGCACGGCCAGCTACCTGCTCCTCGGCCTGCCCGGCGTCATGGAAAAAAGCTTCGGTTCGACGGGTCACGGGGCCGGCCGGCGGATGAGCCGCAAGGAGGCGGTACGGACCCTCCGGGGCCGGAGAATTGTCGAGGAGCTGGGCGAGCGGGGGATCACCGTCCGCTGGGAGGGGCGGGACACGCTCTACGAGGAGCACCCCCTGGCGTACAAGGACGTTCACGAGGTGGCGGCGGTGTGCGAGGGGGCGGGGCTGGCGCGCAGGATAGTGCGTCTCGAACCGCTGGCGGTGATCAAGGGATGACCTACGACGTCATCGTTGTCGGGGGCGGAGCGTCGGGGCTGACGGCGGGCCTTTCCGCCGCCCGGAGTGGAGCGCGTGTTCTCGTCCTGGAGCGCGGCCCCCGGCCGGGACGCAAGATTCTCGTCACCGGGAACGGCCGCTGCAACCTGACCCACGCCCTGGCCGATGGAATCGAGCACTACCGCGGGGCCGAGCCGCGCTTCTGCTACGGCGCCCTGCGCCGGCTCCCGGTCGCCGACACCCTGGCCTTCTTTGCGGGGCTGGGCGTCCCCTGTGTGGACGAGGGGGACGGGCACTACTACCCGCGGTCCTTTTCGGCGGCCGACGTGGCCGATTCCCTGGAACTGGCCTACCGCGAAGCCGGCGGCGCGGTGGTCGCAAACGCGCGGGTCGTCGGGTTGCCCCCTGGTCCGCCGTGGGTCGTCGCGGGTGCGGGGGGGAGGAACTGGTCCGCGCGGGCGGTGGTCCTGGCGACGGGCGGCCGCTCGGCACCTAAGACCGGCTCGGACGGCGACGGCTTTTCCCTGGCCTCCAAGCTCGGGCACCGGGTGACACCTGTGGTCCCGGCCATCGTCCCGCTCACCCTCTCGGGCAATCTGGGCCACTTCCTCCAGGGCGTGAAAGTGACGGCCGGGATGACGGTTCCCGCCCCGGGTCTCGAAGAGGGTCCCGCGGAGCTGATGTTCGCCCACTTCGGCGTGTCCGGGCCGCTGGCCCTGGGGCTCTCTGTAGAAATCGGATTGGCACTCGCGGACGGTCCGCTGGACCTGGAGCTGGACCTCGTGCCCGACATGGGGCGGGTGGAGCTGTCCGAGTTTCTGCAGACGCGCGCCGAGGCGCATCCGAAACGCGAATTGGGGAATCTCCTCCTGGGCGTCCTGCCGCGGAAGGTCCTTCCCGCGGTACTCCGACAGCAGGGACTGGACCCCGGCGGGTCCGTCGCCGAGATGCGGGGGGAGTTGCGGGAGCGGCTGGTCGGCCTGTTGAAATCCTACCCCCTGGTCTGCACCGGCACCCGGGGATGGGACGAGGCGGCGGCGACGCTCGGCGGCGTGGACACGCGGGAGGTGGAGCCGAAAACCCTGGAGAGCCGGATACGCCCCGGACTCTTCTTCGCGGGCGAGGTCCTCGACGTCTGCGGGGAGTGCGGGGGGTTCAACCTCCAGTGGGCCTGGTCCTCGGGGTACGTCGCCGGCACGAGCGCGGCCGGTGCGTAAAAAAGGCCGGCGGTCCCGGCGCGTTTGAATAAGGGGTTTAAACCCCCTGTTTATTGCACTGACGCTAGTCGACCACCTTCCTCTTCCATCCGATTTCCGCCCCGGTCCAGGTTTCCTCGGCGAGGTCCTGCTTCCCGGCCGGGATGCGGACCGCCATGCTGCAGTCGGGGTCGCCCGGCGGGTTGGGGACGAGCTTCGCCTCGATTCCCGCTCCGACGGCCGAGCGGTAGGCCATCATGATCCGGGTGTTCGCGCCGAAGGTGTAGTAGGCGAAACCCGTCACGCGAGTATTTCCCCCAGCGTCCGGTCCAGCGCGTCCAGGTCGCCTTCGGTGTTGAAGGCTCCGAGGCTGACCCGCACGGCTCCATTTTCGTGGGTCCCCGCCAGCTCGTGCGCCCCCGGGGCGCAGTGCAGGCCGGAGCGGACCTGAATCCCCCCGTGCTCCTCGAGGTCGGCGGCCAGCCGGTTGGCGTCCCGGTCGGGGACGGTGAACGCGGCGAGGGGGGCTCTCTTCTCCACCTCCGGCGGTCCGAGGAGCCGGGCCCCGTTTTTTTTCAGAATCCCCAGGAGCTTTTTCAGCAGGCGGGTTTTTTGCCGGTGCAAATCCTCCACGCCCCGGTCGAGGAGCCACCCGATGCCGGCGGTGAGCCCCACGAGGCCGACGACGTTGTACGTGCCGCACTCGAGCCTCTCCGGCAGTTCTTCGGGCATGTCATCGGCGATGGCCGTCCCGCCTCCCCCGCGCATGAGCGGAATCGGCTCGACACCCGGAGCCGCGTACAGGCCGCCGGTGCCTTGGGGTCCGAGCATCCCCTTGTGACCGGTGAAGGCGGCTGCGTCCACGCCCCACCTCTCCAACTCCAGCGGGACGACGCCGGAGGCCTGGGCGACGTCGGCCAGGACCAGGACGCCGTGCGCGTGGGCCACCGCCGTGAGCTCGGCGAGCGGCTGAACGGTTCCCAGGACGTTGGACACGTGGTTCAGGCAGAGCATCCCGGCCCGTTTTTCACCGAGCAGGCGGTCCAGGTCGGCGGGCTCGTGGGGTTGGGTGTGGTCGGGCGGGGCGAACCATTCCAGCCCGATGACCCCCCGGCGGGCCAGGTCCAGGAGCGGTCGGCGCACGGCGTTGTGGTTGGTGACGCAGGCCAGCACCTGGTCCCCCGGTTTCAACAGGCCGTAGAGCGCCTGATTCAGGGCCCAGGTGGCGCCGGGGCCCAGGCAGATGCGCTGCGGCCGCGTCACGCCCAGGAGCCGGGCCGCCGCCTCCCGCGCTGCGAAGACCGACGCCGCGGCGTGGATGGCCCGGGTGTGGGAGCCGCGCCCGGCCGAGCCGCCCTCCTCGTCGAGGAAGCGGGTCATGGCCTCCGCGACGGCGGGCGGCTTGGGCCAACTGGTGGCCGAGTTGTCCAGGTAGATGTAGCGGGACTCGCTCAACGTTATTCCGAGGTCGGTAGACACCGTTTGAAGGCGTCGGTGAGCCAGGCCGGCGGACGCAGGGGCTCGCCTTCCCGGTTCGTCACCGCGTGCCGGGTGAAGCCTGTGACCAGCAGCTCGCCGTCGCGGTGAATCTGGTAGTCGATGCGCAGGCTGGCCGGGCGGAGCTCGCCGACCACGGCGGTGATTTCCGCCAGGTCGTCGTATCTCGCGCTTTCTAAAAAACGGGCGCCCGTTTCCACCGCGGGGAGGTAGTAGCCCCGCCGCTCCATCTCGGCGTAGGGCAGGCCGGCCTCGCGGAGAAGCTCGGTGCGCGCCGCCTCGAACCACACGAGGTAGTTGACGTTGTACACGATGCCCATCTGGTCCGTATCGGCGTAGAGGACCCGGTGGGTGATGGTGTGGGGCGGCATACGACCCTCTTCGGGCGTTTTCCGGCTCATTATAAAGGTTTCGTCGGGGACGGGCAAGCGGGCGGAGGTAGCCGTGCCGCTTCACAAGCCGGGGGCCGTCTGGTAAGATAACCGCCCACTCGTGCGCACGAGGTTGCCGTGTACCCCGTATTTCTGCGTGACATACCCAACCCTATCACCGGCGGGACATTCGACATCCGGTGGTACGGCGTCTGGTTCATGGTGGCGCTCCTCGTCGGCCTGCTGGTCTTCGCCCGGCGCGGCAAGCGCATGCTCGGGCTGCCCTTCGACGACGTCCTTCTCCTGTCGGTCATCGTCATCGCCGCCGGTCTTTTCGGGGCCAAGCTGCTCACGGTCTTCCTTCGGTTGGACTACTTCTGGACCGACCCTCTGGATTTCCTCTTCGGCCGGAGCAACATCAGCATCACCGGCGGCCTGCTGGGGGGTGGTCTGGCGCTCTGGCTGGTCACCCGGAAGAAGGAGGGAATCGGGTTCCTCGGCGTGGCCGACGCCCTTGCCGGGGCCCTCCCCCTGGCCCAGGCCCTGGGGCGCCAGGGCTGCTTCTCCGCCGGGTGCTGCTACGGCAAGCCCACCCACGCCTGGTGGGGCGTCACCTTCACCCACCCCGATTCGGTCTGCGGGCTGAAGGGCATCCCGCTCATCCCGACCCAGCTCCTGGAGTCGGGGCTGAACCTCCTCCTTTTCATCGGGATAATCCTTTTCGAAAAATTCGCGAAAAAAAGGCGCCAGGGGGCGACCTTCCTCGTGTACGGCTTCGGCTACGGGACGATTCGCTTCGTGATGGATTTCCTCCGGGCCGACAAGCAGGCCTTCTGGCTGTGGCTGACGACGAACCAGTGGGCGGTTCTCGTCGGCTTCGTGCTGATGGGGCTGGCCTGGTGGCGGCTTCTGCTAAAAGCTCCGCTCGCGGTCGAGGTTTACGTCGACCCGCCGCCGCGGAGGCTGTTCAAGACCCGGATAAAGAAGAATCGGGGCTAGGCCAAAACGGCACTCTCCCCCCCGGCGGTGTCAAGGTGGCGCTTTGAATGCGGGGGCGGTGCGCCGTAGAACGGCCCGTGTCGGCCGGTTTCCTTTGGCACGCTGCTTGCTTTACCTCCCTGCGGACTGTTTTCGTTCCAGAGTTTGAAGTTCGCTTTTTTCGAAAAACTCAGCTTTTCCCGGAGGAGACCATGAAGTTCAAGCCTCTCGGAGACCGCATCCTGGTCAAGCGCCTCGAGGATGAGGCGGAGAAGACCTCGGGCGGCATCATCATCCCCGACACGGCCAAGGAGAAGCCCCAGCGGGGGAAAGTCGTCTCGCTGGGCGAGGGCAAGCGCACCGAGGAGGGCAACCTCCTGCCCATGCGCCTGAAGAAGGGCCAGGAGATTCTCTTCGGCAAGTACTCCGGCAACGAGGTCAAAATCGACGGCGAGGAGTACATCATCATGCGCGAGGACGACGTCCTGGGCGTCATCGAGTAGCTACTATACACTTTTCGTTTTGTAAGGAGACAACCGATGGCTAAGATCCTGGAATTTTCCGAGGAAGCCCGCAAAGACATGCTCGAGGGCGTGACGATTCTCGCCCGGGCGGTCAAGGCGACCCTCGGTCCCCGGGGACGTAACGTCGTCCTGGACCGCAAGTTCGGCTCGCCCACCGTGACCAAGGACGGCGTCACCGTCGCCAAGGAAATCGAGCTGGAGGAGCCCTTCCAGAACATGGGCGCCCAGATGGTCCGCGAGGTCGCCAGCAAGACCTCGGACGTGGCCGGCGACGGGACCACCACCGCCACCGTCCTCGCCGAGGCCATCTTCCGCGAGGGGATGCGCAACGTCACCTCGGGCGCCAACCCGATGAGCCTCAAGCGGGGAATAGACAAGGCCGTGGCGACGGTCATCGACGGCCTGAAGGAAATCTCCCGCGACGTTGCCGACTCCCGAGAAATCGAGCAGGTCGGCACCATCTCCGCCAACAACGACTCCGAAATCGGCCAGAAAATCGCCGAGGCCATGGAGAAGGTGGGCAAGGAGGGCGTCATCACCGTCGAGGAGTCCAAGGGCATGGAGACGACCCTGGACCTCGTCGAGGGCATGCAGTTCGACCGCGGCTACCTTTCGGCCTACTTCGTCACCGACCCCGAGCGCATGGAGGCGGTGCTGGAGGATGCCGTCGTGCTGATTCACGAGAAGAAGATCAGCTCGATGAAGGACCTGCTGCCGCTGCTGGAAAAGGTGGCCCAGACCGCCCGTCCGCTCCTCATCATTGCCGAGGACGTGGAGGGCGAGGCGCTGGCGACCCTGGTCGTCAACAAAATCCGCGGCACGCTCAAGGTCTGCGCGGTCAAGGCCCCCGGCTTCGGCGACCGCCGCAAGGAGATGCTCAAGGACATCGCCATCCTCACCGGCGGCCAGGTCATCAGTGAGGAGCTGGGCCTGAAGCTGGAGAACGCCACCCTCAACGACCTGGGCAAGGCCAAGCGCATCACCGTGGACAAGGACGACACGACCATCGTCGAGGGCGCCGGTTCCCAGTCCGATATCGAGGGCCGCATCAACACCATCAAGGCCCAGATCGAGAAGACCACCAGCGACTACGACAAGGAGAAGCTCCAGGAGCGGCTGGCCAAGCTGGCCGGCGGCGTGGCGGTCATCAAGGTCGGCGCGGCCACCGAGACCGAGATGAAGGAGAAGAAGGCCCGCGTCGAGGACGCCCTGCACGCCACCCGGGCCGCCGTCGAGGAGGGAATAGTCCCGGGCGGCGGCGTCGCCTACCTGCGCGCCATCCTCAAGCTCGACGGGCTCAAGCTCGAGGGCGACGAGGCCACCGGCGTGGACATCATCCGCAAGGCCCTGGAGAAGCCCCTCTACCACATCGCCGACAACGCCGGCGTCGAGGGCGCGGTCGTCGTCGAGACGGTCAAGGCCAAGAAGGGCTCCGCGGGCTTCAACGCCTACACCAACGAGTACGGCGACATGTACAAGCTGGGCATCGTGGACCCCACCAAGGTCACGCGCATCGCCCTGCAGAACGCGGCCTCCATCGCCGGGCTCATGCTCACCACCGAGGCGCTCATCGCCGACAAGCCCGAGGAGGAGAAGCCGATGCCCGGAGGTGGCATGGGCGGCGGCGGCGGCATGGGCATGTACTAGGCTCTGAACGAACCGGAATGTAACACAGGCGGGATAATTCCCGCCTTTTTTCGTGGTGAATCTGTAGATCGACCGCCCGGTAGGCCCACGGTCTCTTGCCTATGTAAGTAACGCGCCGACGGGGCCGAAGTGGGGGTCACGTCCCCTCCCCCCTCTGGGTTGAGGATTAGGGAGGGGGGTGAAAACGGCGGGGAAAGGATTCCCCGCCCTACGTTTCGATGCTCACGGGTGGACACCCGCCCCTACGTCGGCGCAATTAATTTGGTCAAGGGTACACG
>CAZNZF010000024.1:0-20870 GCA_964577465.1 uncultured bacterium | reverse complement strand
TAGGGGCCGACCGACGGCGAGCCGTTCAGGTCGGCCCATACCCCCCTCGCCCCTCTGGGGAGAGGGGAAGTGGGTGAGGGGCGGAAGCGGCGGGGACTAAAGTCCCCGCCCTACATTTTCCACTCCCCCGGGCGAGGGGCGGAAAAAAACAGGGACGAAACCCCGCCTTTTTATAAAACATCGGTTTCGCCGAATCGAGACTCACTAACACGAAAAAGGCGGGGAACCAGGCCCCGCCCATTTTTAACACCAATGGCCGCTAGAACGCCGGAAGCGTCTTACCGGCCAGCGGCTCGGAGAACTCCACCTGGGTGTCCGGGTTGACCTTCTTGCGGATGATCTTGAAGTAGTACTCGGCCGAATCCCAGGTGTAGAACATGATCCAGCCGGAGAGCGTTTCGCCGGGCAGGATGGTCGCGGTATCGGGCAGATAGGTTTTACGCGGGTCGCGGGAATCCTTCTGGTCGGACTCCATCGGCTCGTCGAAGTTGGTTTCCATAGACTTGTACAGGCGGCAGTTCGTCATGTCGAACTCGTAGGGCTCGGGTCCGCCCATGTACATGGGGTCGTTCGTCCGGTTCGTAATGTCGATGAGAACGAAGACCATGAACCTGTACGGCTCGGCGTTGAGCCTGTCGCCGCCGGCAAGCTCGATGGAGGTTTCCCGGGTGGCGCTCTTGACCGAGATGTCTATGGGGCTGTCGTCGGCGATGTGGCTCGGGATGCCCATGAAGTCCTTGGCGTAATGCTGCGAGGCGTAGTCGTCGATGATGACTGTCTTCAGCTCATCCTGGTACTTGAGATAGGCCCGCTTGGTAAGCTTCTCGGTGTGGATTGTGTCATTCATGATGTAGAGGTAGCCCTTCGGCGGAACGGGCCCCTCGTAAACCAGGTCCTCGGGGGGCTCGGGCCAACCCATGTACACGGTGTAGGCACAAACCATGCGGGTGCCGGTTTCTATGTCCACCTCTTCCTTGAGGGCCGCCTGCACCTTGGCCAGCATCTCCTGGGCTTCCTCCACATGCTCGCCACTCTCCACCATGCTCAGGTAGCTCTCGGCCGGGAGGAGGGCCGTATCGAGACCCTTCTTGTCGAATTTATCGAATTCGATGGACCCCAGTTGGAACCAGCAGTCGTTGATGCTGTTCAGGACACGTTCGTTGCCGGCGCTCTGGTCCTCCAAAGTCTTGAGAATCGTGTCGAGCGGCAGCGAAGCCGGGTCCTCGACACCCGCGAAGAGGTCGCCGTACTCCACCAGGCAGGCCTGTTTGTACTCTTCCAGCGCGGCCTCGTACTCGTATTTCTCGTATAACTGGTCGCCGGCGCCGCGATGCCCCTCGGTTCGATCCAGGGACAGAAGGTAGACAACTCCGAGACAGACGATGAAGAGGATGAGGGTGACCAGAACGTTGAGATAGCGCTTCGCGCCCAATTCGACCTCCCGGGGTGAAGTCAACCAGCTCCCGGCTTTTTATACTTACGGCTCCGCCCCTCCGGTCGGGACGGATTCCCCGAAGGGCTCAGCTATATCATGCGCCCGTTCGCCCCGCTTTTTTATCGGGACGTCGGTCCACCGGACCGATGGTGGCGGGGCGCGGAGTCGAACCGCGGACACGCGGATTTTCAGTCCGCTGCTCTACCAACTGAGCTACCCCGCCCCGCAGCCTTTTTCAAGGCAGGGCGAGCGTAGCAAGAACGGGCCGAACATGTCAAGGGTTCAGCCTATTCCACGAATTCCAGCCCGGCCAGAATCGCGTGGGCCAGACGGGCCGCACCCTCGGGGTCATCGGTGTACGTCGCGGGATCCAGGCAGCTGACGGTAACGTTCACCGTCTCGGTGTATCGGCGCAGGAAGAGGCTCCAGCCGTGCCCCATGAAATCGCTCGAATACTCGGCGCAGTAACTCTCGTCTACGCCGTAGAGCGCGAGCGCCTCGGGATGGAGGTACCATTCGTCGGCGGGGAGGAGGTTCGAACCGTACAAGAGCCCCTCCTGCATGTCCGCCCACCCAGAGATGTCGTCGGTACAGTCCACGCAGGTGGACACCTGTACGTTCCAAGTGTCCGATGGATCGGCGTAGAAGGCGGTCACGTCGGCCGAGTCGCTCAGCGACCACCCCTCGGGCAGCGGCACGGCCAGAATACCCTTGGCCGGCTTTACGACCTGGGGCAGGTCCACGCCGTCGTTCTCGTAGCGCTTTCCGGAGGGCTCCTCGGGAGGACCCGGCGATTGGACGAAGAGCGTGGAGACGTTGAAGTAGCCGTCGAGGTACACGACCAGCCCCAGCTCGGGGTATGACGCCCCGGCCGCGCGAACGCCCAGGGGGGGACGACCGTAAGCCTCGACCACCTCGGGCCATATCGTCCCGACACCCACCCCCTCGGGGGTGGCAATCTCGGGCGGCGGAAAATCCGACCTGCCGCCCAGGGCCAGCCCGACGATGGGGAAGCTCATGGAAACCGTGTCGTACTGGCCGATAACGGTGAAGGCGTACGGTCCGTCCTCGAAGAAGTACCAGAAGGGGTAGTCCATCTCCTCCATCCCGCCGCCGACGCGGTCGTACATGTCGGAGACCAGCTCGCCCAGCTCCAGCTTACCCACGAAGCCCCGACCGGGGGTGAAGGGGGTGTCGCCGAAGAACTCCCAGTAACTTACGGCGCCCTCGGTCATAGGGTAGGGGGCCTCGGCGATGAGCACCCCGACCGCGAAGAGAAGCAGGATCGCAACGGATTTCCGAACCACGGCATCTCCTTTGAGCTCGGGGGAAACATGCTTTCACACACTCGATCATCATACCACAACGGCGCCGGGAGCATTCACTTGCCCCGATGCCGCGGATGGGTGTAAGCTACACATTGAAAAGCAGTTCGCTCGGGGCGCAGGGCGCTTCGCGGCGAGACCCGGGAAGCCGAATTGACGGAGAAGGAACCGAGAAGCCTAGCCCTCTTCTGGCAGCTCGCCGTCCTCATCGGACTGCTGGCCCTCGTCACCGCGACGGGGCTCACCTGGCTTCTGGTCGATTCCGAGCAGGCGAACCTGTACCTGGAATTCCAGACCTCGCTGGTTTACCAGGGCCGGGCCGTCGCCCGCACACTCTCCCCGGTCGCCGGAAACCCCGGCGCGGGAAAGGGGATAGTGCGGACGCTGGCCGAGGTTTTGGAGGACAACCCGCACCTCACCGGGGCCTACTACTTCGACGACCGGGGCGGCATCTACTCGGCCGACGAGGAGATAGTCCCCCTGAAAATCGAGGGGGAGCCGGTGCCGCAGGAAGCGCTCCGGGCCAGGGAGGAGCTGGTCTCCGACGGCGGTTCCCTCTACCTCACCCTGCCCGTGTACCACCCCGCGCGACAGCCGGGGGATTTCACCACCCTCGGGAAGCTGCGCCTGGTGATGTCGACGGAACCGCTGCGTCTGGCCCTGGAGAGGACCACCGTCAACGGCGTCCTCATCGGCGCGGCGGCGTTTCTCATCACCACCGGCCTGGGCGTTCTTTTCATCCTGCGGGCCCTGGGACCCCTGAAGGAGCTCCATCGGGGGGTGAAAAAAATCGGGTCGGGAAACACCGCCTACCGCCTGAAGGTTTCTTCGAGGAACGAGCTCGGCCGGCTGGCCGCGGCCGTCAACGACCTGGCCGACGGACTGGAGAGCCCGCGCACCACCTCCGACGACAGGAGACGTATGGTGCGGGAACTGGAAATCGCCCGCCAGTTGCAGCAATCCTACCTGCCCGATGAAGAGCCGGATTACCCGGGCATGGCCGTCGCCGGCCTCTGCGAACCGGCCTACGAGGTGGGCGGCGACTACTACGATTTCATCCCCATCGACGACCGGAGGCTGGGCGTGGTCGTGGCCGACGTGTCGGGAAAGAGCCTCCAGGGGCTCATGGTCATGCTCGTGCTGCGCACGATATTGAAGAGCACCGCCCCGCGGCATTTCGAAGCCCGGCCCACCCTCTGCGAAACCAACACCATCCTCAGCCCCGACATGCGCTCCGGTAACTTCGTCACCTGCGTGTACTACGTCTACGACTCCCGCAACGGAAGCCTCGACGTGGTCAACGCGGGGCACAACCCGGTGCTCGTGTTCCGCGCGAGAGAGAAACTGGTGGAGGTCGTCAAGACCCGCGGACGCCCGCTGGGCCTCATCGACCCCGACGAGTTCTGCCGGACTCTGGAAAGCTCGACGCTCCGCTTGGAGCCGGGGGACACCGTCCTCCTATACACCGACGGCGTTTGCGAATCCATGAACGTAGGGATGGAACCCTTCGGCGAGGGAAGGCTTCAGGACGCCTTCGCCGCCTCCGCCGGGTTGCATCCCGCGGAGCTCGTAAAAAGGCTCGCGGAAATGGCGCGCACGTTCGCCGGGGAGAAGAGGCAGTTCGACGACATGACCCTGGTAGCGCTGAAGGCGCTCGAGCCGGAGGTCGAAAGGCCGCTGGACATGGACCTGACCGAAGAGGTCAGCCTGACGGTGGACCGCTGTATCTCCGAGGGGGGGTAGATGGCGCGCGCGGGCGATGGCGAGAGGCCCCCGCGGGGGCCTTTTAACCGCGTGACCGTGGTCGGTGGCGGGCTGGCGGGCTGCGAGGCGGCGTGGCAACTCGCCCGTGCCGGGTATCCGGTGCGGCTCGTCGAGATGCGCCCCGGAAAAACGACCGGCGCCCACACCGGCGGCGGGCTGGCCGAACTCGTCTGCTCCAATTCCCTCAAGAGCACCCTGCTCCACAACGCCCACGGCTGCCTGAAGGCCGAGCTGGAGCTGCTGGGCTCCCTTGTAATCGAGGCGGCGTATTTATCCCGGGTGCCGGCCGGCTCGGCGCTGGCCGTGGACCGGGAGCTCTTTTCGGCGGAGGTGGAGCACAGGCTGGCGGCCGATCCGCTCGTCGAGGTCGTCCGGGAGGAGGCGACCGAGCCTCCGGAGGCCCCGGCGGTGCTGGCCACCGGCCCGCTCACCGCCCCGACGCTCATGGGGAAGCTGGAGGAGGAGCTGGGCCGCGGGCGGCTCTTTTTTCACGACGCCACCTCGCCCGTGGTGACGGCACAGAGCCTCGACCCGGAGAAGGTCTTCCCCGCCGGGCGTCATGGGAGCGGGGACGATTACCTGAACGTGGGCCTTACCGCCGAGACGTACGAGATTTTTTGGCAAAATCTGCTGACGCTGCCCCGGGCAGCCGTCCACGCGGTGGACCGGGAACTGGTCGGGGACGACTTCGCGGTCTTCGAGGGCTGCCTGCCGCTGGAGGTGCTCGCCGAGCGTGGCCGGGACGCCCTGCGCTTCGGCCCGCTGCGACCCGTGGGCCTCCACCGGCCGGACACCGGGGAATCGTACCACGCCGTCATCCAGCTTCGGGCCGAGGACCGGGGGAGGACGCGGTACAGCCTCGTCGGCTGCCAGACCCGTCTGACCCCGCCGGCCCAGCGGACGCTCCTGCGTTCCCTGCCCGGCCTGGAACGCGCCGAGTTCGTGCGCTACGGCCGGATGCACCGCAACTCGTACCTGGACGGTCCGGCGCTGCTGGCGTCGACGCTGGAGCTCCGGGGACGGCCCGGGATTTTCGTCGCGGGTCAGCTCTCGGGGGCGGAGGGGTACGTCGAGGCCATCGCCACGGGCCTGTTGACGGGAAGGAACCTCGCCCGCCGGCTGCGGGGGATGGAGCCGCTCGTCCCGCCGCGGGAGACGGTGCTGGGCGGTCTCGTGAAAACCCTGTCCGGCGCGGACCGCGACGACGAGGACGGCCCCCCGTGCCCGGTCAACGCCAATTTCGGCCTCCTGCCGCCGCTTTCGGGACATGTGCGGGGCAAGAGGGACCGGCGGACGGCGCTGGCACTCCGGTCCCTGGCCGCGATGCGTGCCTTCCGGTGGAGGCTCGGGTCCGACGGCCCTCCGTAAAACAGGGTCTTTTTTTGGTACACTTGGCCGGAACCGCATCCGGGGAGAGACAGATGATCCGCAACGTCCTGGTGGGCACCGACGGCTCGCGCTACGCCGAGGGGGCCGCCCGCTACGGCGTCTGGGCGGCGCAGGCCGCGGGTACCAAGCTCATCGGCTGCTACGTCCTGGACATCCGCCTGCTGGACGGCCCCTTCTTCGCCCGGCTGGCGGCGATGCTGGGCTTCGCCCCGGCGACCGACTTCCGCGCCGCGGCCGAGCCGGTCCTGCGCGGACTGGGCGAGACCGCCCTGGGCTTCATCGCCGAGCTGGCCCGCAAGGCGGGGGTCACCTACGAGGAGGTCATCACCAGCGGCCCCGTCGCCACCACCCTGGTCGAGAGGGCGCAGAGGGTGGACCTGGTCGTCATCGGGCGCCAGGGCGACCACGCCGAGTACGAGAACGACATGCTCGGCAACGTCGCCGAGGGGGTGCTCAAGCGGGTGAACACCGCGGTCATGCTGGCCCCGGCCGATTTCGAGAAGCCGTCCCGCGTCGTGGTTCTCGTCGACGACAAACCCTCCGCCGAGGAGGCCCTGCGGTTCGCCGCCGACCTCTCCGACGGGCACCGGATTCTGGTCATCCACGAGGGCGCGACCCGCGCCGCCGCCGAGAAGCTCCTGGCGAGCTACGACCGGCAGGCCGAATACGAAGAGCTGACCCTGCCCCTCGAGGAGCGCATCGCCGACCTGGACCCCGGCGAACTGGTCGTCATCGGGGCCACCGGGAGCGCGGAGCATCTCATCATCAGCCAGCGGACCCAGCGCGTCATCCGCGACGCGACCGGACCCATCATCGTAACCGCGTGAGCCACCTAATCATCTGGCTTTTCGGCGTCATCGCCGCCTGGCCCCTCCACCCCGTCGCCGGTCCCGCCGGGATGATGGTCGCCGAGGTGCCGAAGGGTTGGGAGGTGTCCTACCGGGACCGCTCCCTTTTCGCGGACCGGGCCGACGGCGCCGCCGTGCTCAGCCTGACGTTGAGCCCGAAACTGGACGCGCCCCCCACCGACGGAGGGCTCGTCTCGTGGGGCGGACTGGAGGGCGCGGAGCTGCTGGGTCCCTTCGTCTCGCGGGAAATCGACGGGACCTACGCCCGCACCGTGGAGTACCGGCGGGGGAACCGTTTCGGGCTCTTCGCCGGCATCTACGCCGCGCGCCGACTCTGGCTCTGGAAGCTGGAGGGGCCGTGGCGGGAGCGGGACCGGCTCGCGGCCCTGGGGACGGTCGCCCTCCTCGATTTGGATTGCCGCCTGCCCCTGGCGGTCGCCCAGGAGAGCCGCGACTTCGGCGGGGAGCTCGTCATCCGCGTCGGACCCGGTTTCCGGCTCGCCCTGCCCCAGGAGTGGCGGATAATCCCCGCCGGGGCCTACGATTATCTGGCCGAGCTCACCGACGAGGGGGCGCCGGTGGCCGAAATCGGGGTCATCGTCTCGGGGACGGCCACCGATAACGAAAACCGCGCCCTGTTCCTGGAGAGCATGCTCCTGGACGCCGAGATCCACCGCCCCGGCTTCCGGCTGCTCGACTCCATCCCCGGCGAGGCCGCCGGTCTGGCGGCCCAGAGGCTCAACGGCATCTACTGGGTGGACGGCGTGCCGTTCCGCTGGCTCTGCACCGTTCTGTACGGCAACCGCGGGACATACGCCATCCACGGTGAGACCGCCGAGGCGAACCACCGCGCCTTCGAGGCGCTCTTCGACCGGGTGGTGGAGAGCCTGCGCGAGGGCTCGGTGCGCACATGGTACGAGGCCCTGTGGGAGTATCTCTCCACCCACCTTCTGACCGCCTTCTTCCCCCTGCTCATCGCCGTGGCCGCCGGGCTCTTCTTCGGCCTGCGCTGGCTGTGGCGCTTCCTGTTGAAGTACACGCGGTAGCTGAATCCTTAGTGAAAGCGGGAAGCCGGCCGGCCCCCCTTTTTATATAAAAATGACAAGGGGCTTAAGCCCCTTGCCTCCCACAACGGCGAAAAACCGGGATCACTCGGGCAGAGACTGGGTCAGCATCAGGTGGACGACCCCGCCGTCCGTCACCAAAAAACCCCCGGAGAGGTGGCCGTCGTTGACGACGATGAATTCGCCCTCGCCCACGGGCTCGCCGGGGTAGGCGAAGGTCGCCAGGCCGCCCAGCTCTTCCACGAATTCCTTCACCAGCTTGCCCGGTTCGGGGTGACCGGGCTCCTCCTCCAGAACCGCCGCCTGGGTCGCGTAGGCCACTCCCAACTCCCCCGCCAGCCCACCGAGGAGTGCCGCGTTGTCGAACAGGTCCAGCCCCAGCACGCAGCCCCCGCCGAATAACAGCACGCCGCACGCCCCGTCCCCGGCGAACCTCTCGAAGACACCCCCCAGCTCGTCGGCAACGGCACTGACCCGCGAATCCTCGAGCACGACCCGGTAGGCCGAGGTCTCGGAGTATTGGCCCACGCTTCCCTGCGCCTCGGAGACCTTGGACCAGACGACCCCCTGGTCGGCCTGGCAGTTCACCGCGCCCCGGACATCGTTGCCGACCACCATCTTGGCCGCGTTGAACTCCGTCGGCCCGCTGGTCCAACGGCCGGACTCCACGCAGTAAACGGGCATCGGGCCGCGGCCCCGTCCGGTCAGGAGCAGGTCGCGGGCGAAAACCCGGTCCTGCTTCGCCCCGCGGATCATCTGGCCGGCCAGGATGAAGAGCGGCCGTCCCGTCTCCCAGGTGAGCTCCACCGCGTTCACCTCCGCCGACTCGAGCTCGTTGACCCCCAGGAGGCCCTCCTCCCCGGCCTCGGCCAGGGTGAGGTACTCGTCCGTCCCGGGCTCCCTTAGAAACAGGGGAAAGACCCAAGACTCTCCCACGCGCTCCGGGGAGCCGAGCCGGAGCCCGTCGGCCAGGGTCGCCAGGGCATCGGTGTCGAGGGGCTCCAGGGTGGGCTCGGGCTCCGTCCAGGACGTCGGGGACAGGTTGGACACCTGTTCCGCCTGCTGCACGTCGGCGTTCTGCGGCGGAGGCTCGTTTTCCAGGGCCGAGAGCGACCCCGCGAGACCCAGGGCGACGAAGAACACGAGAACGACGAGAAAATGCCGCATCCGCATGGCGACTCCTCGGAAAAAAGGGGCGATTGGTATTCTACGCCCCCGTTTCGCTCCCGGTTCCTGCAGGAAAAAAGGGGCCGACGGCCCCCGATATTTAACGATTCCCACCGGCGCGCCGCTATTCGGGAATGCGGCCCCGAATCCAGCCCAGCTCGGCGTCGGGAAGTGAGTGAAATTCCGGTATGTAGGGGCGGATATCCAGGATGGGGCTGCCGTCGTTCATGTCCCCGCCGGCGACGACCAGGACGTTCCCCTCGCGGCGCACGAACCGGACGATGTCCAGCCCCAGCCCCGACGGCCGCCTCGGCGAGCAGCAGGCGAAGGAGCCCACCTCGTGGTCGTAGAGGTAGGGCGTGGTCCGCAGGGTGCGTTCCTCCTCACGGATGAGATGGAAGTGGAACAGGACGATGAGGTGGGAATAGCCCTCCAGGCCGTCCAGGCAGGCGTCGTAGGGCGGGAAAATCTCCAGGCGCAACTCGACGTCCTCGCGGAAGACGCCCTGAATCGGCCCCCGCGCCTCGGGGGTGTACGGGGTGTGGGCCACGCCGCAGGGCCGGACGACGACGGACGGGCTATTCTCCATCGCCGACCTCCAGAATTACCCGGGCCCCGTCCACCAGCTCACGGGCCGCGTCCTCGTCGGGAGCCTCGGCGAAGATGCGCACGACAGGCTCGGTCCCCGAAGGCCGCAGGTGGAGCCAGCGGTCCTCCCAGTCCAACCGGAGCCCGTCCAACTCCGAGGCCGCCGCATCGGGATGAGCCTCTCGGATACGGTCGTAAACCCGACGCAGGACCCTGGACTCGGGCAGCGGGGCCTTGCGCTTCAGCATCACGTACACGGGGAGTTCCTTGACCAGCCCCAGAATCCCCTGGCCGGACCGGGCCAGGAACTCGACGATGAGCGCCGTGGCGACCAGGGCGTCGCGGCCCAGATGCAGGCGGGGATAAATGACGCCGCCGTTCCCCTCGCCCCCCGCGAGGCAGCTCTTTTCGACGATGGCCTCGACGACGTTCACCTCGCCCACGGGGGTTCGGTGGACCCGCACCCCGAAGCGGGCGGCCACGTCGTCCAGGCCCCGGCTGGTCGAGACGTTGGTCGCCAGGTCGCCCCGCTCGCCCCGGTCCAGAAGGGCCCAACAGGCCAACTGCAGCGTCCGCTCCTCCCCGATGGGCTTCCAATCGGTCCCGACGAGGGCCAGGCGGTCCACGTCGGCGTCGTAGGCCAGCCCCAGGTCGGCCCTCGATTCGACCACGGCCTGGCAGAGTTCGGCGAGGTTCTCGGGCACCGGCTCCGGGTCGCGGGGGAACAGCCCGTCGGTCTCGGCGCCGAGGCAGCGGAACTGTACCCCCAGCTTCTCCAGGAGGCTCGGGATGACGGCGCCTCCGGCCCCGCGGCAGCAGTCGGCCACCACGTGCAGGTTGGCGCCTTTTATCTGCCTGGAGTCCACGAGCCCCGCCACCTCGTCCACATGGCGGCCGACGAGGTCTATCCTCTCCGTGACGGACCCGATTCGGTCGTGGGAGACCCAGCCGTATTCCCCGTCATCGTGGAGCTTCTTCAACCGGGATAGCTCCCCGGGCGGGATGAACGTCCCCCTGGCGCCGACAAACTTTAGGCCGTTCCAGGCGGCGGGGTTGTGGCTGGCGGTGATGACCATCCCGCCGGCCGCCCGCAGCCACTCCACGGCGAGTTGCACGGTGGGGGTGGGGCAGATGCCCAGGTCCACCACATCCCTCCCGCAGCCGGTCAGGGCGGCGATGACGGCCCGCCGGAGCATCGGCCCCGAGGTGCGGCTGTCGCGGCCGAGGACCACCGGACCCGCCGGTAATATCCCGGCGAAGGCCGCGGAAAGCTCGAGGGCCAGCTTGGGATCCAGGCCATCGCCCACAATCCCCCGCGCCCCGGAAACGGAAAAACGGAAGAACAATCAGCCTCCAACGTGTTCCAAGGGCTTTTTAAACAGTATAGGCACCGGCTTGTGGGTTGTCAACGAGCGCTTTTTCGGCTAGAATGACACTCGAGCACCGTGAAACTAAAAAAACCGCCACCGGGCGGGACGCCAAATTGGAGGACCATTGGCCGAGAAAATCACCAAGGACATGATCATCGAGGACGTCGTCCGGAAGTACCCGAAGACCATCCCGATCTTCATGGCCCACGGCCTGCACTGCATCGGCTGCCATATCGCCAACTACGAGACCATAGAGCAGGGCGCCATGGGTCACGGCCTGGACAACGTCACGGACCTGGTGAAGGACCTGAACGAAACCGTCGCCGGCGCGGACGGCAACTGAGCATGGCGGATAAAATCACGCGGGACACGACGATGGCCGATATAATCGGCCGCTCACCGCGGCTGGCCGAGGCTGTCAAGCGGATAACCGGCTCCGACTGCGCCGGATGTCCCGCAGCCGGGGACGAGACACTGGAGCTCTACGCCGTCCTCCACGGGCTCGACCCGGACGATCTCGTGCGCGAGCTCAACGCCGTCGAGCCGTAGGATTATCCGAAGATGAGCCCCCGTCCCACCGCGGCGGGGGCTTTTACGTGGGAAGCTGTACCGTCGCACCTGAAAAACCGGAGCCGCAACCGTTTACACGGAAAATCCGGTCACACGAAAAATAAAAAAAAGAACGCCGACTCTTGACATTTCTCGATTTCGGGCTATTATTATAGTGGAGGATGTGCCAAATCCCCCCGAATCGGAGGCTATGAGAGATGAGACGAGGATTGCTCACATTCGGCATCCTCATCCTGGCGATGGCGGCCCTGGCTGAGATACACGACATCAGCATCGGCGATAATTTCTTCAATCCGTCGACCGTCACTATCTCACCGGGAGACCGCGTCCGTTGGACCAACGACGGTTTATACACGCACCGCACCAAATCCGTGGACGGGCTGTGGGACTCGGGATTTATGGACCCGGGGGAAACATACAGCCGCACTTTCAACACCATCGGCTCCTTCGACTACAACGATCCCCATTACCCCCACGCCAGCGGGACCATCGTCGTGCAGTCCACCGGTGTACAGGTAACCAGCTGGGGTAAAATCCTCACCCTTTACCGCTAGGATCGCCGAGAGTAAAAAGCCCGCAGATGAACGTATAAAAACGCCCGGGGGGGCGTTTTTTATTTGAGTCGGAGGGCTGTATTCCGGCACCATCCGGGGAGTAGACAATTCGCTCGGGGACGTTTTTTTACTTCAAGCTTCAGAATCAAGGGGACGGAGTTGAACGCCGACCGCCGCGAAAAAAGCCCGAGGGGGCGTTTTTTCTAAATCGTTATTTAACTGTATTCCGGCATTATCCGGGGAGAAGCCTATCTGCCCGTGGAGCGTTTTTTACCTCAAGGCTGTATTCCGCCACCGTCCGCGGAAAAACCGATTCGCACCCGGGGTCGATTTCGGCTCCACGCACCGCGAGCGCAGCCCCCGTCTCTCGCCGACTCTACTGGCTGGTGAAGCTGAAAAGGACTATCAGGCCCACGGTGACCGCGGTCACGATAATCGGCTCCAGAATCGGCGTCTCCTCCACCACGGGCGGTGTGGGTCCGATATCGGCGTAGCGGGTGTCTATCAGCTCCTCGGCGGCCGTGGTGGACACGACGTCCTCGGCGGAGCCGGTGATGTCGCCGGCCCAGGCGTACCCCTCACCCGAAGGGCTGGGGATGCGGAAATGAACCACCGCCACGGCCTGACGCTTCACGCCCGATCCGGCCCGGGTGTAGATGACCCGGCACTCGATGAGTCGGTACTCCAGAGTGCCCGGTTTGGCCACGGTATGGGTGGGGCCCTCGCCCCGGGACGGGGAGGAGAGGGGGGTGGATTCCACGGGTTCCGGGTCCCCGGGGATGTTTCCTTCGGTGCCAGTCTCCCCGGAAATCACCTTTTCCTTCTCCTCATGCGCTTCCCGCAGCGCCTCGTCCGTCTCGCTCTTTTCCTCGGGCGCGGTCGCGGCCCCGACGAAGTAGCCCCGTCGGGTCAGGACGCTGATGAGCTCCTCCTCCAACCGATCGTGCAGCGCGGTCTTGTCTTCCTTCGAGACATCGCTGATCCCCTGGATGAGGCCGGGGACCATCTCCGGCCTGCGGGCCAGGCTTTCCACGACATCGGTCAGGGCCAAAATCTTCAACTGGCCGTCGGTGGGTGTGTCGCCGTGGACGTTGAGGGGGAGGTCCGTACAGGCGAGGGCCAGGAGAAAAATGAACGGTACGGAGTAAATGAGGGAGCGGTTCATGAACTGGTCTCCCTTTTTCTGGTCAGTCCGCAATGGTTTAGGGCAAGGGGTTTTACCGGGGGCATAGCTCGCTTCGCTCGGTTAAACCCCTTGTCTATTTTGGATTTTACGGTTAAGGATGAAGGGCTGTCAAGCCCGCGGTATATCTGCCGGGTCATGGACGCGCTTTCGCGTCGCCTTCGAGACGGGTCAATCGTCGAGAACGGCCACGGCCTCGATTTCGATGATTGCCCCCTTGGGGAGGGCTCCGACCTGGAACGCCGAGCGTGCGGGCGGTTCACCCTTGAAAAACCCGGCGTAAACCTCGTTCATCCTGGAGAAGAGCCCCAGGTCGGTCATGAAGACGGTGAGCTTGACCGCCCGGTCCAGGGAGCTTCCGGCGGCGTGCAGCACCGCGTCAAGGTTCGCCAGGACGCGCCGGGTGGCCGTCTCGATGTCGTCCTGCTCGAGCTCGCCGGTGGAGGGATTGATGGGAATCTGACCCGCGGTGAAAACCAGGCCGCCGGCGACAACCGCCTGGCTGTATGGGCCGACCGCCTTCGGGGCTTTATCGGTGACCACGGTGCGTCGCTGCATGGAAACCTCCTGTGTTTCTATTCGTCGGGGGACGGCTCGGATTTCCCCGCCCCATCGGGAACCTCGGTGGGCTCCGCCTGCTTCTCGGCGCTTTCGTGGTAGTCCCGCGCAGCCCTCCGGCGCACGCCGTGAAGCAACAGGGCGTCGAAGAGGGGGTTGAACCGGGTGGGCAGGCTGCCGAGAACGATTTTCGCCCGATGCGCCAGCTCCCGGGGGAGGGTTCCCGCGTCGGAGTCCTCCAGCTCGGTCAGGGCCCGTTCCAGGCCCTCCAGGTACTCCTTGGCCTGGAAGGCGCGGGCGGCCTCCGCCGCCACCTGGCGGACGAGGCCGGCGGCGGCCGCCTCGAGCTCCTCCCGCTTGGCCCGGTTGTCCAGGGCGGCCCGCATCAGCTCCACCGCCTGATCGGAGATGACGTCCAGGGTCCGCTCCACCAACTCGTCGTCGGGAACGAACCCCTCGAACCGCTCCCCGGCGAGGGTCGTCAGCCGCGTCGTCTCGCAGACCTTGGCCGGAACGTCCTCGGGCTTGACCCCGAAGCCGTCCGCCAGGCCCCCGAGGTCGATCGCCTCCGCCTCCCAATCCTGGGCCAGCACCTCGCGGAACGCGTCGCCCTGGAGCAGGTCCGGATCGAGCACCTGCGCCACGAAGCCCATCACGTTGCGCTGGAACACGTAATCGCCGTAGTTGAGCCAGAACAGGTGGTGCAGGATGGGGATGGTCCGGGGCTTGACCTCGGGGTTGGTGAAGAGGTTGAGCATGATGAGGTTCATCCAGGCCAGCCGGTCCTGTTTCCGGCCGACCAGGTTCACCTGTGCGGAAAGCGCGATGACGGTGAGCCCCATCCGCGCCTGGTCGTCCACGATTTCATCCAGGCAGGTCCCGATGTAGGAGGCCATCGCCTCATCCTTGCCGCCCTCGGGCGGCTTCTTCGAGGCGATGTAATCGGCGATGACCCGCGGGTCGAGGCGGACGTTGGACCACTCGGGCACCCGGACGAGGTCGGCCACGGCGGCACCGAAGCCGTCCTTATCGTCGAGCAGCTTCTTCTCGCCGTCGGGGTCCCGTTTCTGCAGGGCCTTCAGCGCCTTCTGCGCGTTGGTACGCAATCTGGCGAAATCGTGGCGGCGGAAGGCCACCCCATCCCGCTGCGTGCGGAAAGCCGGTCGTTTGGCTTTACCCTGTTTGCTCAAGGGCTATCCACCTCGGATAAAAAAAGAAGCGGCTGGACGCGCCTTTCTCCAATCCGGCCGTGACGTTCAGAGCTGCAACCAGTTGCCGTTTTCGTCGAGGTAGTACATCCCCGGTGCGAGCGCCTCCCGGTAGTACCGGGCGAAGACGCCCTCCACCTCGGCCCGGGGGTCGGGGGAGCCGGCCAGCTCCGGCGTGGTGACCGCCAGGCGGTCGTAGACCAGGCCCCGGTTGTTGTTCTCGTGCCCGACGATCTCCTCGGCGTAGACGTCGCCCTCCCCGGCGGGGGTCACCGCCAGGTAACCGCCGGCGGTCTCCCCGATGAGCCCGGCCGTCTTCAGGCGGGTGACCTCATCGGCGGTGTAGAGCGTGTCCAGAAGCGCGGTCAGGGCGGCGGCCTTCTCCGGGTCCAGCTCGCCCTCGGAGACCTGGGGCTCGTAGCCGTAGATGAGCTCCCCGGACGCGCGGACGTTGGAGACCATCCACACGTCCTCCCCCAGCTCGGCGTAGCTGCCCAGAACCTGGTTCTCCAGCATGGTCTTGGCGTCCACCAGCTCCACGTTGAACTGGGCCTGCACGCAGCCCAGGGAGCCGAGCACCAGCAGCGCCGGAAGCGGAATCAGGGCTTTTACGGCGGCAGCCATTTTCATCGCGGATGGTATCCCTCTAGAAACCGTTGTGTCAAGGGAGCCCGCGGGTTAGAACGTCACGATGAAGCTCAGGAGATGGTAAATCTGGTCGGCGGTCTGGTTCTTCACCAAGGTGTAGTTGAGGATGTAGCTGCTCTGGGCCAGGTTGGTCTCGATGCCGCCGGCGGCGCCCTGGCTGCCGTCGCCCACCCCCAGCCCGAGGCTCCACAGGTGCTCCCGGTCGCCCGTGTAGGCGTAACCGGCCCGGAAGGTCAGGTGGGGCAGCAGGCGCTGGTCGAGCCCGATTCTGACCTCGCGGAAGGCCTCGGCCCGATTGTTGACCAGGTTGCGCACGTCCAGGGAAAAAACGACGTCGGGGAAGGGGAACCACGCGGCGCCGACGTTGATGGTCTCGTCGCCGAACCCCTCCAGGTTGGCCCGGCAGCCGGGGAGGTCGTCGGGGAGGTCCACGTAGGTGGCGGCCACGTAAGCGCTGGGGACGAACTCCCACGTGGCGCCCACGGTGAAGCCGTAGCCGCTCCTGCGTTCCCAATCGCCGATTCCGCCGAAGGCCCCGCCATCGCTAACCGCCTGGTACTCGCGGGAGTAGTAGCTCCCGCTCACGGCCAGCGTGACCCCCTCGGGGAAATGATACCCGGCGCCCAGGGTGTTGGAGCGGTCGGCCCAGAGCCCCTTGACGTGGAAGAAGTGGGGGTCGTCGAAGGTCGCCGGGTCGGCGAGGCTCTCCTCCCACAGGTTGCAGAAGGCGTAGAAGCCGCCGACGGAGTAACTGAGCGCCTTGGCACCCACCAGGGTGGACAGGGCGAGGGTGGCGAAATCGGATCCCGGAGGGCCGCCGAGCTCCACGTCCTGAAATCTGGCCTCCTCGCCGAAACCGCGGGAGAGCCAGTAGAGGCTGAGCCCCAGATTCAGAACGCCGCCGAACCCCTGCCCGTGGACGAAGCCGGCCGGGTTGTAGAGCGCCGCCTCGAACTCGCAGGGCACGGCCAGAAAGGCGCCGCCCATCGCCAGCGGGCGGCAGCTCAGGTTCGAAAGGGTGCGGTAGTAAACCTCCGTCGCGCCGGAGGCGACGGTGAGGAGAGCCAGAATAATCAGAAGCGCGGCGATGAATCTCACGGCCTGATTATACGGCGCGGGGCCGCCCAAGACAATAGACGACAATCCGGCCCTTGATTCCGGGGGCGGGGCCGGGTATCCTTGACGGGTGAACCTCACCCGCTGGCACAGTGTTCTGGGGAAAGAACCGCCCGCCGTGGCCCTCATCGCCGGTCCCGAATCGGGACTGCGCCGGAGGGCCCTGGCCGCCCTGCGCGACGCCCTCGGGGCGGGGGCCGATCTGGAGCGGTACGGCACCGACGTGGCTCCCGGCGAGCTCGCCGACGCCGTCGAGACGCTGCCCTTCTTCGGCGCCGCCCGCCTCGCCGTCATCGAAGGGGACACACTCCCGGCGGAGCTGGTGGAGACGGTGCTCCGTCTGCTTCCCCGGGTCAGGCCGCCCAACCATCTGGCGGTGGTGCTGGAACGACTGGACCGGCGCTCCCGCCTGTCTAGGGAGTTGAAGGACTCCACCGTCGAGTGCGAGCCGTTGAAAGAGGCCGACCTGCGCAGGGCCACGGGCCGTTTCCTCGACGAGCGCGGTGTCGGGGCTACCCCCCAGGCCCTGGAGCGTATACTGGTCGCCGCCGGGAGCCTGGACGCACTGGAGAACGCCTGCGAGAGCCTGTCCCTGTTGGTGGAGAAGGGGGGCACGCTCACCGAGGAGCAGGTGGCCCAGGCGGTCGGCGCGGCGCCGGGCTTCGACCCCTTCCGGCTGTGCGACCTGGTCACCGCGGGGCGGGAGGCGGAGGCCTGCCTCATGGCCGCCCGGTCCCTGGCCGACCCGAACGAGTTGCCCCGCCTCGTCGGCCTCCTGGCGCGGCACTACCGGATTTTACAGCTCATCCGGTTCCACTCGCGGCGCGACCTCAAGGACGGTGAATTGGCGCGGCTGGCGGGGGTGAATCCCTACTTTCTCGACGACTACCGGCGGGCGGCCGGGCGGCACACGTCCCGCGAGCTGTGGGAGGCGCAGTCGGCGCTGCTGGATTTCGACGCGGCGGTGAAACGCGGACTGCCGGCCGTCGAAACGGCCTTCCTGGAATTGGTCCACGCCCTGGCCTCGAAGGGGCGGGGCGGCCGGCCCACGTTCCTGGATGAGCTCCCCGGCGCGTGAGGGTCAGTCCTCAAAATCCCGGATGTACCAGCCCGCGTTCGTGCGCACCACGTCGAAGCGCCAGACGCTAGACGAATCCCCCCGGTGGACCAGCGCCGTTACCTCCCGGCTCGACCGCACATCCCCCTCGCCCGGGTGCTCCGCGCCCGGGGTGACATCGCCCCAATTGGTGATTCCCGCGCCGTCGAGGCTGTTGAGCTTTTCACCCAGCCCGGCGCCAGTCTCACCCACTCCGGGCGGGTATAGCATCTCTCGAAGCTTCTCCCCCTGGTCCAGCTTCGCGGCGAGGAGAAACGCCTCCACCGCCGTAGCCGGGTCGTCGGCGGGGAGCCCCAGGGGTTCGGTGACGTCGGGGGTCTCGGCGGTCGTGGACCGCGGGTCCTGAACGTACTCCTCCTGGGGCGCCGGCTTTTCGCCGCAGGAGACCAGGAGCGCGACACAGAGAAGAACGGCGAACGGTAGCTTTCCCATAAACCCTCCCGCTGTTCAACCGTGTTACGGTAACACAGAATGAAAGAGCCGCCAAGCGGCGAAACCTGGAGAACCGGGGTCCGCGCGGCTATAATGGGGGTGGATGGAGGTGGAACCGTGCACCGGAGGCTGACCGCGGCGTTTTTGTGCGCTTTATTGGCGACGGGCGCCGCCGCCTTCACCGGGGAGGCCGAGGCGGAGGAGCTCATGCTGGAGCTCGTCAACGCCGCCCGCGCCGAGGAGGGCCTGGCTCCGCTGGTCATGGACCCGGCCTTCACCCAGGTTGCCCGGCAGCATTCCTGGGAGATGATCACCCTGGACTACTTCAGCCACGAGTCGCCGGTTCCGGGGAGCGAAACGGTCCCTCAGCGCGTGGCCAACGCGGGGCTCTCCGAGGTCTGGGTCGGGGAGAACATCGGGGCCGATTACCGCAGCGGGGCTTACGACTGGACGGCCCTCACCCGGTCCACCTTCGAGGGGCTGATGGACTCGCCGCCCCACCGGGCCAACATCCTCGACCCCGATTTCAACCGGGTGGGCATCGGGATCGTACACGGCTCTCGGGGGGACCTGGAGGGCATCCACGTCACGGAGGTGTTCACCTCCAAGCGCATCGAGCTTAATCCCATCTCCATCGTCTCCGACGGCGCCTTCTACAACGTGAAGCTCTCCGGCTGGCTTCTGGCCGACGGCTGGGCCGGCTGCTTCGTCCGCGGCTCCGCCCAGGAATTCGCCAACATCACCCCCGACCCCGACGGCTTCTTCGCCACGGTCGTCAAGCTCCGGCGGGCGACGGGGACCTACACGATCAAGCTGGGAATCGGTCCCGATGAGTTCGGCGCGAAGGACATCTTCAACCAGTTCGACGTGGACACGGACCAGCCGGTGGAGCGGGCGCTTTCCATCAACGGCGTCCATTGACCGGGCGGTCCCCGCGGCGGGCGCGGAAAAGGCGGGTCGGAACACAATAAGACAAGGGGCTTAAGCCCCTTGTTTCCTTTATCCGCAGATACACGGACGATCCTATTCGAGGTAGATGCTCACGTCGGTGACCTCGCCCGTCTCGTCGTCCACCTGGTGCACCTCGACGATGTTCCCCGTCACCTCGCTCTCGATGACCCGGACGATTTCGTCGAAATCGAAGTCCACCGGCTCTCCGTTCACATCGATTTGCTTGGGCACGAACATCTTCGCGATTTTCGCCAGTCCGATGGGCAGGCGGACGTCCACGTTGGTCTTGTCCCCCTGGCGGACCTTGATCATGAGGAATCGGTTCCGCCCTACGACGGCGGGGACGTTCCCGGCGAGGAGCCTGTCCGCCTCCTCGGCGGAGAGCTCGCCACCGACCACCTTATCCAGCACCTTGCGCCTCTCCTCGGCATTCATCGCTCCCTCCCGAATGGGGCGGACAAGCGGCCGAAGCCCTTGCCCCTCAAGTAGAATCGTTATTCGAGAAAAATCTCGACGTCGGTAGTCTCGCCGGAGTCGTCGTCAACCTGGTGCACCTCGATGATGTTGCCCTCGACCTCGGACTCCACGAGGCTGATTATCTGATCCAGGTCGACATCGAGCGGCTTGCCGTTGACCTCGATGTCCTTGGGGATGAACGTCTTGGCCAGCCGGGCCAGGGCGAGCGGCAGGCGCACGTTGACGTTGGTCTTGTCGCCCTGGTGGACCTTGATGATGAGGAACTTGTTGTCGGCCCGGACGGTCCGCGGTGTATCTTCGTCTACCCCCGCGGCATCGAACAGCCGCTCGGCCTCGTCGGCGGTGATGGTCCCGTCGGCCACCATCCCCAGGATTTTCTTTCTCTCTTCGGCGGTCATCCTTCCTCCTCTTCGGTTAGCTCCTCAAATTTTTTCGAAACCTCTTCGACCGTCATCTCTCCGGTGGAGAGCATCTCCAGCAACCTGAGCCTCTCGGCGGCCGCCTGTTTGGGGTCCGTCCTGGGGAATCGGTGCCCCACGCCCAGGACGTCGGCCAGCTCGGCCAGCCGCTTTTTCACCGTGGGGTAGCTGATGCCCAGGATGCCCTCCATGTCCTTGATGCTTCCGCCGACGGCGACGAAGTGCTTCAGGAAGGCGCGCTGCTCCGAGCTCAGGCGGCAGAAGTCGCAGAGGGTGAAGTCGCCGCGCACCGTGACGCGGCAACTCTTGCACAACAATTCGGTGACGTTGAACTCCTTGCCGCAGACGGGGCAGTGACCGGGTACGGGGTAAGGCATTTTCGGCTCCTCGGACGGTTTTGGCTTAGTACGTCTCCCGCGCGTTTGCTAAAATGTGGAACGCACGTGGCTCGTTCGGTGTCTGGATAGTACGGTTCCCGCGCGTCTGGTAAAATGTCCGTGTCGGCTGCTTCTTTTTTCGGGCGCATTCACCCGGTCCGAGAGGAAGTATAGCGGGAGAAGTTTAAAATGTCAAGCGTAAAATTAAGATTTTTAATAAACGCATGAATTATTTTAAGCAATGAATCGCATCCTGGTCGCCAGCCGCAACCCCGACAAGCTCCGCGAGCTCCGGGACATCCTCGGGACC